>NZ_JBSWYX010000004.1:0-310026 GCF_056161345.1 Salipiger sp. ABF4_146 | reverse complement strand
CCGTTGCGCCCTAACTTGCGGCGCGCCCGCCCGTCTGCCTCTCGAATTCCGTTGCCTCGTCTGCGCTGGCTCAGCTTACCGCCTCGCCGCCACCCCGTCTGGCGTCCCGATCAGCGCCTCAGCGCCGCCGGTGAGGGGGCTTTTACGGATACCCACCGGGACCCGCAAGCGGTTTTTCGAAAGACCCGTGAAGTTTTTGCGAAATTCATCAGAAAGCGCATGAAAACAGAGGTTTAGAGTGAGAATTTTTTGCGGGTGCGCGCACCAGAGCCCCCCTGCCCCAGCGGCAGATGCACAGCGCAGGGACAAGATATTGCGCCGCCCACAGACTTATCAACAAGCAGGTGCAAAGCGGCGGCAGACTCGGCCCGAGTCAGGGGGAATCTAAGGGGCACATCTCATGCACAGTCTATGCACAATGCATGCAGATGGCGGCGCATGAAAAAGGCGGCCTCCGATGGGAGACCGCCGCTTGAGTGATTTGTGATGCGGTGATTTGCGATGCGCGGCCACCTGCCCCGCCTGCTGGGGAAGCCTACCCCCCTGCCCCGCCTGCGGCGGCATTCTCCGCCTCGATCGCGGCAGAGATATCTTCGGCGAGATTGGCCAAGTGCTGATCAAGAGCCGCATCCACCGCCTTGGGATCGCGCGCCCGCAGGGCATCCATGATCGCCCCGTGATGCGTCACCACGCGTTCGCGGTTGCGCCGCATGGTCGCCGAGAGAAACCGCGCGCGCCACAGGCGGGCGAGATAGGCGTGATGGGTCTCGGCCAGCGCCTCGTTGTGCGCAGCTTCGGCGATGAGCCGGTGAAAGGCCATGTCCATCTCGAACAGGTCCAGCGCATCTACATGATCATAGGCATCCGCAATGCGTTGGTTCAGATCCGCAAGCTCGGCGAGATCGGCCTCGGTGGCCCGTTCGCAGGCGATCTGCGCCGAAAGCTTTTCCAGTGCCAACAGCACGACGACCTGATCGTGCACCTCTTTCACGGTGGGGCGCGCCACGATCGGACTGCGCGCCGGACGCAGCACCACCAGCCCCTCCTGCGCCAGAATGCGGATCGCTTCGCGCATCGGCGTGCGACTGACCCCAAGCTCGGCGGCGTTGTCACGTTCCTTGATCGCGGTGTCGGGCGGCAGCTTGCCCCGCAGGATGTCCCGGCGCAGCTGATCCGCGATCTGCTCGGCCAACGTTCTGTCCGAAATGAGGTCGGACGGGCTCGTTTCAGGGCTCTGTGGCATGGTGGGCCTCTCAGTCTCAGCCTTTACGGCTCGTTATCGTGCGCCCCGCGGCGCGGAGACACGTGGTGTTAGACCGAGGTCCCTCTGAGGGGAAGGTGACCTACTCTTTTGACATCTGGTATACCAAAAATTGTTGATTGTCGATCCCACGTTGGGTTAGCTTCGATTCCAGATGGTATACCATCCGGCGCTGTGAGGGAGTGCCGAAACCGGGGGAAGACCCCATATTGGGAGGAAAGACATGAAAGTGAAAACCCTGCTGAAGGCTGCAACCGCGGCCGCTGTTCTGGCAAGCCCGGCGCTGGCTCAGGACGTGACCCTGCGCATCCAGACGCACTACAACCCCGAGCAGACTTCGGGGAAGCTTGCCGCGCAATTCGTCGACGACGTCGAAGTGATGTCGGGCGGCTCGATCGACATCGAGATGTTCTACGCCTCCTCGGTGGTGGCGACGGTCGAAACCTTCGACGCCGCAGCCAATGGCATCATCGATTGCGACATGACCGGCGGTGCCTACCAGACCGGCAAGAACGCTGGCTTCCAGTTCGTCGGCGACATCATGGGCGGCTACGACACGCCCTACCAGCAGCTGTCGTGGCTGTATTACGGTGGCGGCCTCGAGCAAGCTCAAGAGCTCTACAACCAGTTCGGCATGCAGCTGATCGGCTGGTGGGTCTATGGTCAGGAATCGCTGGTCTCTTCGACCCCGATCGCCGGGCCGGATGATCTGAAAGAGTGGAAGTTCCGTTCGCCCCCGGGCATGGAAACCGAGATCTTCGCGAACCTCGGCGCCTCGCCGATCGTGATGGACTTCACCGAGGTCTTCACCGCGATGGAAACCGGCATCATCGAGGGCACCGACTATTCCGGTCTTGCCAATGACGAGTCGATTGGCCTCTTTGATCTGGCCAAGCATGCCACCTACCCCGGCTTCCACTCGATGCCGTCCGACCACCTCGCGTGTAACAAGATGGTCTGGGACGGTCTGTCGGAGCAGAACCAGCGCATCATCGAGACCGCGATGGAAAAGCTGGCGCTGCGTTCGGCCCTGTTCTTCGAGAAAGCCAACAACGAAGCGGCGGCACGTCTGACCGAAGCTGGCGTCACCCTGCACGACTGGTCGGCAGAGGATCGCGCGACCTTCCGCGAGGCGGCACAATCCGCGTGGGACACCTGGGCCGAGAAGTCGCCCGAAGCCAAGGCACTTGTGGAAAGCCACAAGGAATACCTGGGCCAGCTGGGTCTGATCTCGGCAGAATAAGGACGCCCGGCGCATCCTTGACCTGACAGACAGAGCGGCGGGCCCAGACCCGGGCCCGCCCTTCTTGTTTCATCCTTGTCTCACAGACCCTGACATCCCCTCCTCCGAAAGGGTTATCCAATGTCCAATGAAAGCCTCTGGCTCGGCTCGCTGCGCGGCCCGGTCCGGCTGCTGGCCCTGATTAGCACCGGGCTGGCGCTGGCCGTGTACGCCTGGCTGATCGTCGGCCAGTTCACCTCCGCCGAGCCCATCGGCATGTATGAAATGCTGCGCCCCGAGGGCCGCCCGCTGGTGTCGGTCATGCTGTGGTCGCTGCTTGCGGCGCTGCTGTTCGGCTCGATCTACCTGTCGGACACGCGCGGCTCGATCGAGATCGAGCACACCGGCCCGCTCGACATCCTGTCGCTGGTGCTCTCGCGCCTGTCGATGATCGCGATCATCGCCATCGTGCTGGTGATGTTCTACGAAGTCGTGGCGCGCTACGTTTTTGAGAAGCCCACGCTCTGGGCCAACGAGCTGTCGCTGTGGATCGCGTCCTTCGTGTTCCTGCTGGCCGGGCTCTATTCCATGCAGCAGCGCAGCCACATCCGCATTTACATCATCTACGACATGATGCCGCGCTGGATGCAGAAGCTGGCCGACGTGATCTCGGTCTCGCTGATCTGGGTGTTCTTCCTGTGCCTGCTCTGGGGTGGCTACAACGAAGCCATGCAGAAGCTTGGCCGAATGGAGACCTTCGGCACCGCGTGGGATCCGCCCCTGCCGGCGACCCTGAAAATCGGCATTCTCATCATCATCGGCCTCGTGGCGCTGCAGGCGCTGTCCAACCTCATCGCGGATTGGAACAAGGCCCCCGAACACCACTCGCCCGCGGACGAGATCGACCAGACGGAGATTGAAAACATCCGTCGCACGCTGGAGGACTGACTTAAATGGTGGATATTGGCACACTCAGCCTGATCCTGCTGCTGGCGATGTTCGCATTGCTGGCGATCGGGATGCCACTGGGCTTCGCCTCCGCCTTTCTGGCAGTTGCGACCCTTGTGATGAAATTCGGCCCCGACCTGCTGTTCGGGCGCTTCGGCATGGGCCCCTTCGCGGTGCTTGGTCAGGCGGTCTATCGACAGATGGTGAACTACGTCCTGATATCAGTGCCGTTGTTCATATTTATGGCCTCACTACTCGAGCGGTCTGGCATCGCGCGGGACATGTACAGCTCGCTTAACGTGTGGCTGTCGCGGACCCGTGGCGGCATCGCCTTCGTGACCTCGATCATGGCCGTCATCATGGCCGCCATGTCGGGCATCATCGGCGGCGAAGTGGTTCTGCTGGGCCTGATCGCGCTGCCGCAGATGCTGCGCCTTGGCTACAACCAGAACCTCGCCATCGGCACGATCTGTGCAAGCGGCTCGCTGGGCACGATGATCCCGCCGTCGATTGTTCTGATCTTCTACGGTCTGGTCACCGAGACCTCGATCAAGGCGCTGTTCACCGCGTCGTTCCTGCCGGGCTTCATGCTGGCCTCGTTCTTCATGATCTACATCTTCATCCGCACCCGGATGAACCCCGAAGAGGCCCCCCTGCCGCCGGCAGAGCCGGGCGATCCCGAAGGCAGCGAGAAGGCGCTGATGTTCCTCGGCTTCCTGTCGCGCTTCGGCATGTGGATCGTGGCGGTGCTGGCGCTGCGCGCGCTGTTCTTCACCGTCACCGGTGCCAACACCGTGACCGAGGGCGTCGACCCGATCCCGCTCGGCATGGCGTCGGACATCCCGTGGCTGCTTGGCGCGCTGGTGGTGTTCGGCATCGTGGTGTTCTTCGTGGTCGGCCGCGAGCGCACCGCCAAGGGCTGGGAGATGGGCAAGGGCCTGATTGCCCCGGTCGTGGTGATCGGCGTGGTTCTGGGCTCGATCTACGGCGGCATCACCGGCATCACCGAAGCCGCGGGCATGGGCGTTGTGGCGGTCTTCGTCATCGGCCTCATTCGCCGCGAGATGAGCTTCGAAGTGGTCTGGGACGCGGTCATGCGCACGCTCAAGTCCACCGGCACGATCATCTGGGTGACCATCGGCGCGGCAGCCCTTGCGGCGGCGTACACGCTGGCGGGCGGCCCGACCTATGTGGCCAACCTGATCGTCGGCTCGGACCTGCCCACCATGGGGATCATCCTTGTGATGATGTTCATCTTCCTGATCATGGGGATGTTCATGGACTGGGTCGGCATCGTGCTGCTGATCATGCCGGTGTTCCTGCCGATCGTCATGCGCCTGCCGCCCGAGGAAATCGGCTGGCTGGGCCATGTGGACAGCAGCTACGTCTCGATCTGGTTCGGCGTGGTGTTCTGTATGAACATGCAGGTGAGCTTCCTGTCGCCGCCCTTCGGCCCCGCGGCCTTCTATCTGAAGTCCGTTGCCCCGGCGCATATCTCGCTGACCGACATCTTCCGCGGCTTCCTGCCCTTCATCGGGCTCCAGATGCTCGCCCTCGGCGTGCTGCTGGCCTGGCCGCCGCTGGTCACGCTGTTCCTGTAACGGCCCACTAGTCCGAGGGGGCGGCCCGGTGCCGCCCCTTCGCTTGACCCTGCTTGACCCTCCGGCACCGGAGGCAGAGAGTTTCCCCAAAGCCCCCGCTGGCGCCAGAGCCGCGCCGCCCGGTCTTTGCCCGCCACCCCACACAGCCGCTCCATGGAGCATATGCCAAGATGAAAACCGTCCGCCTTTCCGAACATGACAACGTTGTCACCGCAGTCGTCCCGCTGGAAGTGGGCGACGAAGGTGCGACCACGCTGATCCCGCGCGGCCACAAGATGGCCCTGACCGACATCACCAAGGGCGAACCGGTGCGCAAATACGCCCAGATCATCGGCTACGCCGCCGAGGACATTCCCGCAGGCGCGCATATCCACACCCACAACCTCGAGTTTCGCAACGTCGAGGCCGAATACGAGTATGGCACCAACCTGCGCCCGGTGCCCCCCGCCGAAAAGCCAGACACCTTCATGGGCTACCGCCGCTCGACCGGCCGGGTCGGCACCCGCAACTACCTTGCGATCCTGACTTCGGTGAACTGCTCGGCCACCGCCGCGCGGATGATCGCGCAGCACTTCACCCCCGAGAAGCTTGAAGCCTATCCCAATGTCGATGGCGTCGTGGCCTTCGTGCATGGCACCGGCTGCGCCATGGGCGGCGACGGCACGGGCTTTGAGTTCCTGCAGCGTGTCCTGTGGGGCTATGCGCGCAACCCCAACGTCGGCGGCGTGCTGATGGCGGGGCTTGGCTGCGAGGTGATGCAGATCGACTGGCTGGTGCAGGCCTATGGGCTGACCCCCGGCCCGCTGTTCCAGAAGATGAACATTCAGGACGAGGGCGGGCTGCGCAAGACGGTCGAGCACGGCATCGCGCAGGTCGAGCAGATGCTCCCCGAGGTCAACAAGGCCACCCGCACCGAATGCCCCGCCTCCGAACTGATGGTCGGCCTCGAATGCGGCGGCTCGGACGCGTGGTCGGGGATCACCGCCAACCCGGCCGTCGGCCATGCCTGCGATCTTCTGGTGGCGCAGGGCGGCACCGGCGTGCTGTCCGAGACCCCCGAGATCTACGGCGCGGAGCACCTGATGACCGCCCGCGCCACCACCCCCGAGATCGGCAAGAAGCTGATCGACCTGATCCACTGGTGGGAGGATTACACCGAGCGCAACGGCGGCTCGATGGACAACAACCCCTCCCCCGGCAACAAGAAGGGCGGGCTGACCACCATCTTGGAAAAATCGTTGGGCGCGGCATCCAAAGGCGGCACCACGCCGCTGATGGGCGTGTATAAATACGCCGAGCCGGTCACCGCCAAGGGCTTCACCTTCATGGATAGCCCCGGCTACGACCCTGCCTCGGTCACCGGCATGATCGCCTCGGGCTGCAATCTTGTGTGCTTCACCACCGGGCGCGGCTCAGCCTTTGGCGCGAAGCCCTCGCCCACCATGAAGGTCGCCTCGAACAACGAACTCTACCAGCGCCAGACCGAGGACATGGACGTGAACGCCGGGCGCATCCTCACCGAAGGCGCCAGCGTCGAGGACGTGGGGCGCGAGATCTACGAAATGTGGCTGCGCATGGCCTCGGGCGAAGAAAGCAAATCCGAAGCGCTGGGACTGGGCGACTATGAGTTCGTGCCCTGGCAGGTCGGCGCGGTGATGTAACCCCGCGCCGCAAGCCCACCACCCGGCCTCGACAAAGGAAGGACCACCACATGAGCAAACCCACCATCGGGTTCATCGGGCTCGGCCTTATGGGCCGGGCCATGGTCGAATGCCTGCAACACGCGGGCTACGACGTGACCGTTCTTGGCAACCGTGACCGCAGCGGCGTCGAAGAGGCGCTGTCGCGCGGCGGCTCGGAAGCGGGATCGGCGCGAGATCTGGCCGAAAGCAGCGATATCGTGATGCTCTGCGTCGGCACCTCGGAGCAGGTGGAAAGCCGCATCTTCGGCGACGACGGCGTGCTGGCCGGCGCCAAGGAGGGACAGATCGTCATCGATTTTGGCACTTCCCTGCCCGGCTCGACCCAGCGCATCGGCACCGAACTGGCCAGCAAGGGCGCGACCTATCTGGACGCCCCGCTGGGCCGCACGCCGTCGCACGCAAAAGAGGGCAAGCTGAACATCATGTGCGCCGGGGACGAAGCCGCCTATGCGCAGGCCAAGCCGGTTCTGGACGTGCTGGGCGAGAACGTCTTCCACCTCGGCCCGCTCGGCTCGGGGCACACGATCAAGCTGATCAACAACTTCTTTGCCATGACCACCGCCATGGCCATGTCCGAGGCGTTTGCCATGGGGGATGCCGCTGGCATTCCGCGCGACAAGCTTTACGGCGTGCTGTCGGCAGGGCCGAACCATTCGGGCATGATGGATTTCATCAAAAGCTGGGCGATGGACGGCAAGGTCGATCTGGCCTTCTCGGTTGACAATGCCGCCAAGGACGTGGGCTATTACCGCGCCATGGCCGAAGAGTTGGGGGCGCAGTCGCGCATGTCCGGCTGCGCCTCGGAAACGCTGAACGAGGCCTTGAACAATGGCTTCGCCGGGCACATGGTGCCGGAAATGGTCGACTACCTTTCCAAGCATCTGAAAGACTGAAACATGCCGCTTCTCCCGGCGCGGGCGCGCTGAGCCATGGCCGTCGCCCCCCGCGAAGACAAAACCGCCCTCGGCCTGATCCTCATGGCCGTGGGCGTCATCGGGTTCACCTGTATCGACACCTCGGCCAAATGGCTGCTGCAGCACGGCATGCCGGCGCTGCAGGTGGTCTGGTGCCGCTATGCCGCGCATCTGGTGCTGGTGCTGGTCGCCTTCTTCCCGCGTGAGGGCAAGGCGCTGTTCCGTACCGCCAGCCCGTGGAAGCAGGCGCTGCGCGCCGCGGCGCTGTTCGGCAGCACCATGCTGAACTTCCTCGCGCTCCGCTACCTGCCGATCACCGTTACCACGACGATCATGTTCGCCGGGCCCATCGTGGTGACGCTGCTGGCGATCCCGCTGCTTGGCGAGAAGGTCGGCCCGCATAGGATCGGCGCGGTCTGCGTCGGTTTTCTGGGCGTGTTGGTGGTGATGCAGCCCTGGGGCGCGGATTTCCACCCGGCGATGCTGCTGTCGGTGGGCGCGCTGAGCAGCGCCGCGCTCTATTTCATTCTCACCCGGCAGATGGCGGGCACCGAAAGCAACGCCACCTCGCAGGTCTGGGGCGGCGCGCTGCCGACGCTGTTTCTGGCGCCATGGGTGTTGCCAAGCTGGGAGGCGCCCGAGAGCGCCGGCGTTGGCGTGATGCTGGCGGTGATCGGCATTTTCGGCGCGGTGGCGCATATGCTGGCGACGGCGGCGCACCGCTATGCCGATGCCTCGGTGCTGGCGCCGATGGTCTACCTGCAACTGATGAGCGCCGCCGCCGCCGGGCTGCTGATCTTCGGCACCTGGCCGACCCCATGGACGCTGCTCGGCGCGGCGATCATCATCGGCGCCGGGCTCTATATCTGGCACCGCGAGCGGCAACGCGGCGTGCCGCATTCGCGTCCGCCCAGAATGTGAGGCCCCGCGGAGGGGGCGCTGCCCCCTCGGCCTGCGGCCTCACCCCCGGCGTATTTTTGAAGAGAAGAAGCGGCGGCGCGCCGCCGGCTCAGACCGCGTAATAGGCGCGGTACCAGTCGACGAAGCGCCGGACGCCTTCGGTCACCGGCGTGTGCTGGGCGTTCCCGGCGAGCCGGGTCAGCAGCGTGGTGTCGGCCCATGTAGCGGGCACGTCGCCGGGCTGCATCGGCAGCAGGTTGCGCTTGGCGGTGAGGCCGGTGGCCGCCTCGATCGCCTCGATGAAGGCGGTGAGCTTCACCGGGCTGCCGTTGCCGATGTTGAGCACGCGCCACGGCGCCACCGGCGAGAGGCTGTCCTCGGGTCCGGCGGGCGCGCCGCGCTCGGGTGCCAGCGGGGCCAGCCGCTGCAGCGCCGCAACCAGATCGTCCACATAGGTGAAGTCGCGCATCATGTCGCCGTGGTTGTAGACGTCGATCGCCTCGCCCTGCAGGATCGCCTTGGTGAACTTGAACAGCGCCATGTCCGGGCGGCCCCACGGGCCGTAGACGGTGAAGAAGCGGAACATGGTGACCGGCAGGTCGTAGAGATGCGCGTAGGAATGCGCCATGCTCTCGGTCGCCTTCTTGGTCGCGGCGTAGAACGACATCTGGTGGTCGGCCTGCATCGTCTCGACATAGGGCATTTCGGTATTCGAGCCGTAGGTCGAGGAGGTCGACGCGATCAGCATGTGCTTGGGCGGATGCGCCCGTGCCGCTTCGAGCAATTCGAAGGTGCCGGCGATATTGCTTTCCAGATAGTCGCGCGGCTGCTCGATCGAATGCCGCACCCCCGCCTGCGCGGCCAGATGGTAGACATACTCGAACCGGTGCTGCGAGAGCAAATCCAGCAGCAGCCCCTGCGTTTCGACCCGCCCCTTCACGAAGGTAAAGCGCTCGTGCTCGAGCTGCGCCACGCGGGCGCGCTTCAGCCCGGTATCGTAATAGTCGGTGATCGCATCGAGACCGATGACCTCATGGCCCTCGGCAAGCAGTCGCTGGCACAGATGGAAACCGATAAACCCGGCAGCGCCGGTCACGAGCGTCTTGGGCATATGGAGCGCCTTTTTCTACGGTCTGCCCTCCGTAGGCCAGACCCCGGCGATTGTAAATCGCCGGGGCGCCAAGCGGCGCTCAGCCGCGCCCGATATAGGGCATGGCCGAGGCCATGACGGTGACAAACTGCACATTCGCCTCCAGCGGCAGCGTTGCCATATGCATCACCGTGCTGGCCACATGCGCGGCGTCCATCACCGGCTCGACGGCGATCGAGCCATCGGCCTGCGGCACGCCCTGGGTCATCGCCTGTGCCATGTCGGTGAGCGCGTTGCCGATGTCGATCTGGCCGCAGGCGATGTTGAACGCGCGCCCGTCCAGCGACAGCGAGCGGGTCAGGCCGGTGACCGCGTGCTTGGAAGTGGTGTAGGGCGCCGAGCCCCAGCGCGGCACATGCGCCGAGACCGAGCCGTTGTTGATGATCCGGCCGCCCTGCGGGTCCTGCCGGCGCATGCGGCCAAAGGCGGCGCGGGCGCAGAGGAACATGCCGGAGATATTGATCGAGCTGAGCTTGAGCCACTCCTCGGCGGGCACCTCGTCGATCATGCCGCCTTTGACGTTGATTCCGGCGTTGTTGAACAGCGCGTCGATGCGGCCCCATTCGGCCATCGCCTTGTCGAAGCCCGCGTCGACCGCCTCGGGGTCCGAGACGTCAAACGGCAGGACAAGCGCGTTGGGGTTGCCGCCGGCGGTCTCTTCCAGCGGGGCCTCGCGGCGCCCGACGAGGCCGACTTTCCAGCCCGCGTCGAGAAACGATTTCGCGGTCAGCCGGCCGATGCCGCTGCCGGCGCCGGTGATGATGATACTTTGCATGAAACTCCTCCCAAGGAAACGGCGCGGGCGTTTTCGCGCCCGCGCCGGAACAGGTTTGCGTCAGTGGTTGTCGCGCGGCAGGACGCGGGCGACCTTCTGATAGGCCGTCGCCAGCTCGAGGCAGCCGCCATCGGACAGCTGGCCGACGTGGCGGCGGTAGATCTCCTGCCACGGGGTCTGGTTGACGATCTCGGGCGCCTCCCAGTCAGCCTTGCGCTTTTCCCACTCGGCGTCGTCGACCAGCGCGTTCATCGAACTGCTGTTCAGATCGAGCCGCACCATGTCGCCGGTCTGCAGATAGGCGAGCCCGCCACCGACCAGCGCCTCGGGCGAGGCGTTGAGGATCGAAGGGCTTTCCGACGTGCCGGACTGGCGCCCGTCACCGACAGTGGGCATGTGGTTGATGCCCTGCCGGATCAGCGCATCGGGGGGCTGCATGTTCACCACCTCGGCCGAGCCGGGATAGCCGACGCAGCCGACGTTGCGGATGAACAGGATGCAATGCTCGTCGATGTTCAGATCGGGATCGTTGATCCGGTCGTGGTAATCTTCGGGTCCTTCGAAGACGATGGCGCGGGCCTCGAGGATGCCCTCCTTGCCCGGCTCCGACAGGAAGCGCTTCTGGAAGTCCTCGGAGATCACCGAGGTCTTCATCAGGGCGCTGTCGAAGAGGTTGCCCGAAAGCACCTTGAACCCGGCATTGGCCCGCATCGGCGCGTCGTAGGTCTTGATTACGTCGGTATCGAGGCTTTCGAGCCCGGCGAGATTGGCGCCCATGGTCTGGCCGGTGGCGGTCATCGCCCCCTCGTGGACGCGCCCGGCCTTTTGCAATTCGGCCATCACCGCAGGCACGCCGCCGGCACGGAAGAAGCTCTCGCCGAGGTATTCTCCGGCGGGCTGCATGTTGACCAGCAGCGGCACGTCAAAGCCGATGGTCTCCCAGTCCTTCACGTCAAGCTCGACCCCGGCGTGACGGGCCACCGCCTGCAGGTGCGGCGGGGCGTTTGTCGAGCCGCCGATGGCACCGTTGACCACGATGGCGTTTTCGAAGGCCTCGCGGGTCAGGATGTCGGAGGGTTTCAGGTCCTCGTAGACCATTTCCACGATGCGCTTGCCGGTCTGATAGGCCATCGCCATGCGCTCGCGGAACGGCGCGGGGATGGCGGAGTTGCCGGTGAGCGACATGCCGAGCGCCTCGGCCATGGCGTTCATCGTCGAGGCGGTGCCCATGGTGTTGCAGTGCCCCAGCGAGGGCGCCGAGGAGCAGACCCGCGACATGAACTCATCATAGTCGATCTTGCCCTCGGAGAGCAGGCGGCGCGATTCCCAGACGATGGTGCCCGAGCCGGCGCGCTTGCCCTTCCACCAGCCGTCCAGCATCGGCCCGCCGTTGAGCGCGATGGCCGGAATATCGACCGTCGCCGCGCCCATCAGCATGGCGGGGGTGGTCTTGTCGCAGCCAGTGGTCAGCACCACACCGTCGAGCGGGTAGCCATGCAGCACCTCGACAAGGCCGAGATAGGTGAGGTTCCGGTCGAGCGCCGCGGTGGGCCGCTTGCCGGTTTCCTGAATCGGGTGCACCGGGAATTCCATCGGAATCCCGCCCGCCTCGCGGATGCCGGCCTTGATCCGGTCCATCAGGAAGACGTGGATCTTGTTGCACGGTGCGATGTCCGAGCCGCTGTTGGCGATGCCGATGATCGGCTTTTCGGCCTGCAGCTCGTCGCGGGTGTATTCCTGGTTCTGATAGCGCTCGACATAGAGCGCGGTCATGCCGGGATTGTTGGGGTTGTCGAACCACTCTTGCGAGCGGAATCGCTTATTGGCACGTGTGTCGGACACGGGTCGCTTCCTCTCCTTGACGCGCCTCCCCGCGCGCCTCTCGGGCGCGCCGGGTGACGCGCTGTTTCCTTGCAGCAGCTTCCCAATTTGGTATACCAAATGCAAGAGCATTCGTGGGAGGGAGGCGCACAGATGCACCGAAGGCAGCACAAGAACCGAGTATTATCTTTATCTTTCAGTGGATTGACTGACCGCAAGAATCCACAATCGAGATTGCCCGCATGAGGCGAACAGCGTTCTGGCAGGGCTATCGCGACTGCGCCCCGTTCATCGCGGTGGTGGTGCCCTTCTCGCTTTTGTTCGGCGTCGTGGCGCGGGATGCCGGGCTCGACATCCTGCAGGTGATGGCGATGTCGGTGCTGGTGATCGCCGGCGCGTCGCAGTTCACCGCGCTGGCGCTGCTGCAAGAAAACGCGCCGGTGTTCGTCGCGCTTGCCGCGGCGCTGGCGGTGAACCTGCGCATGGCGCTCTACTCGGCCGCGCTGGTGCCGCATGTGGGACATGCGCGGCTTGGGGTGCGGGCGCTGATGGCCTATCTGATGGTCGATCAGGCCTACGCCGTGGCGGTGAAAACCTATGAGGAAAAGCCGGGCATGAGCCGCGACGAGAAGGTCGCCTATTACTTCGGGGTCATGGCTCTGATCTGCCCGTTCTGGTACGGCTGCACGCTGCTCGGCGCGGTGATCGGCACGGCGATCCCGGCCTCGCTCCACCTCGATTTCGCCGCGCCGGTCTGCTTCATTGCGATCACCGCGCCGCTGCTGCGGAGCTTGCCGCATATGCTGGCCGCGGCGGTCTCAGTGCTCTGCGCGATTCTCTTCGCGGGCTTTCCCGCCGGGCTGGGGCTGATCGCGGCGGCGTTGGTGGCGATGCTGGTCGGCGCGCAAGCCGAACTCGCATTGCGTCGCCGCGCGACACGGCGCACCGCCGGAGGTCAGACATGATCGACACAGCCACATTCTGGACCCTGACGATTCTGCTGGGCATCGGCACCTTCCTCGTGCGGTTTTCCTTTCTCGGCTTCTTCGGACGCAAGCAATTGCCGGACTGGGTGGTGCTGCATCTCAGGTACGTCGGCGTCGGTGTGTTGCCCGCGATGGTCACGCCGCTGGTGCTCTGGCCGCAGGCCACGGGGGGCGAAACCGAACCGGCGCGCATCATCGCGGCGCTGGTGACCTTCCTTGTGGCCCTGCGTCTGTCGGTCACCGGCGCATTGATCGCGGGGATGGGGACGCTCTATCTGGCGCAGGCGCTGCTTTAACGCGCCCTCGTATAGCTCGAATAAAATCTCTGAAAATTAGAGAGGGTCGGCCCCCTCCTCCGAAGCCGACCCTCAACGAAGCGACGCCGGCTTGCGAGGGCGGCGGGCTTCGCGCTGTGCCGGACGGCGACGTGCCTCGCGCCCAGCGTCTTATTTTGCAGAGACCTGATCGGGCAGACCGCGCTGGCCCGCTCACGAAACTGCGATTCTCCGAGACCGCATTCGGCCTTTCGTGGTATCGGTACCACCGCGTATCAGAAGCCGTCAACAGGGCAGACGGGGACAGGCATGGCAGACGGCAGAAAATGGGTCACCATGGGCGATGTGGCGGCCCGCGCAGGGGTCGGCAAGATCACCGTGAGCCGCGCGCTGCGCACCCCCGACAAGGTCAGCCCCGGCACGTTGCGCAAGGTACAGGCGGCGGTGGCCGAGCTTGGCTATGTGCTGGACGAAACCGCGGGCGCGCTCAGCTCGCAGCGCTCGCGGGTGGTCGCCGCGCTGGTCTCGACGCTGGAAGAGCCGGTCTTTGCCGCGACCATCCGCGGGCTGACCGATGGACTGGGGGCCGGCGGTCTGCAGCTGATGCTGGCGACAACCCAATACGACCCCGAGACCGAGGCCAGCCTGATCTCGACCATGCTGGGCCGCCGCCCCGAAGCGCTGGTGCTGACGTCCGATCGTCACACGCCCGCGGCCCGCGCCTTGCTTGCCCGTGCGGGCATCCCGGTTCTGGAGCTTTGGGGGCTGCCCGATCCGCCGGTGCATGCGGCGGTTGGCTTTTTCAACCGCGACGCGGGCGCGGCGATCACCCGCCACATGATCGAGACCGGGCGGCGGCGCGTCGCTTTCCTCGGGCTGAACCGCCCGCATGACACCCGCGCGCAGCTAAGGCGGCAGGGCTACACCGATTGCGCTGCAGAGCTGACCGAAGAGCGCGTGGTGACGGTGACCCCGCAGCCGGGCATCACCGGACCCGACCTCGGGGCGCATGGGCTGGGCGAGGTGTTGCGGCTCTGGCCCGACACCGAGGCGGTGGTCTGTGTCAGCGACATGCTGGCCAGCGGCGCGCTCTGCGAGGCATGGCGGCGCGGGCTGGACGTTCCGGGGCGGCTGGCAATCTCGGGGTTCGGCGATTTTGACATGGCCGGACCGTCCGCGCTGGCGCTGACCACGGTGCATATCGACGGCGCGGCGATCGGTCGCCGGGCCGCCGAACTGGTCCTTGCGGGCGATCTGCCCAAGGGCCTGCGCGAGGACATGGGTTTTAAGGTGGTGCGGCGGGCCACAAGCTGACGGCGCATCGCCCGCCGGGCCCCATCAGCCGTCGCCCTTCTGCACCTCCTCGGCCAAGTCGATCCCACCCATCTCAGCGATGCGGTCCGACAGGCTCGGCACATAGTCGGCGCCATGCCCCGTCGCCTCGGCGGTGGCGAAATAGTGCCGCGTGGCGCTGGAGATCAGCGCCGGGGCGTTCACCTTGGCCGCCATGGCGCCCGCATAGCGCACATCCTTGCCGCCGTTGAAGATGCTGAACTTATGCGCCTCCATGTCGCGGTCCACGGCGTAGCGCATAAAGGTGTCGAAGAAGCCGTTGCCAAGCCGGCTGGAGCCGATCACCTGCCGCACCGTCTGCGGCGAGATACCCGACTTGGCGGCCAGCACCGTCGCCTCGGCATAAAGCGCGGCATAGCTCATCGAGATGAGGTTCATCACCAGCTTCATCTTATGGCCCGCGCCGACCCCGCCGACGCGGTTGATGTTGCCTGCCCAGCACTGGATCACCGGCTCCACCTTGGCGAAGCTCGCGTCCTCGGCCCCGACCATGGCATCGAGCTGCCCCTCCTCGGCTTCCTTCGGCGTCCGGCCCAGTGGCGCGTCGACCATCGCCCCGCCCTTCTCGGCCAGCTCGGCGGCCAGCGCCTCGGTCGAGGCCGGATCGGCGGTGGAGCAATCCACCACGATCAGCCCCGGCCGCGCCCCGGCAAGGATGCCCTCCGGCCCGCGCATCACGTCCTCGACCTGCGGCGAGTTCGACAGGCACAGGTGGATGATGTCGCATCTCTCGGCCATGGCCTTGGGCGAGGCCGCCTCCTGCGCCCCCTGCCCCACCAAATCCTCGACCGGCGCGCGGTCGCGGTTGCCCTTCACCCACAGCGGATAGCCGCCCTTGAGGATGTTCTTGGCCATGCCGTGGCCCATCAGGCCGACGCCGATGAAGCCCACTACGGGTTTGTCGCTCATGGTCTCTCCTCCCAAAGAAGTGGTTACAGCGACGCGGTGACGCCGCCGTCGACGAACAGCGTGTGGCCGTTCACGAAACTCGAGGCCGGGGCACAGAGGAAGACGCAGGCACCGACCAGTTCCTCGACGTCGCCCCAGCGCCCCGCCGGGGTGCGCTTTTCCAACCATGCGCTGAACTCGGGATCGGCGACCAGCGCGGCGTTGAGCGGGGTCTTGAAATAGCCCGGCGCGATGGCGTTGCAGTTGAGGCCGTGCTTAGCCCAGTCAGTCG
Source organism: Salipiger sp. ABF4_146 (assembly GCF_056161345.1). Lineage (NCBI taxonomy): Bacteria > Pseudomonadati > Pseudomonadota > Alphaproteobacteria > Rhodobacterales > Roseobacteraceae > Salipiger > Salipiger sp. ABF4_146. Next base: position 293,937 of record NZ_JBSWYX010000004.1, on the reverse strand, counting down.
CCATGCCTTTCGTCAGATTGGTGATCGCCCCCTTGCTGGCGGTGTAGGGCGCGATCCCCGGCCGCGCCAAGGCGCTCTGCACCGAGGCGATATTGACGATCTTGCCCGCGCCGCGTCCGATCATGTGCCGCGCGCAGGCCTGCCCGACGTAGAAGGCCGAGTAGACATTGGTGCGCATCAGCCGATCGAAGGCCTCGGGCTCGAAGTCTTCGAGCGGGCCGCGATGCTGCATCCCGGCGTTGTTGATCAGGATGTCGATCGGGCCGTGCGTCGCCTCGTACCCGTCGATTGCAGCGCGCGCCGCGTCGTGGTCCACGACGTCGAAGCCAAGCGCCTCGGCCTGCAGCCCCTCGCCGGTCAGCGTCGCCACCGCCTCCTCAAGCCGCTGCGGGTTGCGCCCGTTGAGCAGCACCTTGGCCCCCGCCTGCGCGAGCCCGCGCGCCAGTGCAAAGCCAATACCCATGGTCGAGCCGGTCACCAGCGCGGTGCGGCCCGTCAGATCGAACAGGGACATGATTTCTCCTCTACCCTTGGCCGCCGCGCGCTTGATCGAAAGGCTGCGCGAACCCGCAAGTCCATTGACAAAACGCGGCGGGACCGTATTCAGGAAAATGGTATACCAAATGAACCGCGATGCAAGCGGAGCCGGTGCAAAACCGCCCCGCCCGCCAGAGAGGACAGCGACGTGACACGCCCCGCCGCAGCCCTGCAGGACCGAAAGCCCGGCCCATGCTGAGCTTTGCTGCCGCCGTGTTCCTGCTGTTCATCACGCCGGGCCCCGGGGTGCTGTCGATCGCTGGCGTCGGTTCTGCCTATGGTTGGCGGGATGGGCTGCGCTACGGCGCCGGGCTGTTCATCGGCACCAATCTGGTGATGACGCTGGTGCTCACCGGCTTTGCCGCGATCGTGCTGTCGGTGCCCGCCGTGCGGACCGTGCTGATGGCGCTGTCGGTGTGCTACCTGATCTATCTCGCCGCACGCATCGCGCTCGCGGGCAGCCGCATCGCCTTCATCGAGGCCAAGGCCGCGCCGGGCGTGCGCGCTGGCATCCTGCTGCAGGCGATCAACCCCAAGGCCTATGCGGTGAACACCGCGATGTTCACCGGGTTTTCCTTCGCCCCAGAGGCGCTCGGCTTCGAGACCGCCGCGAAGATCGTCATCATGAACGCGATCTGGATCCCGGTGCATCTGGCCTGGCTCAAGGCGGGGGTGACCCTGCACCGGCTCAACCTCAGCTACCGCACGCAGCGGCTGATCAATTACGGCATGGCGCTGGCCATGCTGGGCGTCGTCGCGCTGGCCCTCGTGTCAGCCTTCGGCGGAACCTGACACTCAGACAACGACTTTCGGGAGGACCTTTAGAATGACCAAATATACCGGATGCTGGCCCGTGGTGCCGACGCCGTTCCACGACGACGGCACGCTCGATCTGGAGGGCATGAAGCGGGTGCTGGACTGCACCATCGACATGGGCGTCGACGGCATCTGCATCCTCGCCAACTTCTCCGAGCAGTTCCTGCTGTCGGACGACGAGCGGGCGATCCTCACCAAGCTCTGCGTCGAGCATGTGGCGGGCCGGGTGCCGGTGATCGTGACGATCTCTGCCTATGCCACGCCGATCGTGGTGGAACGGGCGCAATACGCCAAGGACCTTGGCGCCGACATCGTGATGATGATGCCGCCCTACCACGGCGCGCTGATGAAAGGCACCGCCGAGCAGACGTTCGAGCAGTTCGCCCGCGTCGGCGAGGTTGGCATTCCGATCATGCTGCAGGATGCGCCGCTGTCGGGCGTCGATCTGCCGGTGCCTCTGCTGGTGAAGATGGCGCGCGAGATCGAGATGCTGAAACTTTTCAAGATCGAATGCCCGCAGGCCGCCGCCAAGCTGCGCAGCCTGATCGCCGAGGGTGGCGACGCCATCGAGGCGCCCTTTGACGGTGAAGAGGCGATCACCTTGCTGGCGGACCTCGACGCCGGGGCGACCGGCTGCATGACCTCGGCGATGATCCCCGACAAGATCCGCCCGATCGTGGTGGATTTCCTCGCCGGCAACCGGCAGGCGGCGATCGACGGCTACGCCCGCGTGCTGCCCGCGGTGAACCACGAGAACCGCCAGTGCGGCTTCCGTTCGGCCAAGCACGCGATGCAGGTCGGCGGGGTGATCAAATCGGCCTTCTGCCGCCACCCGATTGCCCCCTTGCATCCCGACACCGCTTCGATGTTGATCGAGCTGATCAAGCCGCTCGATCCGCTCGTGCTGAACTGGGGCAAGTAAGGCCCCCTCTCCGGCTCCCTCACGCCACACGGCGCAATGGGAGCCGGGCGAGCACCGGCCCGTGGGTTGGCGCCGTGACAATAGCGGTCAGCGCTTTATCCCGGCCAAGTCCGGGCGACCTCATTTCGTTGCACGAGGGTGACAAAGCGCCAGCCCGCCCGGACGGCGTCGTCCATCGGGCTCGGACCGATGGCGCCACGATGAACGACCGCTTGCCCGGCGGCTTCGCCTCGATTCCGGGCGGGCCTGCGCCCGGAACCCAAACTTGGAGACCTGAGAAATGACCCTCTTCACCCCGCTCGAACAGCTCCTTGGTGACCGCCTAGCCACCAGCGATGCCATCCGCGAGCAGAACGCGCGGAACGAGGCGCATTTCCCCCTCGCCCTGCCCGACGCCGTGGCCTTCCCCGAGACCACCGAGGAAGTTGCCGCCATCGTGCGGTTCTGCGCCCAGACCGGCACGCCGATCACTCCGTTCGGCACCGGCACCTCGCTGGAGGGGCAGCATCTGGCGATCAAGGGCGGCATCAGCCTCGACTTCTCGCGCATGAAGAAGGTGCTGGAGGTCAACGCAGAGGACCTCAACGTGGTGGTTCAACCCGGCGTTACCCGCACCGAGCTGAACGAGGACCTACGGGCCACCGGCCTCTTCTTCCCGATCGATCCCGGCGCCGACGCCTCGCTCGGCGGCATGGCGGCGACGCGCGCTTCGGGCACCACGGCGGTGCGCTATGGCACCATGCGCGAGAACGTGCTGGCGCTGGAGGCGGTGATGTCCGACGGCAGCATCATCCGCACCGGCACCAAGGCACGCAAAAGCTCGGCGGGCTATGATCTGACCCACCTTCTGGTGGGCAGCGAAGGCACGCTCGGCATCATCACCGAACTGACGCTGAAACTGCACGGGCTGCCCGAAGGCATCGCGTCGGCCACCTGCCGCTTTCCTTCCGTCGAGGATGCGGTGAACTGCGTGATCCTGACCATCCAGTCCGGCCTGCCGATGGCGCGGATCGAACTGGTCGACGAGATGATGGTGCGCGGCTTCAACATCCACGCCGGATCGGACCTGCCCGAGCAGCCGCATCTCTTCGTCGAGTTCCACGGCAGCCCGGCGGGCGTCGCCGAGCAATCCGAGAGCTTTCGCGAGATCGCCGAGGAGTTCGGCATGGAAGCCTGGGCCGAGGCCAACACCACCGAGGCCCGCAACGCGCTGTGGAAGATGCGCCACAACGCCCATTTCGCCTCTGCCGCGCTGCGCCCCGGGGCGGACTTCGGCACGCTGGCCACGGATGTCTGCGTGCCAATCTCGCAGCTTGCCGAGGCGGTGCTGCAGGCGCAGGCCGACGCCCGCGACGCGGGGCTGGTCAGCACCATCGTCGGCCACGTCGGCGACGGCAACTTCCACTGCGCCGCGCGCTTCGATCCGAACGACCCGGCCGAGGTCGACGCGGTCCACGCCTTCGCCGGCAAGCTCAACGAGACCGCGCTGCGGCTCGGCGGCACGGTCACCGGCGAGCACGGCATCGGCATTGGCAAGCAAAAGTACATGGAGGCCGAACACGGTCCCGCCCTCGCATGGATGCGGCGCATCAAGGCGTCCTTCGATCCAGCGGGCATCCTGAACCCCGGCAAGCTGTTGCCGCCCCAAGATTAATTGACTAGGAGAGATTTCATGCTCCCGCATAGCAACCCCACCCCTGAGGCCCTTCTTGTCGGGCGCGTCTGGCGCCCCGGCGTCGGCCCCGCCGTCGTCGCCCTGCGCGGCGAGACGCTGGTGGACATCACCAGCATGGCGATCCCGACCATGCGCGACCTGCTGGAAAGCGAAGACCCTGCCGCAATGCTGCGCGCGGCCACCGGCGAAGAGATCGGCACGCTGGCCGACCTCGCCGCAGGGTCCAAGGAAAGCGCCGGCGAAGATGTGCTGCACCTTCTGGCCCCCTGTGATCTGCAGGCGGTGAAAGCCTCGGGCGTGACCTTCGCGCAGTCGATGGTCGAGCGGGTCATCGAGGAGCAGGCGGCGGGCGATCCCGACGCCGCCGAGGCGATCCGCGCCAAGGTGAAATCCATCATCGGCTCATCGCTGTCGGGCATCGAGCCCGGCTCCGAGAAGGCGATGGAGGTGAAGCGCGTGCTGCAGCAGGAAGGCATGTGGTCGCAATACCTTGAGGTCGGCATCGGCCCTGACGCCGAGGTCTTCACCAAATCGCAGCCCATGGCCGCGGTCGGCTGGGGCGCGACGGTGGGCCTGCACCCGATCAGCAAATGGAACAACCCCGAGCCCGAGATCGTTCTGGCGATCAACTCGCGCGGCGACATCCTTGGCGCGACGCTGGGCAATGACGTGAACCTGCGCGACGTCGAGGGGCGCTCGGCGCTGCTGCTGGGCAAGGCCAAGGACAACAACGCCTCCTGCGCCATCGGCCCGTTCATCCGCCTGTTTGACGACAGCTACACGCTCGATGACGTACGCAAGGCGGAACTGACGATGACGGTGAAAGGCGAGGACGGTTTCGTGCTCAACGGCGCGTCGTCGATGAGCCAGATCAGCCGCGACCCAGCCTCGATCGTCGGCCAGACCATCGGCCGCCACCACCAGTATCCCGACGGGTTCATGCTGTTCCTCGGCACGCTTTTCGCGCCGACCGAGGACCGCGATGCCCCCGGTCAGGGCTTCACCCATCACGTCGGCGACGTGGTAACCATTTCCGAACCCGCGCTCGGTGCGCTAGAGAACACCGTACGCCTGTCGACCGAGGCCCCGGAATGGACCTTTGGCGCTGGCGCATTGATGCGCAACCTATCCCGGAGAAACCTTCTGTGACCGCTTTCCTCGCCCTCGGAGAATGCATGGTTGAACTGTCGCAGGCCGGAGACGGCCTCTACAAGCGCGGCTTTGCCGGCGACACGTTCAACACTGCATGGTATGCCCGCCGCCTGCTCCCGGAGGAGTGGACGGTGAGCTATGGCACCTGCGTGGGCGAGGACGCCGTGAGCACCGAGATGCTCGATTTCATCTCGGGCGAAGGGGTCGACGTGTCGACTATCAAGCGCAACCCCGACCGCACCGTCGGGCTTTACATGATCTCGCTCGACGGCGGCGAGCGCAGCTTCTCCTACTGGCGGGGCCAATCGGCGGCAAAGCTGATGGCAGACGACCTGACGTGGCTCGACGGCATTTTGAAGGGCCGCGAGATGATCCACTTCTCGGGCATCACGCTGGCCATCCTGCCGCCGAAGCAGCGCGAACTGTTCTGCGGCGCGCTGGCGCGTGCGCGCAAGAAGGGCGCGATCGTGTCGTTCGACACCAACCTGCGGCCCAAACTATGGGAAAGCACCGAAGCGATGCGCGCCGGGCTGACCATGGGCGCCCGCACCGCTGACATCGTGCTGCCCAGCTTCGACGAGGAAGAGAGCCTTTTTGGCGATGCCACCCCCACCGCGACCATCGAACGCTACCGCGAAGGCGGGGCCGACATGGTGGCGGTCAAACAGGGCGGCGACGCGCTGCACCTGTGGCAGCGCGAGGCCGGGATGCATCAGATCGAGGCCGAAACCGTGACGGATGTGGTGGACACCACCGCCGCGGGTGACAGCTTTGCCGCCGGGATGCTGGCCGGGCTGGCGCAGGGCAAGGCGCCGCAGGACGCCGCCGCCGAAGCCATGCAGCTTGCCGCCAAGGTCATTCAGTCGCGCGGCGCGCTGGTGCCCGGCATTTTCGCCTAAGGGCATTCTCCGAAACGATGCGCCGGCGCCGTCTCAGGCGCCGTTCTCTTATGCCCCGGTCTTCTGCGCGATCCAGATGGTGTGTTTGGCACCGCGCTTGGTGCGCCCGGCGCGCACCATATGCGCCTTGGCGGCAAAGCCGTTCTGCCCCAGCCGCCGGGTGAACCCCTGATCCTGCGCCGCCGACCAGACCGCCAGCACGCCGCCCTTGCTCAGCGCCCGCCGCGCATGCTGCAGCCCGCGCTCGCCATAAAGCGAATCGTTGCCTTCGCGGGTCAGCCCGTCAGGGCCATTGTCGACGTCGAGCAGGATGGCATCATAGCTCGCGGGGGCGGCACTGCGGATCTCTGTGGCAACATCGCCGGTGCGGATCTCCACGCGCGGATCATCAAGGCAATCGCCAAAGACCGCCGCCATATGCTCGGTGGCCCAGCCAACAAGCTCCGGCACGATTTCCGACACGATCAGCCGAGCGTCCCTCGGTGCCACCTCCTGCGCCGCGCGCAGGGTGAAGCCCATACCAAGCCCACCGATCAGCACCCGCGGCGCGGGGCGGCCGCCAAGCGCCTCCAGCGCCAGCGTCGCCAGCGCCTCTTCCGAGCCGCTGAGACGACTGCTCATCAGCTCGTTGCCGCCCTGCAGGCGGATCGAATACTCGTGCCCGCGCCGAAGCAGCCGCAGCGTGTCGCCCTGCGGCGCCTGCGCCGTCGCGAGTAGTTCCCATGGCTGCATCTTGACGTCCTCGTGCCCTGCGATGCGCCCGCCCTACCCGATCCGGCGCGCCAAGAGAAGCAGCGCACGAAAAAGCCCCCGCGCGCTGCGGGGGCCAAATCTGTGGGCACGCCATCGCAGGGCTTCAGTTCACCGGGGTCAACAGGTCCTTGCCCGCGAGGAACGCCGAGACGTTGTCGCGCTGAAGCTGGCCCATGGCGGCGCGGGTCTCATGCGTCGCCGAGGCTTGGTGCGGCTGCAACACGGCGTTCTCAAGCTCCAAGAAGCGCGGGTCGGGGTTCGGCTCGTTGAGGAACACGTCAAGACCGGCGCCCTCAATGGTGCGGTTCTGCAGCGCCGCGATCAGCGCCTCTTCGTCCACCGTGGTGCCGCGCGAGATGTTGATCAGCACGCCGGTCGGACCAAGCGCCTCGATCACCTCTTTCGACACGTACCCTTCGGTCGCCGGCCCGCCGACGAGGGCGATCACCAGAAAATCCACTTCGCGCGCCAGCGCCACCGGATCGGCATGGAACGTCCAGCCCGGCGTCTCCTTCTCGGAGCGCGCGTGGTAGTGCATTTCCATCTTGAAGGCGGCCAGACGGTCGGCGATCTCGCGCCCGATGCGGCCCATGCCGAGGATCCCGACCTTCTGCCCGCTCATCTTGCGCTGCAGCGGGTGCGGGCCGGTCTTGCCCCAGGCGCCAGACCGCACATGCGCCTCTGCGCCACGCATGTCGCGGCAGTAGTCAAGCAGCATGGCCACGGCGAGATCGGCCACATCGTCGTTCAGCACATCGGGGGTGTTGGTCACCTTGATGCCGCGCGCCGAGGCATCCTCGACATTGATCGCGTCATAGCCGACGCCGAAGTTGGCGATCAGCCCTAGCGCCGGGAAGGCATCCATCTGCGCGCCGGCGAAGGGCGTGTGCCCGTAGAAGGCGATGGCCTTCACGCCCTTGCGGGTCTCTTCGTCCATAGCCTGCGCCGCATCAAGGCTCTCTACATGGGTCCAGCCCAGTTCCGCCAGCGCGTCGCGGCTTTTCTGGTCGGGCTTGCCGACTGCCAGTACGTCCGTCATCTCAACAATCCTTGTCTGTTCAATTCAGCGCCGCGCGCAGGGGCGCGAGCCAGCCGAGACCGGCCTTCGTGTCCCCGCCGCGCGGCTTGTATTCCGCGCCCACCGGCGCGTGCCATCCGGCCTCGGCAAAGCCGGCAAGCAGGCGTTCGAAGCAGATCTCGCCGCCGTCGGGCTCGCCCCGGTCGGGCACGGCGGCGATCTGCACATGGCCGATCAGCGGTTGGTGCGCCTTGAAGCGCATCCGCAGATCGCCCTGCATGATCTGCGTGTGATAGCAGTCGAACATGATGCGCAGGTTGTCTCTCCCCAGCGCCTCGATGATCTCGGCGGCGTGCTCGACGCGGCTCAGGTGATAGCCCGCGACGTCCCGGTGGTTGATCGGCTCGATCAGCACGCCCATGCCCTTCTCGCCCGCCAGATCGCAGGCAAGGCTCAGCGTCTCGCGATAGGCCGCTTCGGCCTTCGCCCCGCCATCGGTGCGCCCGGCCATCACATGGACGTTCTGCGCGCCGATCGCCGCGCCGTAGTCCACCGCTTGCTTGACCGCAGCCACAGCCTCATCGCGGCGGTCAGCAAGCGCCGCGAGGCCGAAGTCGCCGCCCGCCACATCACCGGGCACGGTGTTGAGCCCAAGCATGGCAAAGCCGGTCTCATCCAGCGCCGCCGTCATCTCGGCCTCGGGCACGTCATAGGGGAAATGACACTCCACCGCGTCAAAGCCGTCGCGCTTGGCGGCGCGGATGCGCTCGGGCAGCGGCAGCTCGGTGTAGAGAAATCCGATGTTTGCAGAGAACTTCATCGCTCAGTCCCAATCCACGTCAAACTTGTCGACCACTTGCTTCACCTGCCCGGAGGTGAGCATCCGAGGACGGTGCCCCTGCAGCAGCAGCGCCAGCTTGGCGGTCTCTTCCAATTCTTCCATCGCGTAGACCGCCGCCTCGAGGTCCTTGCCCGCCACCACGGGACCGTGGTTGGCCAACACCACCGCCGAGCGCCTGCCCGCCAGCCCGCGCACCGCGTCCCCCATCGCCGGATCGCCCGGCACGAAGAACGGCAGCAGCCGCACCTTGCCAAGCCGCATGACCGCATAAGCGGTCAGCGGCGGCAGCAGGTTCTCGGGATCGATGTCGGGCATCATGGACCATGCCACCGCATGGCTCGAATGCAGGTGCACCACGGCGCCGGTCTTGCCGCGCGTCTCGTAAAACGCGCTGTGCAGCGGCATCTCCTTGGTCGGCCTGTCGCCATCCACGAGCGTGCCATGCGCATCGAAGCGCGACAGCCGCGCCGGATCGAGGCGGCCAAAGCTCGACCCGGTGGGCGAGACCAGCAGACCGCCGTCTTCGGTGCGGGCCGAGATATTGCCCGACGCACCACCGGTCAGCCCGCGCTGAAACATCGAGTCGGCCATCTCGCAGATCTGCTCGCGCAGCTTGGTCTCGTTCATGCGCCCTGCTCCATGACCCGCGCTGCCTTGGCGAAGAAGTCCTCGGCGCCGAAGTTGCCGGATTTCAGCGCCAGCACCATCTCGCCCGCGCGCATGACCGGCACGCCGGGGTCGATCTCGGGACCGATCTCCAGCGCCTCGGGAGCCAGCGCCTCGACCACCGCGCCCGAGGTCTCGCCCCCGGCGCTGATGATACGCATGACGCCCTTCGCGGCCAGCGCGGCGGCGGTCTGCGCAAACAGCCCTTCCAGCGCAGCGGCAACCTTCTCTCGGCCATGGGTTTCCTGCGCCGCGGCCACCGTGGCCGGGTCGGCAGAGGAGTAGATCAGCGGCAGACCGTCCTGCGCCAGCGCCCAATCGGCAAGACTCTCGGCCTCAAGCCCCTGCAACGCCTCCTCGGCGGTGACTTCGCGCTTTGGCCCCGTGTGGGCGGCAACCTGCGCGCGCGTGGCGTTCGAGCAAGAGCCCGACAGCGCCACCACGGGCCCGCCCTGCCCGGTCCACGCCCCAGCCTTCCCCGACAGCGCGAAGTTGCCCGGCAGCCCCAGCGCGATGCCCGAGCCGCCGGTGAGCAGCTTAGTGCCCTTCAGCGCTTTGCCCCACGTCAGAAGATCCTCGTCGCGGATCGCGTCGGCGATGACGAAGCCGCGCCCCGCCTCTGCCTCTGCCGAAAGCTTGGCGCGGATCGCGTCAGCCCCCTGCCAGACGGTGCTGGCGGGCACATGGCCGACGCCGCGCTCCACCTGCGCAGCGAGCACGCGGCGCAGGTCCGGGTCTTGCATCGGGGTCAGCGGGTGGTTTTCCATGCCCGACTCCGACAGCAGATGGTCCTGCACGAAAAGATGGCCCTGATAGATCGTCCGCCCCGTTGCCGGGAACGCCGGGCAGAAGATCACGCTTTGCGTCCCCAGCGCGTCGGCCAAAGCCTCGGCGACCGGACCGATATTGCCCTCTGCGGTGGAATCGAAGGTCGAGCAGTACTTGAAGAGGAACTGCTCGCAGCCCTGCGCCTTCAGCCACTCCAGCGCTTCGAGTGACAGTTTCACCGCCTCGGCGGCAGGGATCGAGCGCGACTTCAGCGCCACCACCCCGGCCTCGACGTCAGGCGCGGCATCGGTTCTTGGCACGCCGACATATTGCACCGTCCGCATGCCCTGCTTGACCAGCGTGTTGCCCAGATCGCTCGAGCCGGTGAAATCGTCGCCGATACAGCCCAGCAGCATCATTCGCCTCCCGGCAGTTCAAGACCGGCGGCGCGGGCGTAGACCTTGATCACCGCTGCGTCGTCGATCAGCCCGTCGCCCGCTTCGGCAGCGGATTTGAACTGCGACAGCGCCGCGTCGGTCATCGGCACCGGCAGCTTCGCCTCGCCAGCGATACCGCCAACGATGCCCAAGTCCTTGGGCCAGATGTTGACCGCCGAGCGCGGCGTATAATCGCCCTCGACCACATGCGGGCCACGGTTCTCGAACATCCAGCTGGTGCCCGCCGAGGCCGAGATCACCTCGACGATACGCGCCGGATCGAGCCCTTGGCTGATCCCCAGCGCCATCGCCTCGCCCATGGCGGCGATATGCACCCCGGCGAGCAGCTGGTTCACCGCCTTCATCGCGCTGCCCGCCCCGGCCTCGTCACCCAGCGGATGCACCGTGGCGGCCATGGCATCCAGCGCCTGCTGCGCCGCCGCAAAGGCTTCGGGCGTGCCGGACGCCATGATCGACAGCGCGCCCTGCGCCGCCTTCACCGCGCCCCCCGAGATCGGCGCGTCGAGGTAGTGCAGCCCCTTGGCCGAAGCCTCGGAGGCGAATTCTCGTGCCTGACTTGGGGCGATTGTGGCGCAGGAGATGATCGCCGCGCCCTCCGGCAGATGCGCCACCGCGCCCGCCTCGCCGAACAGAATTTCGCGCGTCTGCGCCGCGTTGAGCACAACGCAGACAAGGATCGAGCTTGCCGCCAGCGCCTCGGCGAGACTGCCCTCGGCGCCGCCCTCCGCCTTGAAGGCCTCCATCCGCTCGGTCGAAATATCCAGCCCGTGCACGACGTGCCCTGCCCGCAGCAGCGATTGCGCCATGCCCATGCCCATCGAGCCGAGCCCGATCACCGTGATCTCTGCCAAAGTGCTCCTCCCGCAAAATGGTATACCAAATGAAGATGAAGCCTGCGGGCGCGCGTGTCAATGCGGCTGGTGGCGGTAACGCGCCTGCCCGAGCGCCGATGCGAGGGGCCAGCCCCTCGCGCTCCCCGGCGTATTTGGAAAGAGAAGAAGGGCCGCAGGCACAACCCAGACACGAAAAAGCCGCGCTCGCTGGGCGGCGCGGCTTTCGCCGAATTCGGAGTGCGGCGGCGCGTCAGGCGCGGTGGGCGCCGTCGGCAAGAGACTTCACGAAGCCCAGCACCTCGGCCACCGGTTTCCCCTCGGCCATGGCACCGACAATGGCCGAGCCGACGACGCAGCCGTCGGCGACCGAAGCGATGCTCTCGGCAGCCTCGGGGGTGCGGATGCCAAAGCCGACAATGATCGGCAGATCGGTGCCCGCCTTGATCCGCGCCACCTCGGGGCCGACGTCTGTCGCCTGCGCGGCGGCGGCACCGGTGATGCCGGTGATCGAGACGTAGTAGACAAAGCCAGAAGTGTTCTGCAGCACTTTCGGCAGGCGCTTGTCATCGGTGGTCGGCGTGGCGAGGCGGATGAAGTTCAGACCGGCCTTCTGGGCCGGGATGCAAAGCTCTTCGTCTTCCTCGGGCGGCAGGTCGACGATGATCAGCCCGTCGATACCCGCCTCGCGCGCGTCGTCGAGGAATTTGTCAACGCCGTGGCTGTAGATCGGGTTGTAATAGCCCATCAGCACGATCGGCGTGCTGTCGTCGCCCTCGCGGAAGGCACGGACCAGTTCGAGCGTGCGTTTCAGCGTCATCCCCGCTTCGAGCGCGCGCTGGCCGGCCAGCTGGATGGTTTCGCCATCGGCCATCGGGTCGGTGAAGGGCAGCCCCAGTTCGATCACGTCGACACCCGCCTCCGGCAGGCCGCGCACCAGCTCAAGCGAGCGGTCGAAATCAGGGTCCCCGGCCATCACATAGGCAACGAATCCCTTCTTCCCCTCTTCCTTCAGGGCGGCGAATTTGGCGTCGATGCGGGTCATGGCGGTCCTTCCCTTCGCAGGCGGGCACGCGGGGCGCCCGGAATGTCGCGAAAGCTCTGCCGGATACGCGGGGGAAAATCAATGGTCCCTCTGGACCTTCGCCGCTTTGAGCTCTTACCTGTGCCCGAGGAGAGAAGGAGGACCCCATGCGCATTCTGTTCACCGGCGGCAGCGGCAAGGCCGGGCGCCACGTGGTGCCGCATCTGGCGGCGCGCGGCCATCGCATCCTGAACGCCGATCTTGCGCCGCTCGGACATCCGGGCGTGCACGACCTGATCACCGACCTGAGCGATCCCGGACAGGTCTGGGGCGCGCTGACCTCCTACGCGGGCTTCGATGAACTGGAGCCCGGCACCGGCCTGCCGAAATTTGACGCGGTGGTGCATTTCGGCGCGCTGGCCCGCATCCTCATCCAGCCCGACTGCGAGACCTACCGGGTCAACACCCAGTCCACCTACAACGTGCTGGAAGCTGCCGCGAAGCTGGGCATTCCCAAGGTGATCTTTGCCAGTTCCGAGACGGTCTACGGCATCTGCTTTGCCGACGGGGAACGCCGACCCGCCTATCTGCCGATCGACGAAGCGCACCCCACCGTGCCCGAGGACGCCTATGCGATCTCGAAGGTCTGCAACGAGGCCACGGCGCGAAGCATGCAAAAGCGCAGCGGGCAGGACATCTACGGGCTGCGCATATCCAACGTCTGCGAAATCGAGGACTATCACCGCGACTTTCCGGCCTTCGCCGACGACCCCGGCCTGCGACTGCGCAACATGTTCGGCTATATCGACGTGCGCGATCTGGCGCAGATGGTCGAGCGCTGCCTCGAGACGGACGGGCTGGGCTATCAGGTGTTCAACGTGGTGAATGACGACCTCGCCGTGCCGCAGGACAATGAGGCGCTGCGCGCAGAGTTCTACGATGGCGTTCCGGTGAAGACCCCCATGCAGCCGCGTCAGACGTTCTTCAGCAATGCCAAGGCCCGCGAGATGCTCGGTTTCTCGCCGCAGTACGATTGGCGGTCGGCGCTCGGCGGATAACCGGCGCTGCGGGTTTGACAGGTATCAAGGGCGGGCGCAGGCTCGGGGCGTAGGCTGGCCGCATCACACGCCGCCCGCCGCCGCAGGAGTTTGCGATGACCCAGATGCCCAAAGCCCCGGAAGCGGGCGCGCCCGCCACCGCCCCGTCCGAACAAGCCCCGTCCGAACAAGCCCCCGGCGCAGCCGCGGCGCCTGCATCTGCGCCAGAGGCCGCCGTCCCGCCGCACACGCCGCACCACCGCGGACCGACACCGGACGAGATCCGCCACGCCTTCGAGACCGGCGAATACCCCTATGCCAAGAAGATGGCCCGGCGCACCTACGAGCGGCAGAAGGCACAGCTGCAGGCGGAACTGCTGAAGGTGCAGCTTTGGGCGCAGGAGACGCACCTGAAGTTCGTGCTGCTGTTCGAGGGCCGCGATGCCGCTGGCAAGGGTGGCACGATCAAGCGCTTCACCGAGCATCTCAACCCGCGCCACGCCCGGGTCGTGGCGCTCAACAAACCCACCGACGAAGAGCGCCGGCAATGGTACTTCCAGCGCTACATCGAGCACCTGCCCACCGGCGGCGAGATCGTGCTTTACGACCGCTCGTGGTACAACCGCGCCGGGGTCGAGCGGGTGATGGGCTTTTGCGAGCCCAATGAGTACCTCGAATTCATGCGCCAGACCCCCGAGCTTGAGCGGATGCTCGTGCGCTCGGGGATACGGCTCTACAAGTACTGGTTCTCGGTCACCCAAGAAGAACAGAAGGCGCGCTTCAAGAGCCGCGAGACCGACCCGCTGAAGCAATGGAAGCTCTCGCCCATCGACAAGGCCAGCCTCGACAAATGGGACGAGTACACCGAGGCCAAGGAGGCGATGTTCTTCTACACCGACACCGCCGACGCGCCTTGGACCGTGGTGAAATCCGACGACAAGAAACGCGCCCGGCTGAACTGCATGCGGCACTTCTTGTCGACGCTCGACTACCCCGGCAAGGACCGCCGTATCGCCACGCCGCCCGATCCGCTGATCGTCGGCGGCGCGGGCCACGTGATCCATCGCTCGGAGCATATCTTGGGCTCGGCGCTCAACCCATCGCTGCCGGATGGCGCCGGCCGGTCCGGCTGAGCTTACAGGCGCTGACCGAGCCAGTCCTGCAACGGCTGCAGCCGCGCGTAGCATTGCGTCAGCGTTGCAGCGGGATCGGGAGACAGCGCCTCGTAGATGCCGTCGATCCACAGCACGCAGCCCGGCCGCCGCATCAGATCGGCGCGCGGCCCCACTGGCACCACGCATTCGGGGTCGGGCGCCGGATCGAGCCGCGCGCCGCTGGCCTCGATGAAGCGTTCCAGATCGTCGCCTTCGCGGCCCATAAGCGCCGCCTGCCATGCCAATTTCTGCCGCGCGTCGAAATTGAGAAGACCCGCACCCGCCGTGGCATAGCTGGGCGACAAGGCGAAGTACCACGCCCGCCCGTCCGGCAGCGCCCAAAGCGCATGCAGGTGGGTGTGGAACGGCACCTTGTCGTCGCTGAAGCGCACATCGCGTTGCGGTCGGAACAGCTTGGGACGCGGCCGCTCGCCGCTGAGCGTTTCGAGCTCCGGGGTGATGAGCGACATCAGCCGCTCGGCGGGGCGCTTGACCTCGGAATCGTAGCGCTGCTTGTTGGCGTGAAACCACGCCCGGTCGTTGTTTGCGTCAAGCTCGGACAAAAAGCTCCGAGCCTGCGGGGCGAACCCCGTCAGATCAATCAGACTGGCCATAAAAATTTCCCAAAGGAATCATGTCTCAAATGCGGCCACCTTAGCATGTTCTCGCCGCAGCGCTCCCAAAAGCTTGTGGCGGGCGGACAAACCGCTAGGGTCGCGCAGCCATGATACGATCCATCGCCGTGAAATCGCCCTCCAGCGCCGCCCTCTGCGCCGCCCTCGCCGCCACGCCTCTTGGCGCGCATCCGCATGTGTTCGCCGACGTCGGGCTTGCGCTGACGCTGGACGACGCGCAGCAGGTGGTCTCGGTCGAGGTCACGTGGCGCTACGACGACTTCTTCTCGCTGCTCATCTTCGAAGACATGGGTCTGGATGCCGACGGCGACGGCGCGCTTACGGACAGCGAATTGACCGCGCTCGAACGCTTCGATCTCGACAATTGGTACGAAGGTTTCGAGGGCGATCTCTACATGACGTCGGACGGCGAGAAGCTGTCGCTGGGCGCGCCCGAGTTCGTCTCGGTCTCGGTGGACGCGGGGCGGATCACCTCGGTGCACCGCCGCAGCGTCAGCCCGGCCCCCGCCGACGGCCTGCTGATCGAGCCCTATGATCCCACCTATTACATCGCTTTCGAGGCCTCCTTGCCGATCACCCTGCCCGCGCCCTGCACCGCCGAGGTGTTCAAACCCGACCTCGACGCAGCCGCACGCAAGATGCAGGCGGAATTGGCGCAGATCCCCGAGGACCAGTTTCTGGAAATCGAACCCGGCCGAGATTTCGCCGACCGCATCGAGGTGACATGCGCTGGCTCCTGACGCTTGCCGCGCTGATCGTTCTCGCGGTGGTGGTCTGGCTTTGGGGCTTTGGCGGCGCCGACCGGCTGGCATGGATCGCCATGGAGGGCCAGCGCGAGGCGCAGAACGCCATGGCCCGCGGCCTGCGGGCCCTGCGGTCGGGCGAACCGGGAGCCATGGCGGCGCTGATGGCCGTCTGTTTCGGCTATGGGTTCTTTCACGCCGTCGGGCCGGGTCACGGCAAGCTGTTGATCGGCGGCTACGGGCTGGGTCGGCGCGTGGCGTTGTGGCGCCTGTCAGCGCTGGCGGTGACCTCTAGCCTCGCACAAGCCGCCGCCGCGGTGCTGCTGGTCTATGCCGGTGTCTGGCTGCTGGGTTGGGGACGCGAGCGCATGACCGCCGCCGCCGAGGAGTGGTTCGCCCCGGCCAGCTACGCCGCGATTGCCGCCATTGGCCTGTACCTTCTAATGCGCGGCCTGCGACGGCTGATCGGCAAGCGCGCACCCCGGCAGAACCACGACCACGACCACGACCACGACCACGACCACGACCACGACCACGACCACGAGGGCATCTGCCAAACCTGCGGTCATGCCCATGGCCCCAGTATCGAGCAGGCACAAAAGGTCCACTCGCTGCGCGATGCCGCGCTGCTGATCGGCGCCATCGCCATGCGCCCCTGCACCGGCGCGCTGTTCCTGCTGATCCTCACGTGGCGCATGGGCATCGAGATGGCCGGCATTCTCGGCGCCTTTGCCATGGGGCTGGGCACCGCGTCGGTCACGCTGGTCGTGGCGCTGGCCTCGGTCACGCTGCGCGAGGGCGTGCTGACCGGCCTCGCCACCGGCCCCGGAACCGCGCGGGCGCTGGCCTTGCTCGAAGCTGCGGCGGGCGGGATTGTCACACTCATCGCGGCCCAGCTCCTGCTCCGCACACTCTGAGGTTGCGCGGGCAATTGCGTCAGAATAAAGCCCACATATGACGCAAGACCTGCCCTATTCCGCCCATTACCGCGCCGTTCTGGTAATGGGGCTGCCGCTGATCGGCGGCCATCTGGCGCAACTCACCATCGGGCTGACCGATACGGTGATGATGGGGCGCTATGGCGTGCCGGAACTGGCCGCGCTGACGCTGTCGATGACGCTGTTTCAGGTGCTGTTCCTCTTCGGCTCGGGCTTTGCCTTCGCGGTGATGCCGATGGTGGCGCAATACGCCGCACGCGGCGACGAGGTGCACGTGCGCCGGGTCGCCCGCATGGGGCTGTGGCTGTCCACCGCCTTCTTCCTTCTGGCGCTGCCGATCCTGTGGTTCTCAGGCCCGCTGCTGCGGCTGCTGGGACAGGCCGATCTGGTCGCCGAAAACGCCCAGACCTACCTGCGCATCGCCGGCTGCGGCCTGCTTCCGGCGCTCGGCGTCATGGTCTTCAAAAGCTATCTCGCCGCGCTCGAGCACACCCGCGCGGTGTTCTGGATCACCGTCGCGGCCGCGCTGGTCAACGCGGCGGCGAATTACGCGCTGATCTTCGGCAACTGGGGCGCCCCCGAGCTTGGCATCCGCGGCGCCGCCATCGCGTCGATCTGCGCCCATAGCGCGGCGTTCCTCGGGGTGGTCCTCTACGCAAAGCTGCGCCTGCCCGAACATCAGATCTGGTACCACTTCTGGCGCCCCGACATGGAAATGTTGCGCGAAGTGTTCCAACTGGGCTGGCCGATCGGGCTGACCACGCTGGCCGAAGTCGGCCTTTTTGCCGCCACCGCGGTGCTGGTCGGCTGGCTTGGCACGCTGCCGCTGGCGGCGCATGGCATCGCCATGCAGCTTTCGGGGGCGATCTTCATGGTGCACCTCGGCTTGTCCAACGTCGCCACGGTGCGCGCCGGTCAGGCCATGGGCAAGAGCGACCTGTCGTTCCTGACCCGCGGCGCGGTCGCGGCGCAGGTGCTGTCCTTCATTACCGTCGTGATCACCGTGATCCTGTTTCTCGGCATGCCGGAACCGCTGATCGAACTCTTTCTGTCGCGCGACGAGCCGCATCGTGCCGAGATCCTCCAGCTCGGCACGCTGCTGCTGTTGCTGGCGGCGGTGTTCCAACTGGTCGACTCGGTGCAGGTGATCGTTCTGGGCGTGCTGCGCGGGCTGCAGGACACCAAGGTGCCGATGATCATCGCCGCGATCTCCTACTGGCTGATCGGCCTTCCGGCCGCCTATGTGCTGGGCTTCCCGCTGGGCTATGGCGCCGGCGGCGTCTGGATGGGCCTGAGCCTCGGGCTCGGGGTGGCGGCGCTGCTGCTCTACTGGCGCTTCTGGTACCGTCAGGTGCCGCATCTGTCGGGGCTGGCGCTTGCAAGGGGCGCGGGCGGCGACTAGAAGCGGCGCGACCGCAAGTACGCCAAGCCCGAGCCTTAGGAACACGACATGGGATTTCGCATGGGGATCGTGGGTCTGCCCAACGTGGGCAAGTCGACCCTTTTCAACGCCCTGACCAAGACCGCCGCCGCGCAGGCGGCCAACTTCCCCTTCTGCACGATCGAGCCCAACGTGGGCGACGTGGCCGTGCCCGACAGCCGCATCGACACGCTGGCGCAGATCGCCGGCTCAAAGCAGATCATCCCCACGCGGATGACCTTCGTCGACATCGCCGGTCTGGTGAAGGGCGCCTCCAAGGGCGAAGGCCTCGGCAACCAGTTCCTCGCCAACATCCGCGAGACCGACGCCATCGCCCACGTGCTGCGCTGCTTCGAGGATGACGACGTCACCCACGTCGACGGCCGCGTCGACCCGGTGGCCGATGCCGAGACCATCGAAACCGAGCTGATCATCGCCGACATGGAGAGCTTGGAAAAGCGCCTGCAGAACATCGTCCGCAAGGTGCGCGGCGGCGACAAAGAGGCGGTCCAGCAGGAACGCCTGATGAAAGACGCCCTGGCGATGCTCGAACAGGGCAAGCCCGCGCGTCTCGTCGAGGTTGATGCCGAAGATGCCAAGCAGTGGCGCATGCTGCAGCTGCTGACCTCCAAGCCCGTGCTCTACGTCTGCAACGTCGACGAGGACGAGGCCGCCACCGGCAACGCGCTGTCGGAAAAGGTCGCCGAGATGGCCGCCGCGCAGGGCAACAGCCACGTGGTGATCTCCGCCAAGATCGAGGAAGAGATCAGCCAGCTCGACGGTGAGGAAGCCGAGATGTTCCTGTCGGAGCTAGGTCTCGAAGAAGCCGGCCTCGACCGTCTCATCCGCGCCGGTTACGACCTGCTGCACCTCGAGACCTATTTCACCGTCGGCCCCAAGGAGGCCCGCGCTTGGACCATCCCGCAGGGCACCATGGCCCCGCAGGCCGCCGGGGTGATTCACGGCGATTTCGAGCGCGGCTTCATCCGCGCCGAGACCATCTCGTATGACGATTTCGTCGCCTGCAAGGGCGAACAGGGCGCCAAGGAAGCGGGCAAGATGCGCGCCGAGGGCAAGAGCTACGTGGTCAAGGACGGCGACGTGCTGCACTTCCTGTTCAACACCTGAGCCAGACCTCCGGTTCTGAACCCATCGCACGCGGCGCTCCCCACGGAGCGCCGCATTTTTCGTGGCCTGCCCCAATGCGCCCGGATGACCAAGTCTTCCAAGACATCGGAGCGCGCACCTGTGGCATGTCATCGGCTGGCATGACATCGGCGTAGGGCATCAAGTTGGGTGATTCCCAGATATCCCGAAATTTGGTTTATGATTTATTAATATCCGTGAGCGGCCTCACCAATATACCGCGCCACGTCAATGCCGACCTTTATTCCGAAAAATTCTAACTAAATTCTAGAATATATTCCGCTGAGTATCGGAAAGAATATTTGACTCCAATTATCGAAATCCCAAAAATAAGATCACTCACTTTTCCATTAACAATTACCTTCAGGGAACCTCACCATGAAGATATGTATCATTGCGGCGGTCGCCGCAGGCATCGCCTGCGCCGGCCCCGTGACCGCCTTGACCGTCACCTCCACAGTGGATGCCATGGACCTGGCAAATACCCTTTTCCTGAACTCCCCGGGAACGCTGATCCAAGACGCCGAGGTCCGGCAAAGCGGCCCACAGGCGGGAATCTTCGGCAACGGCAGCGGCACCTACGGGCTGCCTCAAAGCGGCATTGTCCTCAGCAGCGGCAGTGTCGATGCCTATGGCGACGGGCCGAACGCCGCCTCGGCCATGAGCTACGGGTTCGCCACGCCCGCCACCGACGAGCAGCATGAACTTCTGGCGCCGATCACCGGGCAGGACAGCCACTTCGACGTCGTGCAACTGACCATCGACTTCATCCCCAGCTTGGCGTCGATGACCTTCTTCTCCACCTTCGGCTCCGAGGAGTGGCCTGAATTCGCCGGATCCACTTTCACCGATGGCTTCGGGCTCTACGTCAACGGCGTCAACGTCGCCGGCGCCGTGCCGACCGGGGGCGACACGCCGCTGGCGATCAATATCAACCATCCCGATATGACCGCGTTCGCCGGCACCGAGCTCGACGGCGTGCTGGCCCCGGAAGGGAACCCGGTCCTGCAATTCGACGTGCCGGTGGTCGCAGGGCAGCTCAATACCTTCGACATCATTCTGGCAGACGCCGCGGATTACGGCGTCGATACCACCGCCTATATCTCGAGCTTCGTGCCGAGCCCCGGCGGCGGCGGCACGGTGAACGACGGCAGCAGCGAATTCGCCGCGCTTCTGCCCGACAATCCACCGGACCCGGAGACCGGCGCCTTTGTCATCACCCTGCCAGAGCCCCCGGTCGAGGACGTGGTGGTCTGGATCGACCCCCCGGTCGCCGTGGGCTACACCTATTCGGTCACCGACGCCTATTTCGACACGATCACCGCGCCCTCC
Source organism: Salipiger sp. ABF4_146 (assembly GCF_056161345.1). Lineage (NCBI taxonomy): Bacteria > Pseudomonadati > Pseudomonadota > Alphaproteobacteria > Rhodobacterales > Roseobacteraceae > Salipiger > Salipiger sp. ABF4_146. The sequence continues at coordinate 273,173 of NZ_JBSWYX010000004.1, read as the reverse complement.
TTGGCCGCGGTGCCGGATCTGGATGGCTACACGATCAGCGTCGGCGGCTTCGACTTCGCCCTCCCCGCGGCCCAAACGCTGGACCTCTCCGCCCTCGGCCTGAGCAATGTCAGTGAGTTCGTGCTTTCCGGCATCGACCCGTCGCTGATGCTGGATCCCGGCGACACGCTGGCCTTCCCGCTGGGAGCGAGCTTCACGGGCATTGGTGACAACGTCGCGGTGACGATGATGCCGACGGTGATCGACTACGAGCCCGACATCTCGCCGGTGCCGCTGCCCGGTGGCACGCCGCTGCTTCTGACCGGCATGTTCGGCCTTGGCCTGCTGCGCCGACGCAACCGCGGCTGACCCCACGACCCGCGCGGGGCGCAGCACAGGCGCCCCGCCCCATCGCTACCGCTTCGCTTCAGGAGATTCTGTATGCCCCCCATCTCCCTTGGCCCGTGCCGGTCCCGCGCGCGCCTGGCCGCCGGCCTGCTGGCCGCGGCCGTTCTCTCCAGCCCGACCGCGGCCGCCGACAGCGACGGAAATTTCGCCTACAAGGGCGCCGGCGCCCAGACCTGCGGAACCTTCCGCGACAGTTGGCAAGACGGCTCGCGCGACCTGGCGCTCTACGGCGGCTGGATCGACGGCTACCTCACCGCCTACAACCAATCCCAGCCGGAAACCTTCGACATCGCTCCCTGGCAGACCACCCAGACCCTGCTCGGGCTGACTCGGTCGGTCTGCGCACAGCTGCCCGAAAACACGCCCTTCACGCAGGCCGTCTGGCAGCTTGTGCAGGCACTGCAGCCGATGCGCCTCGACCGGCTGTCCAAGGCCGTGGTCCTGACCGACGGAGAAAGCCAGACCGCGATCTATACAGCGCTGCTGCCGCGCGTCCTCGCGCAGCTCTCCGCCGAGGGGCTCAGCCCGGGTGAGCCACAGGAAACGGAATTTCCCGACCGGCTCGCAGCATCGCTGACCAGCTACCAGGAACGGCACGGGCTGGATCCGAGCGGGCGTCTCGACCAGCGCACGCTGTTCACTCTGCTGGCCACGTCAAGCTGACTAAGGCAAAAGGCGCGGCCCCGACCCGACCGCGCCCCTTCTTCTCTTTGCCAAATACGCCGGGGGAGTCCGCGTCAGCGGACGGGGGCAGCGCCCCCTCCCGGCACCAGCGCTCAGGCCGCCGCGGCCTCGGCCCCGCTCAGCCCCGCCGCCTCGTCGCAGCCGAGCATGATGTTGAGGTTCTGCACCGCCGCGCCCGAGGCGCCTTTGCCGAGGTTGTCGAGCACACCGATCAGCGTCACCGCGCCGGTCGCCGGGTTGCCGTGCACCGACAATTCCAGCGCGTTGGTGCCGTTGAGCCGCTGCGGCATGACCCGCGGCTCGTGCACCGACGGCTCGACCACCGACACGAAGCGCTCGCCGGCGTAGGCCTTGCGCAGCGCCGCCTCGGCCGCTTCCATGCCGTCCGTGCCCATGGCGGGCAGCTGCACCGCCACCGCCATGCCCTGCGCATAAGCGCCAACCGACGGCACAAAGACCGGCACCGCGCTCAGCAGGCCGTGCTTGACGATTTCCGGCAGGTGCTTGTGGCCCTGCGTCGCGCCGTACAGGAACGAACCGTTGATATCGCCGCTTTCATACTCGGCGATCATGCCCTTGCCGCCGCCGGTGTAGCCCGACACGCCGGAGATCGCCGGGCCGGAGGCCGGATCAATCAGCCCCGCGCCGACCAGCGGGCGGATCAGCGCGATAGCGCAGGTCGACCAGCAGCCGGGGTTCGACACTTGCTGCGCCGAGGCAATCGCCTCGCGCTGGCCTTCCGCCATTTCGGCAAAGCCAAAGACCCAGCCTTCGGCGACGCGATGCGCGGTCGAGGCATCGATGATCCGGGTGCCATGCGGCTCGGCCAGCGTCACGGTCTCGCGCGCGGCGTCATCGGGCAGGCACAGGATGGCCACATCGGCCTCGGCCAGCGCCTCGGAGCGCGCATCGGCGTCCTTGCGTCGGGCCGGGTCCACCTGAACGAGCGTGATGTCCGCGCGCGCTTCGAGCCGCTCGCGGATTTGCAGACCGGTCGTGCCAGCCTCGCCGTCGATGAACACCTTGTGGGCCATGGCCTCTCTCCTTGGGTAAACGTGGCGCCGCTATAGCAGAGACACTTCGCAAAAGGAACTATGCCAACCGCCCGCGCGATCAAAGCCTGCGCGGGCTTTTGCAGGCTTCTTAGGGGAACGCAGCCTAACCCTTCTCGTGGAAGAAATCGTAGATGCGTTCGGCCAGCGCTTCGCTGACGCCGTCGACCGCCTTGAGGTCCGCCAGATTCGCCCGTGCCACCGCCTTGGCCGATCCGAAGTGCTGCAACAGCGCGCGCTTGCGCGCCGCCCCCACGCCGGGCACCTCGTCGAGCGGATTGGCCATCTGCGACTTGGCGCGCTTGGCGCGGTGGGTGCCGATGGCAAACCGGTGCGCCTCGTCGCGCAGGCGCTGGATGAAGTAGAGCACGGGGTCGTTGCGCTGCAGCGCAAAGGGACGCTCGCCGATGCGGTGGAACTCTTCCTTGCCGTGGTCGCGGTCGACACCCTTGGCGACACCAACCATGGGAATATCCTCGACGCCGTATTCCTGCATGATCTCCCAAACCGCCGAGACCTGCCCGGCGCCGCCGTCGATCAGCAGCAGATCGGGCCAGAGCCCCTTGTCCCGCTCGGGGTCTTCCTTCAGCAACCGAGTGAAGCGGCGCGTCAGCACCTCCTTCATCATGCCGAAGTCGTCGCCCGGCACCAGCTCGTCACCGCGGATGTTGTACTTGCGGTACTGGTTCTTCATGTAGCCTTCCGGCCCGGCGACGATCATCCCGCCGACGGCATTGGTGCCCATGATATGCGAGTTGTCGTAGACCTCGATGCGCTGCGGCGGCCCGTCGAGGCCAAAGGCCTCGGCCACACCGCGCAGCAGCTTGGCCTGCGTCGCGGTCTCGGCCATGCGGCGCCCCAGGCTTTCGCGTGCATTGCGCGCCGCGCCCTCGACCAGTTCCGCCTTCTCGCCGCGTTTCGGCACCGCGATCTCGACCTTGCGGCCCAGCTTGCCGGTCAGCGCCTCGGACATCAGGTCGGGGCTTTCGATCTCATGGCTCAGCAGCAGCAGTCGCGGTGGCTCCTTGGTGTCGTAGAACTGCCCGAGGAAGGCTTCGAGCACCTCCGCCTCCTCGACGTCGTCGCCGACCCGCGGATAGAAGTCGCGGTTGCCCCAGTTCTGCCCCGAGCGGATGAAGAACACCTGCACGCAGGCCTGCCCGTGCTCCATGTGCAGCGCCACCACATCGGCCTCTTCCACGCCCTGCGGGTTGATCCCCTGCACCGACTGCACCTGCGTCAGCGCCCGGATACGGTCGCGCAGCGCCGCGGCGCGCTCGAACTCCATCGCTTCGGAGGCTTCCATCATCTGGTCAGCCAGCCGCGCCTGCATCTCGGTCGACTTGCCCGACAGGAAGCGCTGCGCGTCGCGCACGCTCTCGGCGTACTCCTCTTGGCTGATCTCGCCCGTACAGGGCCCCGAGCAGCGGCGGATCTGGAACAGCAGGCACGGCCGGGTGCGGCTGTCGAACATCGAGTCCGAGCAGTTGCGCAGCAAGAACACCCGCTGCAGTTGGCTCAGCGTGCGGTTCACCGCCCCCGCGCTGGCGAAAGGCCCGTAATAAGCCCCCTTCTCGCTCTTCGCGCCGCGGTGTTTCTTGATCTGTGGAAAGTCATGCTCGGTGGTGACGAGGATGTTGGGAAAGCTCTTGTCGTCGCGCAGCAGCACGTTGAACTTCGGCTTGAGCTGCTTGATCAAGTTCTGTTCGAGCAGCAGCGCCTCGGTCTCGGTGCGCGTGGTGAGGAACATCATCGACGCGGTTTCCGAGATCATCCGGGAGATCCGCCGCGAATGCTGCGCCGAGGGCCGCGAATAGCTCGACACCCGCGCCCGCAGATTGCGCGCCTTGCCGACGTAAAGCACCCGGCTCTGGTCATCCAGCATGCGATAGACACCCGGACTGGAATCCAGCGTCTTGAGATAGCCGTGGATGACCTCATAGCCGCGTTTGGGCGGCGCGTTCGGGCTGTCTGCTTCGTCGTTCATCACGTCGTTTCCGGTCTGTTCACCGCTTGCCTTGATTCTGCGCCGCGCTGCAATGCCGGCCCCCCGAGATCAAGAAAGAATGCATCCACCATTCCTGTGGATAACCCTGAGGGGGAAATCCCGGGTTTGGCGATTTTCCCTTGAATCCTTGGCGTTTCGTCGACTTGCACAAAATTTAAGCCAAAATATAACCCATTGTTTTAATGAGAAAGATTTAGGCCACTCAACGCAAACCCTTGATAGCTTGATGCTTTCTTAACACGCAGGTAACGCGGGCGTGACACGTGCACAACTTGCCGCGGCGTCCCCGCCGCAGCGTCAGTCGCGGTCGCAGGTGTCGGGCGTCTGCCAAGCCAGATGCTGGCCGCCATCGGTGCACAGGAACTGCCCGGTGACGCCCGGCGCATCGAGGAAATACCCCAGCGCGCCGCAGATATCCTCGGGGTTCGACCCGCGCTGCAGAACCGTCGAGGCGCGCTGCGTGGCGAAGCCCTCGGCGCTCTGGTCGGCCCCCTGCAGGGTCGGCCCCGGCCCGATCGCATTGATCCGCACCTTTGGCGCCAGCGCGCGCGCGCCGGTCTGGGTCAGCGTCCACAGCGCCGATTTGGCCAGCGTGTAGCTGATGAACTCTGGCGTCAGCTTGCGCAGCCGCTGGTCAAGCATGTTGACGCAAAGCGCGCGCGCCCGCGGCTCGCCATGCGCGTCGGTCTCCGCCTCCGGCGCCTGCGCCGCAAATTTCTGCAGCAGCACGAAAGGCGCGCGCAGATTCGATTCCATCGCCCGGTCCCAGCTGTCGCGGCTGGCGGTGTCCATGTCGTCATGCTCGAAGATCGAGGCGTTGTTGACCAGCACGCCAATCGGCCCACCCAGCCCATCGGCAGCGCGCCCCAACAGCGGCGCCACCTGCGCCTCGTCCAGCAGGTCCGCCTGCAGCGTCACAGCGCGGCCGCCCTTCTCGCGCACCAGCGCCGCAACCTCTTCGGCAGCCTCGGCCGAGCCGCCGTAATGCACCGCCACGTCGAAACCCCGGTCAGCGAGGTAAAGCGCCATCGCCCGGCCCAGCCGTTTGCCTGCGCCGGTGATCAGCGCGCGTTTCTCGATTGCCATATGTCTTCCCCCGAAACCGATCAGACCAATACGTAGCTGACATAGCCGATGTAGAGCGCCGACAGCACCACGCCCCAGACCCGGCCGATGTCGCGCTTCAGGAACACGAAGGGCACGAGGATCACCGACGCGGCAAGCATCACCCAAAGGTCGAAGCGCAGGAACTGCGGATCCACGGGCATCGGCTTGACCAACGCCGCCACACCGATCACCGCCAGCAGGTTGAACACATTCGACCCGATAACATTCCCCAGCGCCACATCCGCCTGCCGCCGGATCGCCGCCATCACCGTCGTAGCCAGTTCCGGCAGCGAGGTGCCAAGCGCCACCAGCGTCAGGCCGATCACCGTGTCGGGCACGCCGAACATGGCGGCGATCTCGGTGGCGCTGTCGATCAGCAGGTTGGCGCCCACCGGCAGGCCGACCAGACCCAGCACCAGATAGAACGCGATCTTCCAGCCCGGCATGTCGGGATCAGCACCCTCGGGCTCTTCGAGATCTTCGAGTTCGGCATTGGCCTTGCCGTTCCTGCGGTGGCTCAGCGCATCGCGCACCGAATCCCACAAGATCAGCGCTATGGCGCCAAGCAGGACCAGACCCGCGATCCAGTCAAAGACGCCGCGGAAGGCCAGCGCGATGAACAGCAGCGTGGCGCCCATCATCACCAGATAGCTCTTGCGGGTGTCATGCGTGGAGGTGTGCAGCGCGGTGATCAGCGCCGGCACGCCCAGCACCAGCAGAACATTGGCGGTGTTCGAGCCCACGACATTGCCCAGTGCGATGCCCGGCACCCCGTCGAGCGCCGCTTGGATCGAGATCAGCAGTTCTGGCGCAGAGGTGCCGAAGGCGACGATAGTGAGGCTGACGATCAGCGCCGGGATCCCCATGCGCAGGGACAGATTCACCGCCCCCTTGACCAGCGCATCCCCTGCCAGAAGCAGGATCACCAGGCCGAGGGCCGCGTAGACAAAAACCATGTCAGACCTTTCGTTCGCCGCAGGAGCAAGGCCCCTTACCGATCTTGTGCCGACCGCAGCGCGGACATTTCTTTCCCGCCTCGCGGCGGCTCAATCGACCGATCCTTGGCATGCGCAGCTTGCCGAAGATGCCCAGCACCGCGATGACCACGAGGAAGAGTGCGACAATCTTTGCAAGCATGTCAGAGCCCGAAGCGCGCGTAGCTCGCGCGCTCCTCGACCAGCCCCAGCGTCTCTTCGGCCAAGCTCAGCCCCAGCTTCGGGATCAGCCGCTTCTTTACGCCGTAGCGGCGGAATTTCACCTTGTCGCCAAACCGCGCCTTCATGCCCGGCACCAGATGCGCCGTGCCGTCGGCCAGCCCGACGTCGACCGCCGACCGACCGATCCAGATCTCTCCGGTATAAAGGTCGGGATCATTGCTCAGCTTGCCGCCGCGCCGCGCCTTGACCTGCGCGATGAACGTCTCGTGCAATTGGCCGAGCATCCGGTCGAGCCGCGCCACATCCTCTTCGGATTCCGGGCGGAACGGATCGAGCATGCTTTTCGACTGTCCAGCGGTGTGCACGCGCCGTTCAATGCCCTGGCGGCTGAGGAAGACATGCGCGCCGAACCCCGCCGAGATCACCCCGATCGAGCCAAGGATGGAACTCTCGTCGGCAAAGATTTCGTCCGCCGCCGAGGCAATCCAATAGCCGCCCGAGGCGGCGACGTCCTCGACGAAAGCGTAGACCGGCACTTTGGTCTCTTCCGACAGGCGGCGGATGCGCGCGCCGATCAGCGAGCTTTGCACCGGCGAGCCGCCGGGCGAATTGATCTCCAGCGCCACCGCTTTGGGCTTGCCGCGCCGAAAGGCGCGCTCCAGCACCGGCGCCAGCGTGGTGTCGTTGAGACTGCCCCGCCCCGCCATGCCAATGGCGCCCTGCAGACGCACGACCGAGACGAGAGGCTTTGATTTCACGAAAGGGATCCGGCTTTTCATGCCGGAGATGTAGACACGCCCCGGCGCGACGACAAGGCGAGGCGGAAAAGAACTCTCGCGTGATGCAGCGCCGCGTGGCGGCAGTTGCGAAAACGGGCCGGCGCTCGGTCGACACTGCCCCGCCCCATGACCACCAAAGCCAGTGCCTCGCGACGAACAAGGGCAGGACGCAGCACGCCCTGCCCTTCTTCTCTTTCCAAATACGCAGGCCTCCGCCGGAACCGCCGTCTCGGCACGGGTCCCGAGCGCCTTCGCCGCGATGGCGCGTCAGGCCTGTGGCGGTTGACCGTTCGAGGCCGACAGGCCACCGTCCACTGCAAGGTTCACGCCATTGATGAAGCACGCATCGCGCGATGCGAGAAAGCAGATCGCCGCCGCCACGTCTTCGGGCTCGCCGGGGCGGCCCAGCGGCAGGCGCTCCATGAATTTCTCCAGCAGGTCGGGGTTGTCGAAGATATCCTCCGTCAGCGCCGAGCGCGTGACCGACGGGTTCACCGCGTTGACCCGCACGCCGCTTTCGCGCGCGTCCAGCGCCAGCGCATGGGTGAGGTTGGTGACACCACCCTTCGCGGCATTATAGGCGAACATGTTCCAATCGCCGCCGGTGCCCGACACCGACGAGGTGTTGACCACATTGCCGCCCGCCTTGCGCAGGTGCGGCCAAGCGGCGCGGGTGACCATGTAAAGCCCGGTCAGGTCGGTATCGATCACCTTGTCCCAGCTCTCGCGATCAACCTCCTCGATGCTGCCCGCGACGGCGGTCCCGGCGTTGTTGACCAGCACGTCGATGGCGCCGAAATGCGCCACCGTCTCGGCAGAGATGCGCTTGGCATCCTCCTCCTGCGAGACGTCGGCGCTGATCTTCAGCACCCGCGCCTCGGGCAGCCCTTCCGCGGCTTCGGCAAGGTCGTCGGCATTGCGGGCCACCATGGCGACATTGGCGCCTTCGAGCACAAAGCGCCGCGCCGTCGCGCGGCCGATGCCGGTGCTGGCGCCCGTGACAATGACCGTACTGCCCTCGAAACGATCAAGCGTCTCATAGGGGGCGGCGGCGGTTGCGGGGTTCGCGACAATATCTTTCATCTCTAGCTCCGTTCTGTGGCGACGGCGCCGCAGCGTGGCGGCGCTGTGTTTCACAAACCCAACGGGCCAGCCCCCCTGCCCTGTTCCCCCGCTCACAGGCACATAGGCGTGAGGCACGCAAGACGTGAGGCGGGTCAGAGGGAAGCCCGCGCCGCGCCCGGATCGCCAAAAGCAAGGCGCCCCCGCGATGCATCGCGGGGGCGCCTTGAACGCCTCGTGCTGCGCGGCTTGTCAGCCTGCCGCGCGGGCCGAAGGCTTGAAGCTGATCCGCTCAGAGACGGTGAACCGCCCGCCGCCGGTCTTCTCGATCTTGCCGTCGCGCAGCAGCTGGCCAAAGCTGCGCAGCCGGTCCTCGCGGCTCGAGTCCTGCCCCTCGACCTGACGCACCTTGGTCATCAACTGCGGGCGCGAGAACTGCGTGCGGCCCTCGATATACGACAGGTAGGACGCCGCCGCCTCCAGAAGCTCGGGCAGATCATGCGCCCCGACGCTTTCGGCGTAGGCGGCGAAATCGCCCTGCGCGGCTGCGGGCGCCTGATCGTCGAGATCGGCCAGCGTAACCCGGCGCGGGCGCAGCGGAGCCTGCGGCGCATCGACGGTTTCGCTGACGCGCTGCTCGGCCACCAGTTTCAGCGGCGCGGGGCGCAGCGGCGCCTCGGCAGCGGGGCGCTCGGTGCCTGCCTGCGGGGCGGGCGCAGGACGGCGCGGGCGCACCACATCCGCCAGATCCTCGCGGTAGGGCTGCGCCTGCTCTTCGGCGTCTTTCTTGCGGCCCAGAAGCCGGTCGGCGCGGGTGGCCGCCACGGCCGCGCGCAGATGCGCGATGGCGCTGCGGCGACGGTTGCCCTCCGGCTCTTCGAGCTGGGTGTTGGTTTCATTGAGGATACGCGAGGTGTCATTGTCCTCGACGCTGGTCTCGGTCAGCATGACGCGGGCCGGGCTCGAAAGCTTCACCGCCTTGCGCACGTCCTGCTGCGCAACCGCGCTCAGTTCCTCTTCGAACTCCTCGTCATCGGTATCGTCCTGCATGGTGTCGAAGGCCGCGGCGAACTCCTCGGCGTCGGCAACATCATCGGCCAGATCATCGTCGTCGAAGTCCTCGGCGAACACGTCGTCCGCCTTGGTCGAGGAAGTCGGCGCGAGATCATCCTCGTCGTCGTCTTCGTCGTCCCAAGCGGTGTCGTCCCACGCGTCCTCGTCCCAATCCTCTTCCTCGACGCCCTCGGCCTCAAGCTCGTCGCCCAGCGCCTCGCCCAGCACATCATCTTCGAGACCTTCTTCGAACGCGTCTTCGGCCCAGACGCTCTCGCCCTCTGCCTCGAGATCGGCCAGCACGGCCTCTGCGGCCACCGGCGTCTCGGCCTCGCGCGCAGCAGCAGGTGCTGCAAGCTGGTCGAGGTCGTCGACATCATCCCACTCGTCTTCGACACCGGCGGCCAGTTCGGCCTTCACCGCTTCCAGCTCGCGCGCCAAATCCTGTTCGTCCTCGGCGCTGAGGCTGCTGGCAGACGGCTGCTCGCGCACTTCCTCCAGCGAGCCCGAGGCCACCGCCGCATCAAACGCCGCGCGGGTCACCTTGACCACCCGCACACGGCGCGGCTTGGCGGCTTTCGGCTCTTCCCCAGCCGCAACTGGAGCCTCTGCGACCGTCTCGGTCGGCGCTTCGGCGACGGGCTCCGCCACCTCATCCGCTTCCACGTCGTCGGTCTCTACGTCATCGAAACCGGCGTCTTCGAACGGGGCTTCCGGCGCCGCAGCGAAATCCTTGGTCAGCGCGAAGGGCGCGGCGGGGGCTTCGGGCTCCGCCTCGGCGATATCCTCTTCGCTCGGCGCATCCTCGGCCTGCCGCATGTCGTCGCGCAGGGCGGCAAGGTCGATCTGATCGTCCTCGGGCTCAAGCTCTGCCGTGCCCTCGTCGCCCCGCCGTGCGGGCGCGGTGTCGGGCGTGTCTGCGGCCAGCGTGCCCAGAACCGCAGAGACCGACGCAATCGTCTCGCCGCCGTCCTGATCCTCGCTCAGATCGGGCGCCGCAGCAGCAACGCCGCCGCCCGACACCACCGCGCGGATGCGGCGCAGCTTGGCCGCGACGCTGTCCTCGGAGAGCGGCTGCGCGTCCGCCTGCGGCACAGCACGCGGCGTCACCGGCGCGGCGCCAAGCGCCTCGTCGTCGTAATCATCTTCGAACGCATCGCGGTCCGCGACATCGGATTCGGCTGCAAAGAAGGCGGCCTCTGCCGACAAGCTGTCGTCGCCATCCGCCTGCAGCGCCGCGTCCGCCGCGGCACGCTCGGCCTGCTGGCGAGCCTCTTCCGCCTCTTGCTCTGCGGCCTCGGCAGCGGCGCGTTCGGCGGCCTCCGCCAGCGCCTTCTCCATGCCCCGCTCGGCGTCGGGCCCGACAACCTCTGCCGCAGCCTGCGCCGCGGCAACACCCTGCGGCGCGGTTTCGGTCTTGCCGGGCTGTTCCGCCTGACCGGGCTGCTCTGCCGCGGGCATCGCAGCATCCGCCAGCGGCCCACGCAGCACCAAGCGACCGCTTTGCGCCTCGGCGCTGATCTGCGCCTGCATCAACTGCGCCGCAAGCTCAGGGTCAAATTGCGGCGGCTCGGCGCCGAAGAAGCGGTCCTCGCGCACCACTCCCCGGAAGAAATTCGTGCTCTCCTTGACCACCGCGAGGGGATCCTCGAAGCCTTCTGCCGTACAGGAGAAGGTGCCGTAGGAGACCGTCAGTATCTTGCTGGAACTCACCATGTGCCGCTCACTCTTTCACTCGATCTGCAACAGTCTGTTTACCAAACACTAGGAGACGAAAGCTGACCGAATCTGCGGTTTTCACCGTATCATTTCATGACCAAATTGTGGTCATTTTCGCAAAAGGCCACTAAAAAGCCATGAACTCCGCGCCATCCGAACTCATCACCTCTGACGCCCCCGTGCTTCTGACCGGCGGCGGAGACTGCCCTCCGCGCCTTCTCACACCTCTTCTGGCCGAGACCCCGCTTCGCGTGGCCGCCGATGGCGGCGCGGCGGCGTTGCTGGCCGCCGGGGTGACGCCGGACGCGGTGATCGGCGATCTCGACTCGCTGGACGCATCCGCCCGCGCCGCGATCCCGGCCGAGCGAATCCACACTATCACCGAACAAGACAGCACGGATTTCGACAAATGCCTGCGCAACATCGCGGCGCCCCTGGTCTATGCCGCAGGGTTCCTCGGGGCGCGGCTCGATCACCAGTTGGCGGCGATGACGGTGCTGGTGCGGCACCCCGACCGGCCTTGCCTGCTGGTCGGACAAGACGACGTGGTGGCGCTCTGCCCGCCGCGGCTGGCGCTGGATTTGCCTGTCGGCTGTCGGCTGTCGCTTTACCCGATGGCCGACTGCGGCGGCACGAGCACCGGGTTGCGCTGGCCGATCGACGGCCTGCGTTTTGCACCCGACGGCATCACCGGCACGTCGAACGAAACCGATGCCCCCCACGTCGACATCTCCATCGACGCGCCGAAGATGCTGATCATTCTGCCGGCGCAGCATCTTGTGCCGCTGGCGCGCGCGCTGCAGCAAGCTGGCGCGCGATGGCCCGCTCGCGCATGAGAATATAAAGCCCCGAGGCGACGGTGATGCAGATGCCCACGGTCGCCAGACCATCCGGCAGATCGCTCCAGATCAGGAAGCCGATGAGCGTGGCAAAGGGAATCTCAAGATACTGCATGGGCGCCAGCGTCGCTCCCGGCGCAAAGCGCAGCGACCACGTCATCAACAGATGCGCCAGCGTGCCCAGCAGCCCGATCGCAAGGACCAGCCCCCAGACCGTCGCGCCGCCATCGCTCCACGCCAGCGTGGGCAGCATCGGGCCGGGCGCAATCATCAGCACCGGCACAAGGATCAGAACCGCCATCCCGCCCGAAATCGTCTGCAGCGAAATCGCATCGGTCTCGCGCGCGATCTGACGGGTGACCAGCATGAACAGCGAGAAATTCAGCGCCACCCCAAGCGGCAGCAGCGCCGGCCAGCCCACCTCGGCGAAGGCCGGTTGCACCACCAGCAGCGTGCCGACAAAGCCAACCCCGCAGGCCGCGAGGCGGCGCCAACCCACCTCCTCGCCCAGCACGTAATGCCCGAGCAGAAGCATGAAGAAGGGCATGACGAAGGCGATGGCCACCGCGTCGGCCAACGGCAGATGACGCAGCGCCGCGAACATCAGCCCGATGCCCAGCATGTGCAGCAATGTGCGCAGCACGGTCAGCCCAAGCACCCGCCGCCGCATCCGCCAGACCCGATGCGTCGCCAGCACCAGCGGCGCCAGCACCACCACCTGAATCGCAAAACGCAGCAGAAGCAGCTGCCCGATCGACACTTTGTCGCCCAGCAGCTTGGCCGTGGCATCGCCCATCGGTGCGAGGATGCAAAACCCGAGCATCAAACAAATACCAAGAAGAGGGCGATCACCAACCATAGCGCGAAGGTTAGCGGCGCTTTTTCACCCAGACAAGAAAATCTGCAGCCCCTCGCCCCGGCTGCACCCGCGCCTGCGCCTCGCTCATGGGGATCGGCGTGCAGGCGCCCACGCTGCGCAAGACCGCGTATTTGCGGCACAATGAAGACCGTGCCTGCCCTGCGCCTGCCCTGCCCGGAGCGGCGCGCGACTGGCTTCCGGGCCGCACAGACCACCGCTCGGGGCTTTGGCGCCAAGAGCCGGGTTGCGTGTGCAGGCGCCTTGCCCTACACAGCGCCCGTTCAACACAGCCCGGAATGCCTGAGACGCCCTATGGAAAACGTGATCCTCATCGTGCACCTCCTCCTTGCGCTCGCGCTGATCGGCGTGGTGCTTCTGCAGCGTTCGGAAGGCGGCGGCCTTGGCATGGGCGGCGGCGGTGGCGGCGCCATGAGCCAGCGCGCCGCAGCCACGGCACTGGGCAAGGTCACTTGGGGGCTCGCCATTGCCTTCATCATCACCTCGATCACCCTGACGGTGCTCGCGGCGAGCGATGCAAGCGGCACCTCGGTCATGGACCGGCTCACCGGCGGCTCCTCCGCCGAAGAGAGCGACGGCTCCGCTCCGGCACCGCTCGACACCGACGGCCTGCTGCCGCCGCCGTCGGGCGATGCGGGCACCGACTCGGGCGCCGACGCGCCGATGGTTCCCAGCGCGGACTAAGATCCGCCAGACTAACAACAGCTTGAGGGCCGCCTGTCAGCCGCAACAGCATCTTGCGGTTGGCTAGACAGTGCGGCCCGAATCCTTTATACGTGGACCCCCGTGATGCTGCGGCCTTCGGGCCGTGGGTGTCCTCCATTATTGACGCAAATCACGGGGTCGCGCTGCCAATGGCACGTTTCATCTTCATCACCGGCGGTGTCGTTTCTTCGCTCGGCAAGGGTCTGGCTTCCGCGGCGCTTGGCGCGCTGCTGCAGGCGCGGGGCTTCTCGGTCCGTCTGCGCAAGCTCGATCCGTATCTCAACGTCGATCCGGGCACCATGAGCCCGTTCGAGCACGGCGAGGTCTTCGTGACCGACGACGGGGCCGAAACCGACCTCGACCTTGGCCACTACGAACGCTTCACCGGCGTTCCCGCGCGCAAGACCGATTCCATCTCCTCGGGCCGCATCTACACCAACGTGCTCGAGAAAGAGCGCCGCGGCGACTACCTCGGCAAGACCATTCAGGTCATTCCGCACGTCACCAACGAGATCAAAGACTTCATCTCGATCGGCGAGGATGAGGTGGACTTCATGCTCTGCGAGATCGGCGGCACCGTCGGCGACATCGAGGGCCTGCCGTTCTTCGAAGCGATCCGCCAGTTCAGCCAGGACAAGCCGCGCGGCCAGTGCGTGTTCATGCACCTGACGCTGCTGCCGTGGATCAAGGCCTCGGGCGAGCTGAAGACCAAGCCCACCCAGCACTCGGTGAAGGAACTGCGCTCGATCGGCCTCGCGCCCGACATCCTCGTGTGCCGCTCCGAGGGACCGATTCCCCAGAAGGAACGCGAGAAGCTGGCGCTGTTCTGCAACGTCCGCCCCGAAAGCGTGATCGCCGCGCAGGACCTGCCGTCGATCTACGACGCGCCGCTGGCCTATCACCGCGAAGGGCTCGATCAGGCGGTGCTCGACGCCTTCGGCATCACCCCCGCCCCGCGCCCCGTGCTCGACAAGTGGGAAGACGTGTCGGAACGCATCCACAACCCCGAGGGCGAGGTGAACGTCGCCATCGTCGGCAAGTACACCCAGCTCGAAGACGCCTATAAGTCGATCGCCGAAGCGCTCACCCACGGCGGCATGGCGAACCGGGTGAAGGTCAACGTTAACTGGGTCGACGCCGAGCTGTTCGATCAGGAAGATCCGGCGCCGCATCTGGAAGGCTTCGATGCGATCCTCGTGCCCGGCGGCTTTGGCGAGCGCGGCACCGAGGGCAAGATCAAGGCGGCGCAATTCGCCCGTGAACACAAGGTCCCCTACCTCGGCATCTGCCTCGGCATGCAGATGGCGGTCATCGAAGCGGCGCGCAACGTCGCCGGTGTGGCCAAGGCGGGCTCGGAAGAGTTCGACCACGAGAAGGGCGAAAAGCGCTTCGAGCCGGTGGTCTATCACCTCAAGGAATGGGTGCAGGGCAATCAGCGCGTCAACCGCTCGGTCAGCGACGACAAGGGCGGCACCATGCGCCTCGGCGCCTATGACGCGGTGCTGACCGAAGGCTCGAAAGTGGCCGAGGTCTACGGCACCAACGCCATCGACGAGCGTCACCGCCACCGCTACGAGGTCGACATCAAGTACCGCGAAGCGCTGGAACAAGGTGGCCTGTGCTTCTCCGGCATGTCGCCCGACGGACGCCTGCCCGAAATCGTCGAATGGCCGGATCACCCGTGGTTCATCGGCGTGCAGTTCCACCCCGAACTGAAGTCGAAACCTTTCGATCCGCACCCCTTGTTCAAGGACTTCGTGCGCGCCGCGAAGGACGTCTCGCGACTGGTCTGAGCCGTCGCAGCATTCTGATTTGGCAAGGCCCGGACAAACGTCCGGGCCTTGGTCTTTTTGCGGGTTGCGGCCACGCCGCTCTGGCCGATCAGCGCGCGGCCCCGCCCCGCGCCAGTACCGGCATGGTCTCCACGGCCCAGCCTTCCAGCGCAAAGATGTGGCGGCGCAGTTTCAGCGCCGGGCGTTCGACCAGCACCCACGACAGATGCGCCACCAATGCGCTCAGCGGCAGCGAAACCAGCGTGATCCAGTACCACTCGCGCAGCCCCGGCAGCGCGTAGGCCACCACCTGCTCGATGATGAAGTGATAAAGGAAGATGCCATAGCTCAGATCCGCGCGCTTCAGCAGACCCAGACGCGGCGCGTTGAGGATCCCCAGCCCCACGGTCACGTAAGAGATCGCAAAAATCCCCACGTATTGGCCAAGCCCGCTGAGGCTGAAGCCAACAACCGCGATCACCGCGCAGGCAGCGACATAGCCCGCCCGCATGCGGACCACGTCGCGCCACGCATGCAGGCAGGTGCCGCAGACGAAGGCCAGCACCAGCGCACGCCCGGTGACCGTGCCGTCCCAGCCATCGAACCGCCAGCCCGTGTTGAGCCCCAGCTTGACCACCGAGAGTGTCAAAAAGGCCAGCAGGCCCAGCAGCAGCACCCGGCGGTCCCGCCGCGCGCCCAGCACCGCCAGAATGCCCAGCCCGATGTAGCAGTAAAGCTCGTAGGGCACGGTCCACAGCTGGCCGTTGGCCATGCCTTCCTGCGGGTTTCCGGCAAACGCGCCGGGCAGGAAGATCGAGTCGTTGCTGACATGCCCCGTGGCATTCAGCAGGTAGCGCGCGAACTCTTCGGCGGCGAAATACTCGGGCCATGCCAGTGAGGTCACCAGCGGGCCCAGGACCACCGCCGACAGGATGACCTCCACCGCCAGCGCCGGGTAGATGCGGATGAACCGCAGCCCCATGAAGGAAAACAGCGTGCGGCAGCGATAAAGGCTGCCCGCCACCAGAAACCCCGAGAGGGCAAAGAACATCGGCAAGACGGTCATCGCCAGCCCGTCATTTGGGAAATGGCCCCAGATCATCTCCATGTAGTATTGCTGGCCGTAAGCGATATGCACACTGTGGATCGCCAGAACCAGCACCGACAGCAGCAGGCGCATATAGTCAAAGCCGCTGGGGCGGCCGTTGGCCGCCGTCATGAAATCCTCGATTGTCAAAAATCCGCTCCTCGGCGCGGCGCAGGCCGGTCGCGGGTCCAGCGGCGCGCATCCGTTTTTCAATAAATTCGTCCGATCAATGCGCGAAGCATCGCGCCTCTTCGGCCCTGCAGGCAAGTGCCAAGCACAGGCTGCGGCACTCGGACCGGGCGGATGCGCAAATTCGCGCCAAGGTTGTCCGGAATACGGCAGACCGCCGCCGCTTGGCTCGCCCGCCTCCGGCTCGACAGGCTGCGCCGCACCGGTTATCTGCAGCGGCATATGCATGGGTTGTGCATGCAATGTGCATCGCTTGTGCCCCCCGTTTCCGAGGCCCAGATGCTCTCTTACCAACACGCCTTCCACGCCGGGAATCTCGCCGATCTGCAAAAGCACGCGCTGCTTGCAGAACTGCTGGCTTACCTCACCAAGAAGGACAAGCCGCTCACCTACATCGAGACCCACGCCGGACGCGGCCTCTATGATCTGACCTCCGACGAGGCGGTAAAAACCGGCGAGGCAGCGCAGGGGATCGGCGCGCATGCGGGTGTCTTCGACGCTGATCACCCCTATCTTGCGGCGCTGGCCGAGGTGCGCCGCACCGAAGGGCCGAACGCCTATCCCGGCTCGCCCCTAATTGCGTCCAAGCTGCTGCGTTCGATGGATAAAATCCACCTCGCCGAGCTTCACCCGCAAGAGCATCAGGCGCTTACCCTCGCGCTGCGCGCGCCCAATGTGACGATCCACCGGCAGGACGGCTACGCGCTTGCCCAAAGCATCTGCCCGCCAGAGCCGCGGCGCGGCGTGTTGCTGGTCGACCCGCCCTATGAGCTTAAGCAGGACTACGTCGAGCTTCCGAAGTTCTTTCGTCAGATCAACAAGAAATGGAACGTCGGCGTGCTGGCGCTGTGGTACCCGATCCTCAGCTCGGCGGCGCATGTGCCTATGCTGGCGGCGCTCACCGAAGCCTTCCCCGACGCGCTCTGCCACGAGATCCGCTTCCCGCCGGTGCGCGAAAACCACCGGATGATCGGCTCGGGCATGTTCGTGGTGAACCCGCCGTGGGGACTGTCAGAGGCAGCAAAGACCCTCAGCGATCGGCTGCGTCGTGCCAAGGCGATCCGCTGACCGCGCAAACCCATTGCCCGCAGCCCAGAGCTGTCGCAGAGTAAGCTAGGCGACACACAGAAAACGGGACCGCAATGCACCGGTTCATGCATACGCGCGCCGACCCCGGCGAGCCCTGAGCCGATGGCGCGCGGTCTGAAATTCTGGATGGCGGCGCCCGAGGCGACACCGCTCGAACCCTGCGATGTACCGCTCGCGCTTGGGGCGCTCTTGCTGCGCGCCGCCGCCGAAGTGCAGAGCGGATCTCCCCTGCTCTGCGTGTCCGTGGTCGACGCGGTGCTCGCCCGGCGGCACGAGCTGACACCGCGCGAGGCGGCGGAAATGCGCGTCTCCTGTCAGGCCATCGCCGCCGCCGCCCCCGAGACCGCCAGCTTTGCGGCGCTGCTGTCACGCGCCGTAACCCACCGCGAGCGACTGGCCTTGGCGCATTGCCTCTACGAGGTCATCACCGACAGCGACGCCACACCGGCGGCCCGGCAGACCGCCCTGTGCCTGTCCGAGTATCTGCTGTTCATCACCCCGCACGATCTGACCTCAGACACCCGCGCCGGCTAGGTGCAGCCGCAGGAAGCCGGCACCATGCCGGCACCGGGCGCAATGCGGTATCGTCTTCCAGACAGGCGCAAAAACCGCCGGACACGGCTTCGTGCGCCCGGCACCCCGCTCTTGCGTTGGCGCGGCGCCAAGAGGCCGCTATATCTTCCCTATGTTTGCGGATTTTCTGAAACGGCTGGTCGATCCCGGCCCCGAGCGCCTGCCCGACGCCGATGCGCGGCTGGCGCTCTGTGCTTTGCTCGTGCGTGTGGCGCGGGCCGATGAAACCTACGACCAGTCCGAGCAGGAGCGGATCGACCGGATCGCCGCCACGCGCTATGGCCTGTCGCCCTTCGAGGCCAGCAAGCTGCGCCGCGAGGCCGAGGCGCTGGAGGCCGAAGCCCCCGACACGGTGCGTTTCACCCGCGCGATCAAGGACGCAGTGGCGTACGAGGACCGCATCGCGGTGATCGAGGCGCTGTGGCAGGTGGCGCTGGCCGACGGCAGCCGCGACGACGAAGAAGACGCTCTGCTGCGGCTGGTGTCCAACCTTCTGGGCATCAACGACAGGGATTCGGCGCTGGCCCGGCAACGGGTCGAAGCGGCGGGCTAACCCCCGCCGCCAGTGGCTGATTTACGGGCAGAGCCCCGGTTACGCCGCGCAAACACGCCGCAGATGGCTGTTTTGCGCATAGACAAACGGGCCGGTTTCCGCCCATTCTCGCCGCCAGATTTCGCAATTACCCAAGAAGGTTTGGCTTGACCGATCCAGCCCCCGCCCAAGCGCCCGTCATCGAGATCCGCGACCTGCACAAGGCCTATGGCGATCTTGAGGTCCTCAAGGGCGTGAGCATCACGGCCAAGCGCGGAGACGTGGTCTCTCTGATCGGCTCTTCGGGCTCGGGCAAGTCGACACTGCTGCGCTGCTGCAACCTGCTTGAAGACAGCCAGCAGGGCGAGATCGTGTTCAAGGGCGAGCCGGTGCGCTGGCATGGCACCGGCCACAGCCGCCGCCCGGCGGACCCCAAGCAGGTGCTGCGCATCCGCACCAACCTTTCCATGGTCTTCCAGCAGTTCAACCTGTGGGCCCATATGACCATCCTGCAGAACGTGATGGAAGCGCCGCTGACCGTGCTTGGCCGCCCGCGCGACGAGGTCGAGGCCGCCGCCCGGCGCTATCTCGACAAGGTCGGCATCGGCGACAAGGCCGACGCATGGCCGGCGCAGCTTTCGGGCGGCCAGCAGCAGCGCGCGGCGATTGCCCGCGGTCTGTGCATGGAGCCCGAGGCGCTGCTGTTCGACGAGCCGACCTCGGCGCTTGACCCCGAGCTCGAGCAGGAGGTGGTGAAGGTGATCAAGGACCTCGCCTCCGAGGGGCGTACGATGATCATCGTCACCCACGATATGAAGATGGCCCATGACGTGAGCGATCACGTGGTGTTCCTGCACCAAGGGCGCATCGAGGAAGAAGGCGCTCCGGCGGATCTGTTCGGCGCGCCAAAATCGGAACGGCTGCAGGGCTTCCTGCGGTCGACCAGCCATGTCTGACAGGCGGCCAAGAACCGCCATCTGACGCGTAAATCAGGGAGCAAGTTACATGAAATCCATTCTTCTCGGCACAGCCGCGCTGGCGCTCACCGCCACCGCCGCGCTGGCTCAGGACGTCGTGCGCCTCGGCACCGAGGGCGCCTACCCTCCGTATAACTTCATCAATGACGCCGGCGAGGTCGACGGTTTCGAGCGCGTGCTGGGCGACGAGCTGTGCACCCGCGCCGAAGTGACCTGCGAGTGGGTGACCAACGATTGGGATTCGATCATCCCCAACCTCGTGTCGGGCAACTACGACGCGATCATCGCCGGCATGTCGATCACCCCCGAGCGTGACGAAGTCGTCGACTTCACCCAGAACTACACGCCGCCCTCGCCCTCGGCCTTCGCCGCGATGAGCGACGGCATCGACCTCGAAACCGCGGTGATCGCCGCGCAGACCGGCACCATTCAGGCCGCGCATGTGGCCGGGATGGAAGGCGCCACTCTGGTCGAATACACGACCCCCGACGAGACCGTCGCGGCGATGCGCAGCGGCGAGGCCGACGCGGTGCTGTCCGACAAGGACTATCTGATCCCGGTGGTCGAAGAATCGGCAGACGTGATGTTCATCGGTGACGACGTGCCGCTTGGCGGCGGCATCGGCATGGCCTTCCGCGAAAGCGATCCGGAACTGCGCGCGCAGTTCGACGCCGCGATCCAGTCGATGAAGGACGATGGCACGCTCAACGAGCTGATCATCGAGCACCTGGGCGAAGACAGCCCGCGGTTCTGATCCGACCAGCTCCCTGCGTCCCGGCCTGCCGATCCGCGCGGCCGGGGCGCATCTCGGGCCGCCTAACCGCTCCGGAGAGTTCCCATTCTGACCGCCTGCGCCGATCCATCGTCCCTGTCGGGCCTGAGCTGGCTGATGTGCTACCTGACCACGGGCAAGCATATGGCCTTCTACACCTCGTTCGGCACCGTGCTGCTGCTGCTGGCGATCACCGCGCCGGTGGCGCTGGCCTTCGGCTTTGGCGGCGCCATGGCCGCCCGCTCGCCCTTCCCGCCGCTGTCGTGGTTCGGCAAGGGCTATATCGCGATCGTCCGCGGCGTGCCGGACATCGCGTTCTTCCTGTTTTTCGTCATCGCCCTCGACCAGTTCTTCGAATGGCTTCGCCACGAGGTGAAATGTCCCGACTGGGACCAGCCGATCCGGCAGGGCAACGACTTCGTGGTCTGCGACGAGGCCAAGCTGCCGCTGTCGACGGCGGCGCAATGGGTGCATGAAACCTACGGCTTCTCGCTGGCCGTTCTGACCTTCGCCATCGTCTTCGGCGCTTTCGCCGGCAACGTGCTCTTCGGCGCCATGCGCGCCGTGCCGCACGCCCAGCTTGAAACCGCCGAGGCCTATGGCATGACCCGCCGCCAGACCTTCTGGCGCATCCTCGTGCCGCAGATGTGGGTCTACGCCCTGCCCGGCCTGTCGAACCTGTGGATGGTGCTGATCAAGGCCACGCCGCTGCTGTTCCTGCTGGGGGTCGAGGACATCGTCTACTGGGCCCGCGAACTGGGCGGCTCAAAGACCGCGCGATTCACCGACTACCCGCATGGTGACTGGCGCGTCTGGTATTTTCTGGCACTGCTGGTCTTCTACCTCGCCTTCACCCGCGTGTCGGAGATCGTGCTGGGCCGGATCATGCAGCGCCTCACCCACGGGCAGGCCACCATGGGCGGCGAAGCACAGAGGAAGGCCTCATGAGCTGCTGGGAAACCATCGCCGACTACGGTCTGCGCTCGATCGGTATCGGCGAGCGGCTGCTGCCGCGCGACAATTTCACGCTGTGCCAGCAGTTCACGCTGATCGGCTCGGGCATGCTGTGGAACGTCTACTTCGGCATCGTCAGTCTGATCACCGGCTTCTGCCTCGCCACCGCGCTGGCAATGGGCAAGGCGTCAAAGATCACGCCGATCCGCAAGCTGGCGGAATGGGTGATCTTCGTGTTCCGCGGCTCGCCACTGTTCATCCAGTTCTTCTTCGCCTACTTCCTCTTTCTCAGCCTCAAGAGCGTCTCGCCGGTGTTCGACCCGCTGACCTCGGCATGGCTGGGCGCAGCGATCGTGCTGTTCTTCAACACCGCCGCCTACTCGGGAGAGATTTTCTACGGCGCGCTGCTGTCGGTGCCGAAAGGCGATGTCGAGGCCGCCGACGCCTATGGCTTCTCGGGCGTCCCGCGCTTTCGCCGCATCGTCTGGCCGACCATGCTGCGGCTGGCGTGGCCCGCCTATACCAACGAGGCGATCTTTCTGTTCCACGCCACGACGCTGGTGTTCTTCTCGGGATTTCCGGCGTGGCAGCAGCGGGGCGACGCGCTCTATTACGCGAATTACTTCGCCGACAAGACCTTCAACCCGTTTGTGCCCTACCCCATCCTCGCCGGCTATTTTATCGTGCTGACCCTCTGTATCGTCGGGGTCTTCGGACTGATCAACACGCGGCTGAACCGGCACCTACCCAAAGAGCGCCGCACCAAAGTTCGGATGCGCCCGCGCATGCTGATGCGCTGAGCCTTTGGGTCGCCCGATGCGCCACCTGCACCGGACGACCGCGGCCCTCGACGCAGACCAGGTTTCCCAAGGCGCCCCTCCCGCGGGGGCGCTTTCTGTTTCTGTGCGCCTGCTCTTTCATCTTTCCGAAAATACTCATCTCTTGCCGCCAAGGCCCCGCTTGCCAGCGCGCAGTCGAGTCGCTACGCTCAATTTGATCAAATTTCCGGATACACCATGACTGACCCGAAAACCTGGCTCCGCAAGAACCCCCAGGTCCGCACCATCCGCGTCGCCGCCTGCGATCTCAACGGCCAGCCGCGCGGCAAGCGCGTCCCCGCCCGTTTCGCCCATAAGGTGGTCGAGGATGGCACCCGCTTCCCCTTCTCCGCGCTCAACCTCGACATCTGGGGCGAGGACATCGACGACAGCCCGCTGGTCTTCGAAAGCGGCGACCGCGACGGCGTGCTGAAACCCACCGAGCGCGGCTTCGTGCCGATGCCGTGGCTGGAAGCCCCCACCGCCCTGCTGCCGATCTGGATGTTCCACGAAGGCGGCAAGCCCTACGACGGCGATCCGCGCCACGCGCTGGCGCAGGTGGTGCGCCGCTACAAGAAGCACGGGCTGACCCCGGTGGTGGCGCTGGAGATGGAGTTCTTCCTGATCGACGACAGCACCCGCAAGCTGCAGGTGCCGGTCTCGCCCCGCTCGGGCAAGCGCCGCAAGGCCGCCGAGGTGCTGTCGATCCGCGCGCTCGACGCTTTCGATATTTTCTTTACCGATCTCTACGACGCCTGCGAGGACATGGACATCCCCGCCGACACCGCCATCTCCGAGGCGGGCTTGGGGCAGTTCGAGATCAACATGATGCATCAGGACGACGCGCTGCGCGCCGCCGATGATGCGTGGCTGTTCAAGATGCTGCTCAAGGGGCTGGCGCGCCGCCACGGCTTTGCCGCGTCCTTCATGGCCAAACCCTACGAGGACTACGCCGGCTCGGGGATGCACATGCATTTCTCGGTGCTGGACGAGGATGGCAACAACATCTTTGACGACGGCGGGCCAAAGGGCACCGACGTACTGCGCCACGCCATCGGCGGCTGCGTCAACGCGATGAGCGACAGCACGCTGATCTTCGCGCCGCACCTCAATTCCTACGACCGGCTGATCCCCGAGAACCACGCGCCCTGCGGCATCTCTTGGGCCTATGAGAACCGCACCGCGGCGATCCGCGTGCCCTCGGGCAGCCCGGCGGCGCGCCGTATCGAGCACCGCGTGGCCGGCGGCGACGTGAATCCCTACCTGCTGATGGCCACCATCCTCGGCTCGGCACTGGCCGGCATCGAGGACGAGATGGAGCCGCCCGCGCCGATCACCGGCAACGCCTACGCGCAGGACCTGCCGACCATCCCCACCGACTGGGAATCGGCGATGGACGCCTTCGAGGCCAGCCCGATCATGCCGCGCATCCTGCCGCCGGAACTGATCCGCAACCTGCTGCTGACCAAACGGCAAGAGCGGCTCTACATGGCCGAATTGTCGCCGCAGGAGCAGGTGGAAATCTATCTCGATACGGTCTGACCGTGGCCTTGCCGCCCCTGTGCGGCACGGCTACCTTCGGGCCAGAAAACCGCGCCAGCGCAACCAACGTGTGATCCATGAAAATCGGCATCTTGCAGACCGGCCTCGTGCCCGCGGAACTCGCGGATGAGACCGGTGAATACCCCGCCTTCTTTGCCCGCCTTCTCGATGGCCACGGCTTTGAGTTCGACAACTGGTCCGTGGTCGAGGGCGTCTTTCCCGATGGCCCCGAGGCCGCCGACGGATGGCTGATCACCGGCTCGCGTCACGGTGCCTATGAAGACCACGCGTGGATCCCGCCGCTTGAGGCGCTGATCCGCGACATCTACGCCGCTGGCAAGCCGCTGATCGGCGTCTGTTTCGGCCATCAGATCATCGCTCAGGCGCTTGGCGGCAAGGTCGAAAAGCACCCCGGCGGCTGGATCATCGGCCCCACCGCCTATCACTTCGAGGGCGGCGACAAGATCATCAACGCCTGGCATCAGGACCAAGTCACCCAGTTGCCGCCCGGCGCCCAAGTGATCGCCAGTTCGGACTATTGCGACTATGCCGCACTGCTCTACCCCGGTCACGCCTACACCGTGCAGCCGCACCCCGAGTTCGATGACGACTACACCCGCGCGCTGATCGCCACCCGCGGCCCCGGCGTGGTGCCGCAGGCCACGCTCGACGCCGCCGACAAGGCGCTTGGCACGCCGCTCGACCAGCGCGCTCTGGCCGATCAATTCGCGCATTTCTTCAAGCAAAAGGCTCTCGCATGACCGAAGACTGGACCAGCCAGCTTCCGCAACCCGCCACCGCCTATCTCGAAGGGCGGCGGCTCGACGAGGTCGAATGCGTGATCGCCGACCTGCCCGGCATCGCCCGCGGCAAGGCGGTGCCGGCGTCGAAATTCGCCCGTCAGGATTACTTTCACCTGCCCGAGTCGATCTTCTACCAGACGATCACCGGCGACTGGGGCGAGGCGGCGGACGAAAGCGAAGGCTTCATCGAGCGCGACATGATCCTGCGCCCGGACATGAGCACAGCCACCGCCGCACCGTGGACCGCGGACTGGACGCTGCAGGTGATCCACGACGCTTTCGACCGCAAGGGCGAGCCGATCCCCTACGCGCCGCGCAACGTGCTCAAGCGCGTGCTGGACCTGTACCGCAAGCAGGGCTGGGAGCCGGTGGTGGCGCCAGAGATGGAGTTCTTCCTCGTGGCGCGCAACGTCGATCCGGCCATCGACATCAAGCCGATGATGGGCCGCTCCGGCCGCCCCGCCGCCGCACGTCAGGCCTATTCGATGACCGCCGTCGACGAGTTCGGCCCGGTGATCGACGACATCTACGACTTCGCCGAGGCGCAGGGGTTCGAGATCGACGGCATCACCCAAGAGGGCGGCGCGGGCCAGTTGGAGATCAACCTTCAGCACGGCGATCCGGTGAAGCTGGCCGACGAGATCTTCTACTTCAAGCGGCTGATCCGCGAGGCGGCGCTGCGGCACGACTGCTTTGCCACATTCATGGCCAAGCCGATCGCCGACGAGCCCGGCTCGGCCATGCACATCCACCATTCGGTGATGGACATCGAAAGCGGGCGCAACATTTTCTCCGGCCCCGCTGGCGGCGAGACCGATGCCTTCTACCATTTCATCGGCGGGCTGCAGGCCTATCTGCCTGCGGCGATCGCGGTGCTGGCGCCCTATGTGAACAGCTACCGGCGTTACGTGCGCGACAGCGCCGCGCCGATCAATCTCGAATGGGGCCGTGACAACCGCACCACCGGCATCCGCATCCCGATCTCCGGACCGGACGCTCGGCGGGTCGAGAACCGTCTGGCTGGGATGGACTGCAACCCCTACCTCGGCATCGCGGCCTCGCTGGCCTGTGGCTACCTCGGCCTGATGGAAGAGCGCCGCCCCTCGAAGCAGTTCCGCGGTGACGCCTACGAGGGCGAGGGCGACATCCCGCGGGTCCTCGGACAGGCGCTCGACATCTTCGATCAGGCGACCAAGCTGCACGAGGTTTTGGGCGAGGATTTTGCCCGGGTCTATTCGATCGTGAAGCGCACCGAATACGAGGAGTTCCTCGCGGTGATCTCGCCATGGGAGCGCGAGCACCTGCTGCTCAACGTCTGACCGGCGCGGGCTGATGACGACAAGCCAGAGAGTGCTGGGGGGATGAGCAGATCGGGGGCGCTGCCCCCGGACCCCCGGGATATTTGCATCTAGACGAAGCGGAGGCGGTGTTTCGTGGACCTGCTGTTTTCCAATGACCAGCGCGGCGAATACCCGCAGAGCTGGTACGCGGCCACCGCGGACACTGTGGCGCCCTTCCCCGCGCTCGACGGCGAGGCGCGGGCCGATGTGTGCATCATCGGCGGCGGCTACACCGGGCTTTCGGCGGCGCTGCATCTGGCCGAAGCCGGGCTCGACGTGGCCCTGCTTGAAGCGCATCGCGTGGGCTTTGGTGCCTCGGGGCGCAACGGCGGGCAGCTTGGGTCAGGTCAGCGGCAGGACCAATTGGCCCTCGAGAAAATGGTCGGCGAGGACGAAGCCCGCGTGCTGTGGGACCTTGGCGAAGAGGCTAAGACCCTGTGCCGCGATCTGATCGCCAAGCATGGCATCGACTGCTATCTGCGCGACGGCGTCGCGTGGTGCGGCTCGAGCAAAGGCGACGTGGCGCATCTGCACGAATACGCCGAGCACATGAGCACGCGCTACGGTTATCAGATCGACCAACTGGACCGCGACGCCTTCCATGCGCTCTGCCCCTCGCCCGACTATTGCGGCGGCGTGCTCGACATGGGCGCGGCGCATCTGCATCCGCTGCGCTTTGCCCAAGGGCTGGCGAAGGCGGCGGCGGGCGCCGGGGCGCGCATCTACGAGACCAGCCATGTGACCAAGGTCGAGCAGGGGCGCGAGGTGGTGGTGCAGACCGAGCACGGCACGCTGCGCGCCGATCACGTGATCTATGCCTGCAACGGCTATCTGGGAGACCTGCAGCCCAAGGTCGCCGCCAAGGTCATGCCGATCAACAATTTCGTCGTCGCCACAGAGCCGCTGGGGGAGCGCACCCGCGAGGTGCTGACGCGCGACGTGGCGGTGGCCGACAGCAAATTTGTGGTGAATTACTTCCGGCTCAGCCACGACGGCCGACTGCTGTTCGGCGGCGGCGAAAGCTATGGCTATCGCTTCCCGTCGGACATCCCCGCGCTGGTGCGCAAGCCGATGCTGGAGATCTTCCCCCAGCTGAGCGACGTGAAGATCGATTACGCATGGGGCGGCACGCTGGCCATCACCATGAAACGGCTGCCGCTGCTGGCGCGGCTGGCACCCAACGTGCTCTCGGCCTCGGGCTATTCCGGCCACGGTGTCGGCACCGCCGTGCACGCGGGTCGGCTGCTTGCCGAGGCGGTGCGCGGACAATCGGCGGGCTTCGACGCCATGGCCGCGCTGCCGGTGCCAAGCTTCCCCGGTGGCACCGCGCTGCGCTCGCCTCTGCTGGTGCTGGCGATGAGTTGGTACGCATTGCGCGACCGGCTGGGACTTTAAGAGAGAAACCGCCGACCTAAAGCAGGCCTCCGCAATTTTGCGGGGGCTTTATACTTGGCTGTCACAAACTCATTGTTTAAGGTTTTCAGAATAGACAATTCGGGATTTGTGAAATGAGCAGCCTCCCCAACATGCATGACGCCGAACCGATCCCCGCCGAGGCGCGCGCCGAGATCGACCGTCTGCTGCAGTCGGGCGATCTTTTCCGCTACACCGCCCCCGAGGATGCGCCCGTAGCCCTGCTGGAGCGCGAGTTCGCGGCGATGCTGGGCAGCAAATTCGCGCTGGCGGTGTCAAGCTGCTCGGCGGCGCTGTTTCTATCGCTGAAGGCGCTCGGCCTGCCGCGCGGCGCCAAGGTGATGATCCCCGGCTTCACCTTCGCCGCCGTGCCGTCGTCGATCGTCCACGCCGACTGCGTGCCGGTGCTGTGCGAGGTGGGCGAGAACTACCGCATTGACCTTGAGGATTTCGAGGCCAAGCTCGGCGACGTTCAGGCGGTGATCATCAGCCACATGCGCGGCCACACCTCGGACATGGACGCGATCCTGTCACTTTGCGGGGCGCGGGGCGTGCCGGTGGTCGAGGACGCGGCGCACTCGCTGGGCACCACGTGGAACGGGCGCAACATCGGCACGCTGGGCCGCGTCGGCTGCTTTAGCTTCCAGAGCTACAAGCTGGTCAACGCCGGCGAGGGTGGCATCCTGATCACCGATGATGCCGATCTGGTGGCCCGCGCGGTGATCCTGTCGGGGGCCTACGAGCACAACTGGAAAAAGCACATGACGCCGGGCGACAATTCGGCGGATCTGGAAGAGGCCTTTGCCCGGTGGCAGAACCGCCTGCCGCTGTACAATCTGCGCCTGTCGAACCTCTCTGCCGCCGTGATCCGCCCGCAGTTGCCGCATGTGGCACGGCGCGTGCAGGACGGTCGGCGCAACCATGATCACGTGGCGGCCATCCTCGACCGCTCGCCGTGGATCGAGGTGCCGGAAAAGCTTGGCCCTGAAGAGCGGGCACCGGATTCGCTGCAGTTCAATCTCACCGGCATGGACGCAGGCGAGATGCGCGCCTTTATCGAGGCCGCGGCCGCAGGCGGCGTCAAGGTGCAGCTTTTTGGCCTGTCGACCGACAATGCCCGTGCGTTCTGGAACTGGCAGTTCCTTGAGGACATTCCCGAGTTGCCGCGCACCCGCGCCATGCTCGAGCGTGCCTGCGACACCCGCCTGCCTGCCCGGCTGACGCTGGACGAGTGCTCTGCGGTGGCCGAGGTTCTGGTGGAAGCCGCTGAAAGCGTGATGGGCCCGCTGCGCGCCTACGGCACCTGAGCGCTGGCCTTGGGCCGGCGGCGCAGCCGTGCCGCCAGCCGCCCATCCGTCACCACAAGCCCCAGCGCGATGACACCAAGACCTAGGTAGACACCCGGTGACAGGCGTTCACCGAGGACCAGCGCGCCCAAACAGACCGCGAAGGGCGAGATCAGCAGCGTGACCAGCATCAGGTTCGCCGCGCCAGCCCGCGCGAGGATGGCGAAATAGAGGATGAAGGCGAGCGCCGTGGCCAGCAGCGACAGGGCCAGCAACGCGCCCCAGACCCGCGCCGGGTAGTCGAGGCTCGGCACGCCCTCACGCCAGAGCACCAGCGGCAGCAAGAGCACCGTCGCCCCCGCCAGCATTCCGAAGGCATTGACCAGCGGCGGCTGCCCGGCAAGGCGCAGCTTGGCCCAGACGCTGGCGAGCGAATAGCTTAGCGCCGCCAGCAGCACCGCCCCCTGCCCGAGATTGCGCGGATCGAGCGTCGTCAGCCGCTCGGGACCGATCACCACAGCCACCCCGCAGAGCCCCAGCCCGGCCCCCGCCAGCTTGTGCCGGGTGAGCCGTTCGTCGCGCAGCAGCAGCCCAGCCACAACCGCGCCCAGCACCCCGGTCGAGGCGTTGAGGATGGCAGCGAGGCCGCTTTCGATGTGGGTCTGCCCCCAGAAGATCAGCGTATAGGGAATGGCGTTGTTCAGCGCGCCCATCAGCAGATACGCTCCCCATATCCGCAGGCTGCGCGGCAAGCTCAGCCCCTGCCAGCGCAGCACAAGCCACAGCGCCGGCAGCGCCAGCGCCACGCGGTGCAGCGTCACCTGCATCGGGCTCAGCGCTTCAAGCGCGATCTCGGCAAACAGGAAAGTGCTGCCCCAGAGGCCTGCGAGGGCGAGCAGCAGCAGGGCGGCGGTACGGTCGATACGAAGCGTGGCAGCGTGGTCCATGCCGCCGCTTTGCCCGATCGCCACGCCCGGTGAAATCCGGATCCTGCGCAATCGCGCCCCAAAGCAGATCGGGCCCCGAGGGGCCCGCGATCACTTGTCCATCTTGGAGAGTTTCTGCTGAAGCTCGGCGAGTTGTTTCTTTATCGCCGCAAGGTCTTCTTCGCTTTCGCCCGTGCCCTCGTCTTCCTTCGAGGGGCCGGACCAATTGCCGCCCATCTGCCCGGACATCGCCTTGAGGAAGGCTTCTTGCTGCGCCTGCATCGCTTCGAGGCCGGGGATCTTCGGCATCATCGGATTGACCTGCGCCATGCCCTCGGCCCATTTGCTCTGGCTGTCGCGGAACATCTCGAAGCTGGCGGCAAGGAACTGCGGCACCGCCGAGGTCGCCTGAGTCGTGTAGCTCCGCACGAGGTCGGTGAGCACGTTGATCGGCAGCACGCTCTCGCCCCGGCTCTCGTGTTCGGCAACGATCTGCAGCAGGTACTGGCGCGTCAGGTCGTCGCCCGATTTCAGATCGACGATCTGCACGTCACGGCCATCGCGGATGAAGCCCGAGATATCCTCGAGCGTCACATAGTCGCTGGTCTCGGTATTGTAGAGCCGCCGACTCGCATAGCGCTTGATGAGCAGCGGTTTTTCTTTCTCAGCCACGTCGGACCCTCCCTCCACGCAGAGTTAGGGAAAAGCCTATGCGAGCGCAGAAAAAAAGAAAAGCATCAGTTTCACCGGCACTTGCCAGCCGCGACGTCACATCTCGCTGCGCCGCGGCCGGAAAAATGCTGCGCAGCATCAGACCTGCGGCGCCGCGGCGAAGATACGGTCGATGAAATCCTGCGTGCCGCGGCAGAATTCCAGAGGCAGCGGATAGTCCGCCTCCCCCTTCACCGACCTGTTGAACGCCTCCACCTGCAGCACGTAATGGTTCTCGGCCGGCCAGCGCCATGCGCGCGTCTCCAGCCCCGGCCCGTGCAGTTCAAGCCGTGCTTCGCCAAAGACCTGCACATTGAACGGCACCGGCAGGCGCATCACGGCCTTGGTGCCGTGCAGAACGATTTCCTGCCAAGGCGCGGCCCGCGTCGAGACACGCCCGGTATAAAGAAAGCCGGGGAACTGGGCCATCACATGCGCCGAGACGTCCACGCCGTTCTGCCAGTCGATCTGCGCTGCGTGGATCTCGCCCGGCTCCTGCCCTGTGATCAGCCGGATCGATCCGAAGGCATAAACCCCAACATCGCGCATCGCGCCGCCGCCCGCATCCGCCTGATTGCGGATGTTCTGCAGATCGTCGTTGTAGAAGCTGTGGGTCGAGTCGACCCGCACCAGTTCCCCGATCTCGCCCGCCTGCAGCAGTTCGCGGGCCTTGGCGAATTGCGGGTGATGGGCGACCATCCATGCCTCAGCCACCAGCTTGCCGGTTTTCTGCCGCAGCGCCACCAGATCGTCGATCTCCTTGGCCTGCATGGCGATCGGCTTTTCGCACAGCACGTGTTTGCCCGCCTCGGCGGCCTTGCGGCTCCACTCTACGTGCAGCGCGTTGGGCAGCGGAATGTAGACCGCATCGATCTCGGGATCGGCCAGCAACGCATCGTAGCTGTCATGCAGCTTGAGGCCCGGCGCGAAGGCGGCAAAGGGCTCGGCTTTTTCCGAGTTCGAGGTGGCGAGCGCGGTCAGCGCACCGCCGCGAGCGGCGTGGATCGCCGGCCCCATTTGGGTTTTTGCGAAATTGGCAGCACCCAGAATGCCCCATCTGACAAAATCAGCCATGATCAGTTCCTTTCGGTGGTCGTGGCGGATGGTAGCGGCGCGGCGGGGGTCTGCAAGCAGAACGCCCGCCGCAGATGCGACGGGCGTTCGGGACACGTAGCGGGCGGGCGACGTCAGGCGTCGCTCATCATCCCCTGATCCTGCGCAAGCTCGCGCATGCGCTTCTGCAGTTTTTCGAACGCACGCACCTCGATCTGGCGGATACGCTCGCGGCTGACGTCGTAGACGCCCGACAATTCCTCCAGCGTCACCGCCTGCTCGGCGAGGCGGCGCTGGGTGAGGATGTCCTTCTCGCGCTCATTCAGCACATCCATCGCCTGCGTCAGCATGGCACGGCGCGCGTCCATCTCGTCGCGCTCAGCATAATCGGCGGCCTGATCGGCATCTTCGTCCTCGAGCCAGTCCTGCCATTGCATCGTGCCCTCGCCCTCGGCGCCAACGGTGGCGTTGAGCGAGGCGTCGCTGCCCGACAGGCGGCGGTTCATCGAGATCACCTCGTCCTCGGACACACCGAGGTCGGTGGCGATGCGCTCCACATGTTCGGGGCGCAGATCACCGTCCTCGAGCGCGCCGATGCGGTTCTTGGCCTTGCGCAGGTTGAAGAACAGCTTTTTCTGCGCCGAGGTGGTGCCCAGCTTCACAAGGCTCCAAGAGCGCAGGATGTATTCCTGGATCGAGGCGCGGATCCACCACATGGCGTAGGTCGCGAGGCGGAAGCCCTTCTCTGGGTCGAAGCGTTTCACCGCCTGCATCAGGCCGACGTTGGCTTCCGAGATGACTTCGGCCTGCGGCAGACCGTAACCGCGATAGCCCATGGCGATCTTGGCCGCGAGTCGCAGGTGGCTGGTGACCATCTTGTGGGCCGACTCGGCATCCTGCTCTTCGACCCAGCGCTTGGCTAGCATGTATTCTTCTTCCGGCTCCAGCAGCGGGAACTTCCGGATTTCCTGCAAGTACCGGCTGAGGCCGGCTTCCGGCGACGGCGCCGGCAGATTGGCGTAGTTGCTCACGTGCCCGTTCCTCCAATGTTATGGGGGTTAACATGCCATATGGGCAGGCCCCCGGATCATTTCAAGACCGCGCTATTCGCGCCCTTTCGAAGGTTTCACGTGTCTAACGCATGCATCCGTCGCGCGGATCCGTATTTCGCGCGTCTCACGCAGATGGGAAGGTTATGTCACTCGCCGCGAAGTGTCTGCAGAAGATGCGCCATGTCCTCGGGCAGCGCAGCCTCAAAGCGCAGATGCTCGCCGCTCACCGGGTGCTCGAAGCCCAGCAGGGCCGCATGCAGCGCTTGGCGCTCAAAGCCGGTCGTCGCCGCCAAAGCCTCGGGCGAGAGCGCCTTCGGCGAGAGCTTGCGCTTGCCGCCATAGACCGGATCGCCGATCAGCCCGTGCCCGGCATGCGCCATATGCACGCGGATCTGGTGGGTGCGCCCGGTCTCCAGCCGGCACTCCACCAGCGCCAGAGACGGCGGCGTGCCAAAGCTTTCCAGCACCCGCGCCCGGGTGGTGGCATGGCGCCCCTGGCCGTCGAAATAGACCGCCTGCCGTTGGCGGTCGGTCTTGTGCCGCGCCAGCCCCGACTGGATGCAGATCACCTCACCGGGCTCGACCGACACACCGCGCACCCCGCGCAGCCGTGGATCGGCAGTGGAGGGCACGCCGTGAACTACCGCCAGATAAGCACGCTCGGCGCTGTGCTTTTCGAATTGCGCGGCCAGCCCGTGATGCGCACGGTCCGATTTCGCCACCACCAGCAGGCCCGAGGTGTCCTTGTCGATGCGGTGCACGATGCCCGGCCGTTTCATCCCGCCGACGCCCGACAGATCGTCGCCGAAGTGATGCAGCAGCGCGTTGACCAGCGTCCCCGACGGCGTGCCGGGCGCAGGATGCACGACCATGCCAGCGGGCTTATTGACCACCACCAAATCGGCATCCTCCCAAACGATGTCGAGCGCGATGTCCTCGGGGCCGATGTGGCTCTCCTCGGCCTGCGGCACAACGATCTCCAGCACGTCGCCCTCGGCGACCTTGGCCTTGGGGTCGGTCAGCACCTCACCGCCGCGGGTCACCGCGCCCTCGGCGATCAGGCGGGCCAGCCGGGTGCGTGACAATGCCGCGTCCTCTGGCACATCGCGCGCCAGCGCCTTATCAAGGCGCGGCGGCGGGGTTTCCCCGATGACGATGCGCAGAGGCTGCTCCATGTCCAATACTCCCGAAAATCCTGAGGATTTGCCCGAACCCGCCAACCTGCGCTTCCTGCGCCGGCTGGTCACGGTGCTGACGGCGGTGATGATCGCAGGGCTTGTAGCGATCCTGTCGCTGATTGTCATCCGCTTCACGAACGCCCGCGCGCCGCTGCCCGACGAGATCACCCTGCCCTCCGGCGCCACGGCAACGGCCTTCACCCAAGGCTCGGACTGGTATGCGGTGGTGACGGCCGACGATGAGATCCTGATCTTCAACCGAGAGGATCACCAATTGCGGCAAACGATCACCATCAACGCCGCCCCCAGCCCCTGACCCTTCGTCTAGACGAAAATATCCCGGGGAGTCCGCGCGCCAGCGCGGACGGGGCAGCGCCCCGAAACGACCGCACTAAACCGCCAACATCAGGGCATTGGCGCGGCGCCAAGACAGTCTATTGCTGAGGGAGGATGATGGTACCGCCTTCCCGGTTCGAACGGGAGACCTCTTGATCCACAATCAAGCGCTCTAACCTACTGAGCTAAGGCGGCACGCTCGGGGGGAATAACGCCCTCCATTTTCGAATGCAAGCAGAAATCCGACACTAAATTTGCCGCTCCCAGTGCTGTTCCACCAGCGGCTGGCCGAAGCTCGTCACAGGTGTCGAAGACACAAGGGAAAACCCGTTCTTGGCATAAAGCGCGCAAGCCGCCCGGTGGCTTTCATGGGTCCACAGCGTCATGCGGCGATACCCAGCATCGTGCGCGAATCCCATGCAGGTGTCGAGCAAAAGCTGCCCCAGACCCAGCCCGCGCGCCTGCGGCACCAGCAAAAACAGCCGCAGCTTGGCCAGTTCCGGTCCCGCCCGCACGCAGAAGATACTGCCAAGGCGGCGCGGGCCCGACCACGCGACCCACCCCCGCTCGCAGCCCGGGTCATGGGCTGCTTCGAAGTCGCGCAGGATGCTGTCGACCAGCGGGGCGAAGCTGTCGTCGAACCCTTCGGCCTCGGCATAAAGCGCCGCGTGCTGGGCCACCAGCCACGCCCGATCCGCCCCCTCATAGGGTTTCAGCGTCACCTGATCGCTCACCTGCTCCATGGACTTCCGCCCCCGCGCTTGCATTATGTCCAGTGCGGGACTAAGTCCGCGCAATTCAATTCTGATGAGGGTGACCATGGGGATCAACAGCGAACGCGACATCGAGGCCAACCTGCAGATCGGCCCGACCGACCAGGGCATGGTGCGCCTTTACGTCTTTGCCGGCGATCTCGAGATCCCGATGGATTTCGACCCCGAAGAGGCCGAGGAAATCGCCGAAGAGCTGCGTGCTGCCGCGGCCACCGCGCGCAAGGCCAAGCGCTAAGCCAAATCTCACCCCCAGGCGTCCAGCCGCGCCTCGGGGTCGCGCAGCGCCTGCAGGCGCCGCGCCGCGTGCTGCGCGAAGCGCCGGATGAGCGCATTGCGCCGCGCGCCGCTGAGCTTCTCTTCCGGCGCCATGCGCAGCACTTCGGCGTCATAGGCGTCTGCGATGATCAGCCCCGTGCCCTCGGGCAGAAGATCGGTCGGGAACGCCTCGTCCACCGCCCAGAAGTAGCGGTCGCACCAGTCAAGATACCCTTCCCATTTGCCGTCCGACATGAAATCGGCGCGGCTGCTCTTGCACTCCACCACCCAGATCTCGCCCTTCGGCCCCAGCGCCATGATATCGACGCGCTTGCCGCGCTCGGGGGTGAACTCTTCGACCACGGCAAAGCCGAGGCTGGCGAGGTGGCGGCACACGCCCCGCGCCAGAAGCTGGCCGGGCATCAGCGGGTTGGTATCGGCTTGCGGGATCATGGCCCCAATATGAACAATACGTGAACAAAAGCAAGCACAGCGCCGGTCACTCTTTTTTGCGCCGCCCGCGCGCCTATTTCTTGTCAAATGGTTGCAGGAGGCCACCCGCATGACCGCCACGACTGACGAGACCGACAAGACCGGCGATATCCGCTCCGGACAGTCCAAAACGCGTGGCCTGCGCCACGCGCGCGAGCTGGAATCGCACCTTGGCTGGCTCGACACGTTTTCCGGAACCGCGCTTGGCGTGCTCTCGGTCGCCTCGGGCATCTACACCTATCTCGGCGTGTCCTCGTTGCTCGAAGAAGGCGGTGCTTTCACGGTGTTCGCCGCCGTCGCCTATTCGGTTGCGGTGTCCGTCGGCATCTTCGTTTTCTGGTCCTACCTGATGCGCCTCTTCCCGGCGATGCGCTCGACGCGGGCGCGCATGGGTCTTCTCGGGGCGATGGGCCTTGGCTCGCTGGCGATCATCGCCATGTCGTCTTGGCTCAACGCCGCGGCGCTGGCGGGCTCGGCGGCGGTGGAGCAGCATCTCGCCACCACAGTGCAAGAGTACCAAGGCGCGCTGGAACGCACGCATGAGATCGCCCTCACCGGCCAGTCGCTGGAGCGCGACGTGGCGCGCGTCCGGCAAAGCTTCGAGGACCTGTCGGAGCAGGAAGCGCAGGGCTCGCTGTCGGGTCTCGCCGGACGCGGCGCGGTGTTCCGGGTGCTGCGCCAAAAGGCAGCGGAGCTTTCGGCGCTGGAGACGCAGATCGCCGAGCAGACACCGCTGGTCGACAGCGCCTTTGTGCAGGGCAATGCGATCTTGTCGCGGATGCGCGCGCTGACCGTCGAGCCCGGCCCCGTCGAGCCGCGCTCGGTGGAGTTTTCCGAGGCGGCGGTCGAACTGCAGGGGCTGATCGCGCAGCTGCGCCAACTGTCGGTCGCGCCGCTGGTGGAGCGCGCGGCACAGGACCTCGCCGCCTCGGTGGTGCTGCCGGAACTGGACGGCCAGAACGACGCCGACCGCGGCAGCCAAGCGGCAACCATCACCTCGGTTCTCGACGTGCTGGCGCAGCGCGCCACCACGCTGGAGCGCGCGGCGCAGAATGTTCTGGCGCTGCAGCCCGCCGCAGAGGTGACCTATACGCCGGTGTCTGCCGCCGACGCGGTGATCATGTACGCGCGCAACTTCGTCCCCTCTTGGGCCGGGGCGATCGCCATCGACCTGCTGCCCGCGGTGCTGGTGCTGATTCTGGCGGTGACCCATGGCGCCATCCGCCATGGCCGCGAGGGGGCCGAGATCGAGGACACGCTGACGCTTGCTGAACTGCGCGCCGCACTGCATGCCATGCGCGATGTCGAGACGACCATGGCCCGCGCGCCGGCACCCGCAGAAAAAGCCCCCTCTGACGCTGCGCCTTCCGACGCGACGCCAGCGCCAGAGCGCAGCGCAACGGATCAGCCAGAGACCCCGCCCGAGGTCTCGCGCCTGCCTGGGCGCGGCTCATGAAACCAACGGTCTCGCGCGCGCTCACCGGCGCGCTGGTGCTGCAAATCGCACTTGGCGCCTTCCTCGTGCTTGGCGATCTGGGAACCGCGGATTTCTCGCTGCCCCGCCTTGGCCCCTCGGCCCCGCGCCTGTCGCAGCCAGTGGGACCCGGCGACCAGCGCCGCACCTTCGCGCCGAACCGCGATCTGCCGCCGCTGTCGCCCCTGCGCGATCCCGGCGACCTGCCCGAGCGGCTCACCCTCACCCAAGCCGAAGGCCCGAGCTGGCGCCTTGAGGGCACGATCGCCGAGGGCGATGCCGAGCGGGTGATCGCCGCGCTGGACGAGGCGCAGCCCGAGACCGTGATCCTGCAAAGCTCCGGCGGCTCGGTGCCCGACGCGCTCGCCATCGGACGCCACATCCGCGAGATGGGTCTCGGCACCCGCATGCTCGACGGCGAGTTCTGCTACTCTGCCTGCCCCTACCTGCTGGCCTCCGGCATCTCCCGCGCGATCCCCGAGGGCGCCTCGGTCGGCGTGCATCAGCACTACTTCGGCGAAAGCACCATCCTGCCCGCCTTCGTCGCGGTCGAGCAGATTCAGCGCGGACAGGGCGAGGTGATGGAATATCTCGACGAGATGGGGGTGGACCCGATGGTCTTGCGCCCGGCGCTGGCAACGCCCTCCGACCAGATCTACATCCTGTTGCCCGAGGAACTGACGCGTTACAATTTCGTGACAGAGACCGGCTGAGCTTTTGCATCACCCCCCTTGCCGCAGGCGCGCACAGAGACTATCTGCGGCTCAGGCGGGTTCTGACCTTTGCGTGCATGGTTGCATTCCGGTGGCCTTAAGCAATTCCGAGGGAGTTGGCTCTGTCCGGGCCCTGGTCCGGTTACCTGACGCCCACCTGTACATACAGGTCCTCGGGAATGAGATAACCCCACGGAAGGACCGGTTCCCGCCACTTTCCCCCCTCAAGATTTCCGCTCACGCCCCAGCCCAGAGCGCGGAAATCTGCTGTTCCTCCTCAAGCTCTTCCCTTCCCGCCCTCACAAAACGAAAAAAGCGCCCCGCAGTGAGGCGCTTCGATTCGGCAAATGTGTCTGGGGCGATCAGAGGTGACGACGCTTGCGCGGTTCGTCCACAGGCACGCGCACCGGCATCGGCTCCAGCGCCATACGCTTGCCACCGGACGGCGGAAGTACGTCATCGCCCATCCGCATCACGGTCATCGCAAACTGCACGCTGGCAAAGACCAGACCGTTGAAAAGCCAGAGAAGAAATACCGCCAATAGCCCCACGTCGGAATGGCTGACCAGATGCTGCAGGTTGGCGACATTCTGCCACAGCAGCAGCGCCACAAAGCCCGCCGACAGGCCGAAGCCGATCGCGCATTGGGTGATGTAGAGGCGGACGAGTTTCGGCATGTGACTCTCTCCTTCATCAGGTTGACAGAGCGTAACGCAACCGCCGCAAAGCTCAAGACCCCTGCAGGATTCCGCCCCGTCACATTCAAATGTAGGGATAGCTTCACGAAACGCAAGCAATCGTGCCGCAACGAAAGCACCCGACGGCTGCGATCCGCCGCCGCGAACCATCCGCCCGCCACAAGAACGCCCGCCACAAGAAAAGGCCGGAGTCCCAGACCCCGGCCTTCTTCTCTTTGACAAATACGCCGGGGGAGGCGCGGCGCAGCCGCGACGGGGGCAGCGCCCCCACCCACCTCCGGGTTCAGAACGCCTCGGGCTTCGCCTCGCGCGCCATGTGATCAAGGATGGCGTTGACGAATTGCACTTCCCGCCCCTCGGGAAAGAACGCCCGCGCCACGTCGAGGAACTCGGTGATCACCACTTTCGGCGGCGTGTCGAGCGCGACCATCTCGGCGCCGGCGGCGCGGAACAGCGCGCGCAGGATCGGATCAATCCGGTCGATCGGCCATTTCGCCACCAGAGCGCGGTCGGTCATCTGGTCGATCTTGGCCTGCCAGTTCACCGCTTCGCCAACCAGCTTGCCAAAGAGGTCGATGTCCCCCTCGACCAGTTCCACGCCCTCCTCGACCTCCGCCCCGAAGCGGTAGTCGTAGAATTCCTGCATGGTCTTCTCGGCCGTCGTGCCCGAGAGCTCCATCTGGTAGAGCGCCTGCACGGCATAGAGCCGCGATGCGGATTTCATACGGCGTTTCTGATTGCCGGAGGGAGGAACCGGGGTCGTCATGCGCTATGCTTTCCTTTGGAAGCGCCCGCGATCTGGTATTCGTCCTGGGCGGGCACGAATCCCACCCCCTTGCGAGCGCCGCCCCACCTACGTTCGAGCGCGATCAGATGCAAGGCCGCAGCGGCTGCGCCGCCGCCCTTGTTCTGACCTTTCGCCTCGGCGCGCACGCGCGCCTGTTCGTAGTTCTCGACCGTCAGAATGCCGTTGCCGATGCACAGCCCCTGAAGCCCCAGCAGCGTCAGCCCGCGCGAGCTGT
This sequence comes from Salipiger sp. ABF4_146, assembly GCF_056161345.1. NCBI lineage: Bacteria > Pseudomonadati > Pseudomonadota > Alphaproteobacteria > Rhodobacterales > Roseobacteraceae > Salipiger > Salipiger sp. ABF4_146. The sequence goes on along the minus strand of NZ_JBSWYX010000004.1, from coordinate 233,914 downwards.
CGTTGCAGACCGTGTCGTAGTGGGTGGTCTCGCCGCGGATCACGCAGCCAAGCGCCACGTAGCCGTCGAAATTCGACATGCGCTCGGCGATACCGATGGCGGTGGGCACTTCCAGCGCGCCCGGCACTTCGACGATCTCGTGAAAGCCGCCCACGGCTTCGATCTCGGCGATGGCACCAGCGATCTGCTCGTCGGCGATCTCTTTGTAGTAGGGCGCGACGACGATGAGGATTTTCACCGGCTTGTCGAACTCGGCGCGCGGCAGGGTGTAATGGGTTTCGCTCGAGGCCATCAATTCTCTCCGATCTTGCGGGTGCCGACGATCTCGAGCCCATAGGCCTCGAGCCCGACGACGCGCGGGGTGGGCGAGTTGGTCAGCAGCACCATCTTCGACAGGCCGAGCGACGACAGGATCTGCGCGCCCAGACCGTATTGCCGCAGGGTGCGCGGCGAGACGTCGTCATGCAACTCCAGTTTCATCGAGGTGTCGCGCAGCAGCACGACGACGCCGCGGCCCTCTTCGGCGACTTCCTTCATCGAATCGCGGAATTCGTCCGACCGGCCGTTGTGGCCAGTGCCGATGATGTCGAGCATCGGGTCGAGCGCGTGCATCCGCACCAGAACCGGCTCGTCGCCGGAGATATCGCCTTTGGTCAGCACGATGTGCTCGTCACCATGGGATTGGTCGGTGTAGATGCGCATGTTCCAATCGCCGCCGAACTCCGACTGGATCACCTCTTCGGAGCGCACGCGCACGAGGTTGTCGTGGCGCCGGCGGTAGGCGATGAGATCAGAGATGGTGCCGATCTTCAGCCCGTGCTTCTGCGCGAAGGCGACAAGCTCGGGCAGGCGCGACATGGTGCCGTCTTCGTTCATGATCTCACAGATCACACCGGCTGAATTGAGCCCCGCGAGACGGGCGACGTCCACGGCGGCCTCGGTATGACCAGCGCGCACCAGCACGCCGCCATCCTTGGCCCGCAGCGGAAAGACGTGGCCGGGCGTGGCGATATCGGCAGCGCCCTTCGAGGCGTCGATGGCAACGGCGACGGTCTTCGCACGATCTGCAGCAGAGATGCCCGTGGTCACCCCCTCGCGCGCTTCGATCGAGATGGTGAAAGCCGTCTCGTGGCGCGAAGAGTTGTTGACCGACATCAGGTGCAGGCCCAGCTCGTCGATCCGTTTGGAGGTCATCGACAGGCAGATCAGACCCCGGCCATGGGTGGCCATGAAGTTGATCGCGTCAGGGGTCGCCCATTGCGCCGGGATCACGAGGTCACCCTCGTTCTCGCGGTCCTCGTGGTCGACGAGAATGAACATCCGCCCGTTGCGGGCATCCTCGATAATCTCCTCGACCGAGGAAATTGCGTCTTTCCAGTTCTCTTCAACCGGACCCGGGTTTTCGTAATCCGCCATGTCGCCTCTCAATTCTGCACTCGCCAAATAAGACAGGCAGGCGCGAAAGACTAGGCCGGTTTTTGTGCGGGGCTGCGTTGCGCGCTGTGCAATGCGCTCAAAGCGCCATCAATCGAAGATATCTTCGAGCAGATCAAACACGCCCGACAGCGCCTTATGCGTCGGCGACTTGCGTTTGCGCTTCTTCGCCTTCTTGGCCGCCTTGCGCGCCGCCTTCTCTGCCTTGCGCAGACGCTCCCGGTCAGGGTGCGGCTTGGGGTGCGGGATGACACCGCCGCGGGCGCCTTGGGTCTTGAGGTTTTTCAGTTGCCGCAGCGGCGCCCCGCAGGAGGCGCAGCTAAGCTCGTGACGAGACGTCCCGTCCAGCACAAGCGCGGCGCGGGCACCGCAGTAACAACATGTCGCAATCGTCTGGGCCATCAGCAGCATATGGGCGCAGGAACTGCGCCCCGCAAGACGCTCAGGGCTTGGCCGCGTAGAGCGCCACCGCCGCCGCGTTGGACACGTTGAGCGAGCCGAAACCACGGGCGAAGTCGATCTTCACCAAATGATCCACGGTCTCTTTGGTGCGCTGCCGCAGCCCCGGCCCCTCGGCGCCCAGCACCAACGCCACGGCGCGGTCGCGCTTGCCGTCGAGCGCTGCTTCGATGGTCGTCTCTGCCTCGCCGTCGAGCCCCAGCACCAGATACCCCATGCCCTGCAGCGCGATGATTGTATCCGCGAGGTTGCGCTCGCGCAGATAGGGCTGCCGTTCGAGCGCGCCCGAGGCGGTCTTGGCCAGCGCGCCGGTTTCCGGCGCGGAATGATGCAGCGTGCCGATCACCGCCTGCGCGCCGAACACCTCCGCCGAGCGCAGGATTGCCCCGACGTTATGCGGATCGGTCACCCGATCAAGCAGCACCAGCCGCGGCGGCAGCGTGCCATCGCCAAGCGCCACGTCGTCCAAACGGCCCCAGTCCAGTGGCTTTACTTCCAGCGCGGCGCCTTGGTGCACCGACTGCGGATCAAGCGGCGCGCCAAATTTGCGCGGATCGTGAATCTCGGGCTCGATTCCCCCCGCCTCCAGCGCACCTTCGAGTTTTGCCTTGGCGTTCAGCGTCAGGATAAGCCGCAATTTCTCGCGCTTGGGATTCATCAGCGCGTCGCGCACCGCGTGCAGGCCGAACAGCCAGACGGTTTCGGCCGCCTTGGCCTTCTTCGCCTGTTCCTTCTCGACCACCCATTTCGGTTTCTTGACCATGGCACGCGTCCTTTTTTCCTGAGCTTCGGTCTGTGCATCGCCCTGTGACGCGCTGCAAGAGATTTTCCTGTTGACGGCAGTTTTCACTGATTGTAGTCAGCGCCCCACGACGCCGGGCAGCCGGCGGAGGACACCGCCAGATGGTGGAAAGTGGGCGACAGGCCGCAAGGTGTGGCAGGGGACTGTAACTCCCTCGCGGAGACGCACGCTTGGTTCGATTCCAAGGTCGCCCACCACTTTCCCTCCTGAACTTCAGTGACCAAAGTGGCAGCTTTCCGCGGCAAGTCCAGCCGTGGCTTGCGCTGGCCGAGCGCCTGACCCTCCGCCATATCCCCCTCTAAATGCTGTCGGCGAGACGCGGCGCGTATGCCCCCTAGCACCGGCCCCTGCTTGCCTGCCGCGGCGAAGCTGCCTCCTCCCTGTCCCGACTCGCCGCCTAGTGCCTCGAGGAATCAGGAAACAGGCTGCCAATGCAGACATCCAACCGCGAAGCCCGTGGCATCTTCCGGCCATCGGCGATAGGAGGTCGCCTCCGCCCCCGCCCTTTTATATAGAAGGAGCGGTCACAACGCGGCACCGGCGGCCATGTGGCCGCCCCTGCCTCTGGGATGCACCGAAACCGATGCTATTGTACCGCCTGCTCCTGTCTCTCTTCGCCGCTGGCATTCTTGGCCGCGCCGCGCTCAAGCGCGACCGCGCCACGCTGCGCGCGAGGCTGGCACTCGGGCCGAGCAATCCCGGCGCCCATGTCTGGCTGCACGCGGCCTCCAATGGCGAACTTGCCTCCGCCAAGCCGGTGATCGAGGCTCTGCGCGCGGCGCGCCCCGACACGCAACTTCTGGTGACCTGCAATTCGGCCACCGGCGTCAGCCTCGCGGAAAGCTGGGGGCTGGAGGCGCGACTGGCGCCGCTCGACCTCGCCCGTGCCTCGCGCCGGATGCACCGGCGCTGGAACGTGCGCACGCATATCACCATGGAATCCGAACTGTGGCCCAACCGTCTGCTCTCCTGCCCTGGCCCGGTTGTCGTGCTGGGTGGGCGGCTGTCGGAAGGCACCGCGCGCGGCTGGCGCATCTTCGGAGGGTTGCAGGCCCGGGTCCTGCGCCGCATCGCCTTCCTCTCGGCGCAGGATACAGCCTCGCGTGATCGCTTCGTCGCCGCCGGCCTGCCCCGCGAGGCGCTTGGCCCGGTGGTGGATCTCAAGGCGCTCTATGCCCCGGTAGAGCAGCGCGACCCCGCCCTCGAAGCTGAATTCCAGCGCGATCGCTGCTGGCTCGCCGCTTCGACGCATGAAGGCGAAGACGAAACCATCCTCGCCGCCCACGCCGAAGCACGCTTGAAAGACCCCGGCCTGCGCCTGATTCTGGCGCCGCGCCACCCCCGTCGCGCCGAACAAATCGCCCGGCTTGCCGCCGCTCAGGGCCTTAGCTGCGCCCGCCGCAGCCTTGCCGAAAGCCCCAAGGGCGCCGACGTCTACCTTGCCGACACGCTCGGCGAAATGGCGCTGCTCTACCGGCTCGCGGGACGGGTGTTCATCGGCGGCACGCTCACCGACCGGGGCGGCCACACGCCATATGAGCCCGCCGCATATGGCGCCGCCCTCATCCATGGCCCCGACGTCCGCAATTTCCGCGCCCCCTTCGCCGCGCTCGACGCGGCGGGCGCAGCATTGCAGATTGCGGATGCCCCCGGACTTGCCGCGGCTCTGCATCAATTGCGCACGCCAAGTGCGCAACATGCTGCCGGAACGGCGACGCGCGACCTGCTCGAACCCGAAGCATCAGCACATGAGCTGGTATCGAAACTGACGCAATATGTAGACGCGGAAGAAAATTAAGCGCAAAATCCTCGAAAACAAAGCGAGCAGGGTTTCAGGATGAACGCGTTGTCGGCACACACCGCCCAGCCCATTGGGCAAGGGCGGCTGCCTCGAAAGACCCAAGTGCAATACGCTGCGCTGTGCTTTCGCGTGCGCAACGGCAAGCTCAAGATCCTGCTGATCACCAGCCGCGGACGCCGCCGCTGGACGCTCCCCAAGGGATGGCCGATGCGCGGCTGCAGCCCAGCCAAAGCCGCAGCCCGGGAGGCATGGGAAGAGGCCGGCATTCGCGGACAGGTGCACGACACATGCCTTGGCGGCTACACATACCGCAAACGCAGCTCTCCGCACCCTCACCTTGCTTTGGTCTACCCGCTGGAAGTCGCATCGCGCGATCGCAAGTTCCCCGAACGCGGCGAACGCAAGCAGCGCTGGGTCAGCCCCAAACGCGCCGCCGAACTGGTTGATCAGCCGGAACTGGCCAAGCTGCTGCGCGGACTGAAGCCAGCGGGCGGCAAGCGCGAACCGCGCTTGATCTCGGCCGGAAAAGCATTAGGTATCTAGGATCATTTCGGAAACCACCGCATGATCCAATACTCTCTCAAATGCGCGGAAGATCACCGCTTCGACAGCTGGTTCCAGTCGGCCAGCGCCTTTGACAAGTTGCATGCTGCCGGCATGGTGTCCTGCGCCACCTGCGGCTCGACCAAGGTCGAAAAGGTGCTCATGGCGCCGCGCGTGAACAATGGCGCCGCACAGCCCAAACCCGCCCCCGAATCCCCGCGCCTCTCCGAACCGGCAAACCCTGCCGAGCAGGCGCTGCGCGCCCTGCGCGAGCATGTCGAGAAGACCTCCGACTACGTCGGTCGCGACTTTGCGCGTGAGGCTCGCGCTATGCACAGCGGAGATGCCCCTCAGCGCGCGATCTGGGGCGAGACGCGCGGCGAGGAAGCCAAGGCGCTGATCGAGGAAGGTGTGCCGGTGGCCCCTCTGCCCTTCATGCCGACCCGGAAATCGAACTAGGATCTTTCATGCGACTGCTCATCACCGGCGCAAACCGCGGCATCGGCGCCGCGCTGACCGACACGCTGCGCACCCGCGGCAACGAGGTGCTGGGCACCGCCCGCAACGCCGAGGGCCTGCTGAAGCTCGACGTGACCGATCCCGCGGCACCGCCGGCGCTTGCCGCGCAACTGGGCGACGCGCCGCTTGACGCGCTGATCTGCAATGCCGGCGTGTTTCTCGACAGGCCCGAGCCGCTCGACACCGGCTATCCGGCGCAGATGTGGGCCGACACATTCGCGGTCAACGTCACCGGCGTTTTCCTCACCGTGCAGGCGATGCTGCCGTTGCTGGACCGCGCTGCCACCCCGAAGATCATGATCATCAGTTCCCAGATGGGCGCGAACGCGCTGGCCAAGGGCAACGCGCTGATCTACCGCGCCTCCAAAGCGGCGGCCCTGAACCTTGGCACCAACCTCGCCGAGGCGCTGAAGCCGAAGGGCATCGCGGTGGGCATCTACCATCCCGGCTGGGTCGGCACCGATATGGGCGGCGCGAGCGCCGACCTTACTCCGGCGCAATCCGCCGAAGGGCTCGCCGACCGACTGGACGCGCTGAGCCTTGAAAACACCGGCTGCTTCGAGACTTGGGATGGCCGCGACCACCCCTATTGATCTGCCGCAGCGGCCCGAAGCGTTTCCCGCCGCTTTCGCTGCCGCATGGGCCACACGCGACGGCGCGGCGATCGCCGGGCTGTTTGCCGTGGATGCCGAATTCGTCAACGTCACCGGCCTCTGGTGGCAAGGGCGCGAGGCCATCGCCCGCCCGCATGACTACGCGCTGAAGAGCTTCTTTGCCGAGACCACCCTGAGACCCGGTCGCATTTCGAGCAAGGCATTGGGCGAGGACCACGCGGTGGTGCGCTGCCGCTTCCGCATGAGCGGGCAGCGCACCCCTGACGGGCGCGAAGCCGAGCCGCGACAGACCATCCTGATTTTCGTGCTGCAGCGCACGCCCGAGGGCTGGCAGGGCGTCGCTGCGCAGAACACCGAGGTGGTGCCGGGACAAGAGACCTTCGTGGCTGACGGCGGGCTATCGACCGCCGACTATCGCAAGCATTGAGCGCCGCAGCCGCTGAGGCAAAGAAGCGGGATACGGCGGCGCTTTCATCTTTCCGAAAATACTCAAAACCCCGCTCTGCGCGCAGTGATCGCTCGCGGCGCCGCCGCAAGGCTCTTGCGCAGGCCGCCCCCCGCGCGTAAACGACCGCTGATTCAAAGGCCACCCCGGGGAAAACGCCATGCCCGTGCTCGTGATGAAATTCGGCGGCACCTCCGTCGCCACGCTGGACCGCATCCGCCGGGCCGCGAAACGCGTGGGCGTCGAGGTGGCCAAGGGCTACGACGTGATCGTCATCGTCTCGGCCATGTCCGGCGAGACCAACAAGCTGGTGGGCTACGTCGAAGAGACCTCGCCGCTGTTCGACGCGCGCGAATATGACGCCGTCGTCTCCTCGGGCGAGAATGTCACCGCGGGCCTGATGGCGATGACCCTGCAGGAAATGGACGTGCCGGCGCGCAGCTGGCAGGGCTGGCAAGTGCCGCTGCAGACCACCTCGGCGCACAGTTCGGCGCGGATCGTCGACATCCCCACCGACAACATCAACCGCAAGTTCGGCGAGGGCATGCGCGTCGCCGTGGTCGCGGGCTTTCAGGGCATCAGCGCCGAGGGCCGCATCACAACGCTGGGCCGGGGCGGCTCGGACACCACCGCCGTCGCCTTTGCCGCCGCCTTCGAGGCCGAGCGCTGCGACATCTACACCGACGTCGACGGTGTCTACACCACCGACCCGCGGATCTGCGAGAAGGCCCGCAAGCTCGACCGCATCGCCTTTGAGGAGATGCTCGAACTGGCCTCGCTTGGCGCCAAAGTGCTGCAGACCCGGTCGGTCGAACTTGCCATGCGTTACAATGTGAAGCTGCGGGTGCTCTCCAGCTTCGAGGAACAGTCCGACGAAGCCGGCACGCTCGTCTGCGACGAGGAGGAAATCATGGAACTGAACGTCGTTTCCGGGGTCGCCCATTCGCGCGACGAAGCCAAGATGACCCTTGTTTCGGTCGCCGACCGTCCGGGCATCGCCGCCGCCATCTTCACGCCGCTCTCCGAGGCGGGCATCAACGTCGACATGATCGTCCAGAACATCTCGGACGAAGGCCGCACCGACATGACCTTCTCGTGCCCCACCAATCAGGTGGCCCGCGCCGAGAAGGCCCTGCAGGACTGCAAGGACGCCGGCACCATCAACTACGCCGAGCTGAAGGCCGACACCGAAGTGTGCAAGATCTCGGTGGTGGGCATCGGCATGCGCAGCCAGCCGGGCGTTGCGGCAAAGATGTTCAAGGTGCTGTCGGACGAGGGCATCAACATCAAGGTCATTACAACCTCAGAGATCAAGATTTCGGTTCTAATCGACCGGAAATACATGGAACTTGCGGTGCAGGCGCTGCATGATGCCTTCGAACTCGAGAAGGCAGCCTGACAGACACCGCGGGCTCCCTTCCAATTAGTTAGGGACAGGGTGGCCGAATGCCGGATGGCACGGAAAGCGAAAGTCGCAAGCTTCTCGGGCGGCTGCGGGACACCATGGCCGAGGATGCCGCCGGGCAGGCGCGCCTCGACAAGATCACGCATCTGACCGCGGACTCGATGGGCACCGAAGTGTGCTCGATCTACCTGTTTCGAGACGATGACACGCTCGAGCTTTGCGCAACCGAAGGCCTCAACCAAGAGGCCGTGCACCAGACCCGCATGCGCATTGGCGAGGGTCTGGTGGGCCGCGTTGCGCGCAACGGCAAGGTGATGAACACCGCCGACGCGCCGTCGGCCAAGGGCTTCCGCTACATGCCCGAGACCGGCGAAGAGATTTACTCCAGCTTCCTCGGCGTGCCGATCCAGCGCCTCGGCGAAACGCTGGGCGTGCTGGTGGTGCAGACCAAGGCAAAACGTGAGTTCACCTCCGACGAGGTCTACGCGCTGGAAGTGGTCGCCATGGTGCTGGCCGAGATGACCGAACTCGGGGCCTTTGTCGGCGACAGCGCGGCGCTGTCTGCGCGGCACACCCAGCCCACCCTGCTGCGTGGCGGCACCGGGCAGGAAGGCACCGCCGAAGGCCATGTCTGGCTGCACGAGCCGCGGGTGATGGTGACCAATTTCGTCGCCGACGACCCCGAGCGCGAGCACGAGCGGCTGACCGAGGCAATCGAACGCCTGCGGGTCAGTGTCGACGAGATGCTGGCCGGCGCGGGCGCCGATGCCGAGCAGCTTGAAGTGCTTGAAGCCTACCGCATGTTCGCCAACTCCAAGGGCTGGCGCCGCCGCATGGAAGAAGACATCCAGCGCGGCCTCTCGGCCGAAGCCGCCGTGGAGAAAGAGCAATCCGCCGCCCGCGCCCGCATGAGCCAAGTGGCGGACAACTACCTGCGCGAGCGGCTGCACGATCTCGACGACCTGTCGAACCGGCTGCTGCGCATCCTCACCGGACAGGGCAGCGACACCGGCGCCTCGATGCCGCATGATCCGATCCTCGTGGCGCGCAACATCGGCCCCGGCGAACTGCTGGAATACGGCCGTCAGCTGCGCGGCATCGTGCTTGAGGAAGGCTCGGTCGGCAGCCACGCCGCTGTGGTCGCCCGCGCGCTGGCGATCCCGCTGGTGATCAACGCCCCGCGCATCACCACCGAGGCGCTGAACGGCGATCACATCATGGTCGACGGCGATCAGGGCCTCGTGCACCTGCGCCCCGACGACACCGTGGTGTCGGCCTTCCGTGACAAGATTGCCATGCAGGCAGAGGCGCAGGAGCGCTATGCCTCGATCCGGCAGAAACCGGCGATCTCGATCTGCGGCAAGCGCATCAGCCTTTACATGAACGCCGGCCTTTTGGCCGATGTGCCCTCGCTCGAAACCTCCGGCGCCGAGGGCGTCGGCCTGTTCCGCACCGAGCTACAGTTCCTCGTGCGCAACAAGATGCCCACCCGCACCGAACTGGCGGCGGTCTACAAGCGCGTGCTCGACGCCGCCGACGCCGCCGGGGACAAGCCGGTCATCTTCCGCACGCTCGACATCGGCTCGGACAAGGTGCTCCCCTACATGAAGCCCACCGACGAGCCCAACCCGGCGCTCGGCTGGCGGGCGATCCGCGTCGGTCTTGACCGGCCCGGCGTGATGCGGATGCAGTTGCAGGCGCTGCTGCGCGCCTCCGAGGGCCGTCCGCTGACGCTGATGTTCCCCTTCGTCGCACAATGGGAAGAATTCAGCGCCGCCCGCGCCGAGGTGCACAAGGCCGTCGCGCTGGAGAAGAAGCTGGGACATGTGGTGCCCGACAAGATATCGGTCGGCACCATGCTCGAGACGCCCAGCCTCGCCTACGCCTCGAACAAGTTCTTCGAAGACGTGGAGTTCCTGTCTATCGGCGGCAACGATCTCAAGCAGTTCTTCTTCGCCGCCGACCGCGAGAACGAGCGCGTGCGCCGCCGCTACGACACGCTCAACGTCAGCTTTCTGACCTTCCTCGAACAGATCGTGCAGCGCTGCTCGGCCACCGGCACGCCGCTGAGCTTCTGCGGCGAGGACGCGGGCCGCCCGATCGAGGCGGTCTGTCTGGCGGCCATCGGCCTGCACCGGCTGTCGATGCGCCCCGCGTCGATCGGACCGGTGAAGAGCCTCATCATGCGCACCGATCTTGATGCGCTTTACGATGTGATCTGCGACGCGCGCGAACGCGGCGAGCAATCGGTGCGCGATGCGGTGATGGAATACATGCGCTGGCAGGGCTGACGTCCTGCGCGCCTTCTGCTGAAACCCCAGGCTTGCGAGCACCCAGCAGACCGCACAGCGCTTCGTAGGTCCGTTGGGCAGGTCCGGTGGCACAGATCAGTTGGCATAGGTCAGTTGGCGCAGACCGCGCCCCAGAACTGGCCGGTTCGCCCGGCGCAAAGGAGCCCCGGGCGATCTAGACTACGCGCGCATCGCCGGCCGTTCTGACACGGGACACGACCCGCACGTTCTGCGCGGGCGTTGCGGCGCGGGTTTCACCGCGCCTCACCTCCGTCTCTAGGCCATTAACCTTGCAAAGCGGTTAAGCGATCCGGCCTCAGCGCGCCTGCCCGATCTGCTTTTGCAGCGCCGTGACCAGTTCGGCGCGAGGCCGCCCGGTGTCCTGCGACAGCTTCAACAGGCCGAACTGCACATGGGCCATCTCTTGGTAGTAGCTGGTATAGGCGTAGTTCGTCGCCGCCCCGGCAGCGGCGCCCAGCACCGGCACCGTCTGCGCCGCCAGCTTCTGGCCCATGGCGGTTGCCAGACGCGGCGCGACCTTGCCGATCAGCCCATGCACCGTCGCCCCGGTCAGCGTGACCCGCGTGGCGAGAAACCCGAGGTCGGCGCCGTCATCCGCCGCCAGCGGCCCGGCCGAGGCGAAGACGCTCAGGCACTCACGCCGGATCTCGGGCATCTCCGGGTCGAACCCATACTCCACAGCGATGCCCTGAATCGCCCGCAGCAGCACGGTGACCGTCACCGGCAGTTCGGCCATGGCGGTCGGCAGACCACCCGCCCCACCGGCAGCGCCCATGGCAGTGGCCAGCGCCGTGTTCAGCCAGCTTTTCTGATCCGGCACGGCGCGGCGCGATCCCGAGGCAGCTTTCAAAGACAGTTCCAGCGCCTTGGCGGTGCTGCCTTCAAGCCGGTCCTTCACCGTATCGGGCAGCCGTTCCAGCAAGTTCTCGGCCTTGCCGCCGATGAGGTTGAGCACTTGCAACCCCACGCCACCCGCAGCGCGATGACGCCGCGCCAGAGCGGCGATTTCGGCTTCGATGCTGACGGGAACAAGCTCGGTTCCGGGAACTGCTGCGGTCATCTTGCGCCTCCTTGGGTCTTCGATAGAAGATCGGCCCCCGCCCCGGAATTTCAAGCTTTGCGCGTGACCTCGCCCATCACCCCGGCCCACGCCCCCGGACGCAGTTCGGCCGCCAGCACGCGCTCCGGATTGGTCGGCGGCGGCATCACGACGCCCTCGATCTTGGAGAACCCGAAACGGCGGTAATAGGGCTCGTCGCCGACGAGCAGCACCCGCCCCCATTCCAGCGCCCGCGCCCGTTCCAGCGTGTCTCGGATCAGCGCCGCACCCAGCCCCTCGCCCTGTGCCGTGGGGTGCACGGCAACGGGGCCCAAGAGCAAGGCCTGCACCTCGCCCACGCGAACCGGCCAGTAGCGGATGGCGCCGCCGATAATGCCCAGTTCGTCCTTCGCAACGCGGCAGAGTTCGGCCACGGGCGGCACACCCTCGCGCAGCCGGTAGGACGACAACAACTCGCGGCCCGGCGCAAAGCTGAGGTCATAGAGCGCCTCGACCTCCCAGACATCGTCCGGACGTTCCTGAAACAAACTGTACAGAGCCGTGCTCTCCCGTGGCGTTTTGGCTGATTTCGCCCTATCACGGGTCCCAAGACCGCGCAAACAGCTGAGAGGACAGGCATGTTCTACCGCCCCGAAGACGGCCACGGCCTGCCGCATAACCCGTTCAACGCCATCGTGACACCCCGGCCCATTGGCTGGATCTCCACGCGCGGAGAACTGGGCGACAACCTTGCCCCCTACTCCTTCTTCAATGCGGTGGCCTATGTGCCGCCGCAGGTGATGTTCGCCTCAACCTCGGTCAAAGAGGATCGCGGCGACACCAAGGACAGCGTGGCACAGCTGCGCGAGAGCGGCGTGTTCTGCGTCAATATCGTTGAATACGCGGCGCGCGACGTGATGAACCGCAGCTCCGGCCCGTGGCCTGCGGGTGAGGACGAGTTCACCCTCGCCGGGATCGAGAAGGCCGAGTGCGAGACCATCGACTGCCCGCGCGTCGCAGGCGCTCCGGCCTCGCTCGAATGCAAGGTGACGCAGATCGTGAAGCTGGAAGGCGCGTCGAATTTCGCGGTCTTTGGCGAGGTCACCGGCGTGCACATGCGCGATGATTGCCTGAAGGACGGGCAGTTCGACGTCACGACCTACCAGCCGCTCACCCGCCTCGGCTATCGTGACTACGCGGTGATCCGCGAGGTGTTCTCGCTCAAGCGCCCCGGCGAGTGACCGGCGACTGACCGGCGCGAGGCAGGGCGCGTTTTCCACATGCGGCCTGCCTTGGGCCTGATGGCAACGCGCCCCTTTCCCCGGGCGCGGCCTTGCCATAGGCTCACGCCGTCCAGCAATGGAGGGAGCCATGGACCAGCACCTTTGAGACCCTGACACCTGCGTTTCGAAAGGAGGCTGCCATGCCCTTTGCCCTTCCCCCGTCGGATGCCGTGCATCCCATCATCCTGCCCGACGGCACACCCCATGCGGGCACCGTGCATTTGCGCGCGGTGATCGATCACCCCTGCATCGAGATCGGCGTTCACACCTACGCCTCGGATTTCGACCCACCCGCGCCCGACGGCTGGGCGGAGCGGCTCGCACCCTATCTCTTCCCGTTCTCGAATGACCGGCTGGTGATCGGCAAATTCTGCCAGATCGTGCACGGCGTGCGCTTCATCGGCGGCTCGGCCAATCATGACACGCGGGGGATCAGCACCTATCCCTTCATGGTGTTCGACCGCGAGGCCATGCACGCCAGCCAGCCCGACACGCGTGGCATCGAGGTCGGCCATGACGTCTGGCTGGGCACAGGTGCCATGGTGCTGGCCGGAGCAAGGATCGGCTCTGGCGCGATCATCGGCGCCGGCGCGGTTGTGCGCGGCGAGGTCCCGCCCTATTCCATTGTCACGGGCAATCCGGCGCAGGTGGTGCGCAGGCGCTTTGGCGAGGATGAAATCGCGCGGCTTTTGCACCTTGCATGGTGGCACTGGCCGCCGGAGCGCATCGCCGCCGCGCGCCACGCACTCGAAGCCGCCGATGTGGACGCGCTGGAGGCGCTCGCCTGAGGTGCGGGCCGGTCGCGCCTGGGATCAGCCCCGCCGACGGTAGCGAAAGACGCCGCTGCCCTTGGCGATCAACTCGCCGGTCTCATCGGTGATCACCGCCTCGGCAAAGAAGGTGCTCTTGCCGCCGCCGGTGCGGGTGCCTTCGGCGATCAGCCGGGTGCCCTTGGGACGCGACAGGTATTGCACGTTAAGCGACAGCGTCAGCGCCATCAGCTTGTCGTCTTCGTCGCCGGTGAAACAACCCGCAAAGCCCATCGCCGTGTCCAGCAGCGAGGCATGCACACCGCCATGCGGGTTCTCATGGCGGTTCATGTGCTCGGGGGCGAGGTCCAGCTCGAAGCGGGCAAAATCCGCCCGCCAGTCGGTCAGCGCGGCCCCAAGGTGCTGCAGATAGGGCGAGGGGGCTTCGAGAAACGGCTCGGTCATGCGGGGTCTCCTGTTGCGCGCCCCTGTGTCGGCTCTGCGCGGCGCCGGGTCAAGCCGCGCCCGATTGCGCCCTGCCGCCGCGCCGCGGTCAGTCCCGCACCTCGAGGAAGGTCACCCATTGCGCCACCAGTGCGGGCTGATCGCGCCCCTGCCCCTCGATCTCGATCTCCACGTCCCAATGCACGGTCAGGCGCTCTTCCTCTTCTTCCACCCCGCCAACGGTAAAATGACCGCGCACGCGCGACCCCACCGGCACCGGCGTGACAAAGCGCACCCGGTCGAAACCGTAATTCACATTGGCGATCTGGCCCGGAAACGGCGGCACCGCGTCGGCGCACATGGCCGACAGCATGGACAATGTCAGAAAACCCTGCGCCACTGGCTCGCCGAAAAGGAAACTGGCAGAGGCCCCGGCATCTTCGTGAAAGAACTTGAGATCCCCGGTGACCGCACCGAACTGCGCCACCTTCTCCGCGTCCAGCACAAACCAGCGCGAGACCTTGGGCTCCATTTCAAGGACCGCCTCAGCTGGCATGGCGCCCCGCTTCTCTGATGCTGCTGCGGATCATCGCCCCTCCTTGCGCGTTGCCAAACCCGAGGCAGATTGACGGATCGGCCCCTCCCCTTGCAAGAGGAAATCCCGAACGGCTCCGAGCGGCCCTGCCCTCAGCCCGCCGCGTCCTCGCCCTGCATCTCCAGCTCCAGCGGCGCCGGTGCGGCGGCGGCCAGATCGTCCACCCGCAGCGGCCCGGAGGGGCGCGCAAGGCGATTGCGCACCACCCAGTGCAGCCGGTCGCTGGCGCGGGTGATCGCCACATAGGCCAGACGTTTCCACAGCGGCTGGCCCGCCTCGACCCGCCCCATGCGCGCGGCGGTATAGAGGTCGGGGGCAAACACCTGCACGTTCTCCCATTGCGAGCCCTGCGCCTTGTGGATGGTCACCGCCGCCCCGTGCAGAAAGGTCGCGCCCATGCGCGCGGCAAAGGGGATAAAGGGCTCTTCCTCGTCGGGTTTTTCGATCTTCACGATCGAGGCGGCCGAGACCTGCGGGTCCGGCGCGCCGACCACATGCAGCCGCGAGAAGCCCGGCTTCTTGCCCGGCCCGAGGTAGACCACCTGCGCGCCCTTGATCAGCCCGCGCGCCTCCAGATCGAGCCGCTTCTTGCGGTGCTTCAGCGGCAGTTCCAGCCCGTCGCAGATCAGCGGCTCGCCGGGCAGAAGCTCGGTTTCGGGCGCATCATGCACAGCGCGGAACGCGTTGATCAGGCGAATGCGCGTGGCGTTGCGCCAGACCAGCACCGGCGAGCGCGCCATCAGGTCGACCTCGACCCGCTGGCCCCAGACCACCCGGTCGTCCTTCGCCGCCATCTCCTCGACCAGACGCTCGAAGCGGTAGAAATCCACCTCCGGGTCGGCCAGCGCATGCGCAAGATCGAGGATCGGGTTCGAGGCCTCCTGCCGGTGGATGCGCGACAGCTCCAGTTTGCGCTCTTCGGGCACCGCGTCAAAGACCATCTTGCCCGACTGGTTCACCGGCGCCAGCTGCGCCGGATCGCCGAACAGCAGCAGGTTGGGGAAAATCTCGCGCAGATCCTCGAACTGCCGGTCGTCCAGCATCGAGGCCTCATCGACGAAACCGATGTCGAGCGGCTCCTCGCGGCGCTTCCAGCCGGTGATGAAATCGCTGCCGCGCAGCCCCGCCGCCGCCAGCGCCGCCGGCACCGACTTGTGCCCCTGATAGGAGGCATAGGCGCGGTCCAGCGCCTCCTCGGTCAGCGCCTCGATCTCCGGGCGCTCCTCGTTGCCCATCAGCCATTCGGCGATGCGTTCGTAGACCGGGTCGTAGACCGGCGTGTAAAGAATGCGGTGAATGGTGGTCGCCGGCACGCCGCGCATGCGCAGCACCGAGGCCGCCTTGTTGGTCGGCGCCAGCACCGCCAGCGTGCGCTTCTCGCGCTTCTTGCGGCTTTCGAAATCGCCCGAGACGATCTCGCAGCCCGCCTCCTGCAGCGCCTTGCACAGCTCGGCCAGAAGCAGCGTCTTGCCCGAGCCGGCCTTGCCCATCAGAGCCATGACCTTAGAAAGCCCCTCGCGCGCGGGCTCGGTGGTGCCTTCATCCAGATCGACGCCAGCCCCGCGCAGCATCTCGGCCACGCGGTCCCAGGCTTCGGCCTGATCCTCGGAAAAACTGATCGCGGGCGCCGTCATGCGCGCGACCCTACTAAAGCGGCGCGGCGCGTACCAGAGCGCAGCGCAGAGCATCGCGCTTTTCCCGGCGGAGGCTGCCTTTGCAGAGCGCCGGTCCGCCTCCGGCGGGCGTATTTTTCAAGAGAAGAAGCCACGCGCCACGCCTTTCTTCTCTTTGCAAATACGCCCGGGGGTGAGGCGCGCAGCGCCGAGGGGGCGGCGCCCCCTCGCCACCCTTTCAGCCCTGCCCGAGCTTCGGCGATGGGCGCGCCGGCGTCAGCGGCGTTTCAGACAGGCGGATCGGCGTGCGGATGCCGGGCACGCCGCCTGCCTCCACCGCCATACCGCGCGCGATCACCTGAGGGTTCTCGAACACCTGATCGACCGAGTTGATCGGCCCGGCAGGCACGGTGGCCTTCTCCAACGCCGCCAGCAACTCGCCCCGGTCCCATTTTGCCAGCGCCCCCACCAACGCGGGCCGCAGCAGGTCGCGATTCGCCACCCGCGCCTCGTTGGTGGCAAAGCGCGCATCCTCGGCCAGCGACAGCCCAAGCACGTCGCACAGCCGGGCAAATTGCCCGTCGTTTCCTACGGCAAGGATCAGATCGCCCGAGCCAGTGGGCAGCACCTCGTAGGGCGCGATATTTGGATGCGCATTGCCCAGCCGGCGCGGCGCCTTGCCGGTGGCCAGGTAGTTCATCCCCTGATTGGCCAGCACGCCCACCGCACAGTCGAGCAGCGCCATGTCGACCAGCTGCCCCTGCCCGGTGCGTTCGCGCGCGGCCAGCGCCGCCTGAATGCCGATCACCGAATAGAGCCCGGTGAAGATGTCGGCAAAGGCCACGCCGACCTTCTGCGGCTCGCCCTCGGGGCTGCCGGTCAGGTCCATCCAGCCCGCCATGCCCTGGATCAAAGAGTCGTACCCGGCCCGCTCGGCATAGGGCCCGTCCTGCCCAAAACCGGTGATAGAGCAATAGACCAGCCGCGGGTTCACTTCGCGCAGGCTCTCGTAGTCGAGGCCGTATTTGCGCAGGCCTCCGAGCTTGAAGTTCTCGATCACCACATCGGCCTCGGCCACCAGTTCGCGCACCCTCGCCTGCCCCTCGGGCGTGCGGAAATCGGCAATGACCGAGCGTTTGCCGCGGTTGGTGGCGTGGAAGTAGGCGGCCGAGCGGTCGCCTTCGCGTTCGATGAACGGGGGGCCCCAGCGGCGGGTGTCGTCGCCCTGCGGCGCCTCGACCTTGATCACCTCCGCACCCAGATCGGCCAGCACCTGCCCGGCCCAAGGCCCGGCGAGGATGCGCGCCAGTTCGATCACGCGCACCCCGTGCATCGGCGGCAATGGGGGAACCTGCATCAAAAGAACGCCTGAATGCCGGTCTGCGCCCGCCCCAAGATCAGCGCATGCACGTCGTGGGTGCCCTCATAGGTGTTGACCGTCTCAAGGTTGGCGGCGTGGCGCATCACGCCGTATTCGATCTGGATGCCGTTGCCGCCGTGCATGTCGCGGGCCATGCGCGCGACATCCAGCGCCTTGCCGCAGTTGTTGCGCTTGATCAGCGAGACCATCTCGGGCGCGGCGCGGCCCTCGTCCATCAGCCGACCCGTGCGCAGGCAGGCCTGCAGGCCAAGCGCGATCTCGGTCTGCATGTCGGCGAGCTTTTTCTGGAAGAGCTGCGTGCCAGCCAGCGGCTTGCCGAACTGCTTGCGGTCGAGACCGTAGCTGCGCGCCTGATGCCAGCAGAACTCGGCGGCGCCCATGACGCCCCAGGCGATGCCGTAGCGCGCGCGGTTGAGGCAGCCGAACGGCCCCTTGAGACCCTCGACGTTGGGCAGCAGCGCGTCTTCGCCGACTTCGACGTCATCCATGACGATCTCGCCGGTGATGCTGGCGCGCAGGCTCAGCTTGCCACCGATCTTCGGTGCGCTCAGCCCCTTCATGCCCTTTTCCAGCACGAAGCCGCGGATCTTGCCGCCATGCGCTTCCGACTTGGCCCAGACCACAAAGACATCGGCAATCGGCGCGTTGGAGATCCACATCTTCGAGCCCTTGAGCACGTAGCCGTTCTCGGTCTTCACAGCCCGCGTTTTCATCCCCGCGGGATCGGACCCCGCGTCGGGCTCGGTCAGGCCAAAGCAGCCGATCCACTCGCCACTGGCGAGCTTCGGCAAGTACTTCATGCGCTGCTCTTCGGAGCCATAGGCGTAGATCGGGTACATCACGAGCGAGGACTGCACCGACATCATCGACCGGTAGCCACTGTCCACCCGCTCCACCTCGCGCGCGACGAGGCCGTAGGCCACATATCCCGCGCCGATGCCGCCATAGGCCTCAGGAATGGTCGAGCCCAAGAGGCCCAGCTCGCCCATCTCGCGGAAGATCTCGGGGTCGGTGTGTTCTTCGAGGTACGCATGCTCGACGCGCGGCAGCAGCTTTTCCTGCGCGAAGGCGTGCGCGGTGTCGCTGATCATCCGCTCTTCTTCGGTCAGCTGCTCGTGGAACAGAAACGGGTCCTCCCAGCTGAACGAGGCAAGCGCGGGCTGTTCCTTGGGCTTGAGGTGGGACAGGTCAGTCATCGGGAGGCTCCTTCGAAAGGATCATGCGTTTGGCGCGCAGACTAGCGCCGCTGCGTCCCTCTGGGAAACGATTTGAATTGCTCAAGTCATGATGAAAACTCATAGTCCGCGCATCCAAGGAGACCTCGATGCGCAAACCCTACATGCCCAGCGTCGGCGAGCTGGAAGCCTTTGTCGCCTGCGCCCGGCGCGGCACCACCACCATGGCCGCCGAGAGCCTGAACCTTACGCAAAGCGCCATCTCGCGCTCGCTCGCGGCGTTGGAGGACCGGCTTGGCGTGGCTCTCTTCCTCCGCGTCCGGCAACGACTGGTGCTGTCGCCAGCCGGGCAGGCCTTTCTGGTGCAGGCCGAAAAGGTGCTGGGCGAGCTGAACTCCGCCGCCATGGGTGTCATGGCCTTTGGTGGGCAGTCCACCGTGCTGCGCATTGCTGTGCTGCCGAGTTTTGCCCGCACATGGCTGATCCCGCGCCTGCCGAAATTTGCTCTGGTCGCTCCCGGCATCACCCTCGATCTGTCGGCGCGGCTGCAGCCGGTGGAGTTTGCCCGCGACCCCTTCGACCTTGCGCTTATGCGCAGCCAGCATGAAACCCCCGGCACCAGCGCCGAGACGGTCGCCCGCGAGGAGATGGTTGTGGTCGCCGCCCCCGCGCTGCTCGACGGGCGCGCCGAACTGACCGATGCCGAGCTTCTGGATCTGCCGCTGCTGCAGCAATCCACCCGCCCGACGCTGTGGCTCGACTGGTTCCGCGGCAGCGATACAGATGCCCGCCGCATCCTGCGCGGCGCGCGCTTCGACCATTTCGACATGATCCTCGATGCCGCGACGGCGGGCCTTGGCGTTGGCATCGTGCCCGAGATCATTGCTCGCCCGGCGCTCGCCAGCGGCCATCTCGCGCGCGCTGCCCCGCGCCGCTTCGACACCGGCGAAAGCTACGCGCTTATCCTGCCCGAGCGCAGCGCCGGCAGCGCCGAGGTCGGCACTTTCCGCGACTGGCTGTTGCGGGAAATCGCCGCCTGATCGACCGGCTGACCCGCTGCAGCACACGCTTGACCTGAAACGCCCGCTTGAGGTGCCCGAATATTCAGCACAGGCTTACCCAAAGGCACCCGACGCCCCGCACACCTTTGCAAAAGTCCGAACTTTCTTCTTCAGTACCGCAGACCCTTGGAAGGACACCATGGCCGAAGAACTCACGCGCAACGCAGGCACAGATGAGGCCTTCACGCTCGCTCTCAACGCGCAGGCCGTCCCCGGCTCGCCGTGGAGCGAGGCGCAGAACGCGATCCTCAGCGACACGGGGTTTACCACCGCCGCCGCGACCATCCGCGCGTGGCCGGGCTACACCGAGACCCCGCTCACCGCGCTGCCCGCGCTGGCGGCCGAGATCGGCGTCGCGGCGCTGCACTACAAGGACGAAAGCACCCGCTTCGGCCTTGGCAGCTTCAAGGCGCTCGGCGGCGCCTATGCCGTGGCGCGGCTGCTGCAGAAGGAACTTTCGGCGCGCCTTGCCCGCGAGGTGAGCATGGAAGAGATCACCTCCCGCGCGCTTCCAGAGGCTGCTGAGATCACCGTCTGCTGCGCCACCGACGGCAATCATGGGCGTTCCGTCGCCTGGGGCGCGCAGAGCTTCGGCTGCGCCTGCGTCATCTTCATTCATGCCACCGTCTCCGAGGGCCGCAGATCGGCCATCGAGGCATTTGGCGCCGAGGTCCGCCGCACCCAAGGCAACTATGACGACTCGGTGCGCAAAGCGCAGGAGACGGCCAGCGCCAACGGCTGGTTCGTGGTCTCCGACACCTCATATCCCGGCTACATGGATGTGCCGCGCGACGTGATGCAGGGCTACGAGATCATGGCCGCCGAGGCGCTCGACGCACTGACCGAGCCGCCCACCCACATCTTCCTGCAAACCGGCGTCGGCGGCATGGCCGCAGCGGTCACCGCACAGGCCGTCCGCCGCTATGGCGCGGACCGCCCGAAGATCGTGCTTTGCGACCCCGATCAGGCCGCCTGCTTCCTCGCCTCCTACCGCAGCGGCGCGCGCACGGCCGTGCACGGCGATCTCGAGACGCTGATGGCCGGGCTCGCCTGCGGCGAGGTCTCGGCGCTCGCGTGGGAGATCCTGCAAGATCATGGCGACGCGGTCATCGCGCTCGCCGATGCCGCCGCCATCGCCGCCATGCGCCGCCTTGCCTACCCTCAGGGGGGCGATCCCGCGCTGGTCGCAGGCGAGTCGGCCGTCGCGGGCATTGCCGGGCTGCGGCTTGCGATGGCCGATGCGCAGGCCCGCGCCCTTCTCGGCCTCGACGAAACCTCCCGCATTCTCACCTTCGGCACCGAGGGCGACACCGATCCCGAGCTTTACGAGCAACTCATCGGCGCCCCGGCCTCCCAGATACGACACTAAAAAAGGACCTCCCATATGAGCCGCAAGTTCACTGTCGCCGCCGCCCAGCTTGGCCCCATCGCCAAGGACGAGCCGCGCAGCTCCACCGTTGCCCGCATGTGCGCGATGATGCGCAGCGCCAAGGACCGCGGCGCCAGCCTCGTGGTCTTCCCCGAACTCGCGCTCACCACCTTCTTCCCGCGCTGGTTCATCGAGGCCGGCCCCGAGCTGGACCAGTGGTTCGAGACCGAGATGCCGAACGAAGATACAGCGCCGCTCTTTGCGCTCGCTCGCGAGCTGCAGATCGGCTTCCACCTCGGCTACGCCGAACTGACCGAGGACGGCCACCACTACAACACCGCCATCCTTGTCGGGCCGGACGGCGAGATCGTCGGCAAGTATCGCAAGATCCACCTGCCGGGCCACTGGGAGAACGAGGAATGGCGTCCGTTCCAGCATCTCGAAAAGCGCTACTTCGAAAAGGGCGATCTCGGCTGGCCGACCTTCGACATGCTCGGCGGCAAGCTTGGCATGTGTATCTGCAACGACCGCCGCTGGCCCGAGACGTGGCGTGTGCTGGGTCTTGGCGGGGCCGAACTGGTCTGCCTCGGCTACAACACCCCGATCCATTTCGCCCCGGCGCCCGAGCATGACCACCTGCAGTATTTCCACAACGAGTTGTCGGTGCAGGCGGGCTGCTACCAGAACGGCACGTGGGGTGTCGCCGTGGCCAAGGCGGGGCTTGAGGAAGGCTCGATCCTGATCGGCGGCAGCATCATCGTCGCCCCCACGGGCGAGATCGTCGCCAAGGCCAGCACCTCGGGCGACGAGGTGATCACGGCGGAAGTCGATCTCGACCGCTGCTCCGAGATCCGGGCCAATGTGTTCAACTTCGAAGAGCACCGTGAGCCGCAGGATTACCTGCCGATCACCGCCCCGAAGGCGGCGCGCAAAGCGGCGGAATAAGCACTTTCGGTCGGGCGCGGCGGCGTGCCCGACCCTTTTGCTCAGCGCCCGGCGCAGCGCTTGCCCCAAGGGAAGACACGCATATCGGAACCCGCGCCGCCCTTGCGGCGCTTACCCCTTACACGTCTTTGGGGAGCGATATGACCGACCAGCCACTCGAAGGAATCATGCAAGACCTCTCGCACCTCGGAGACAGCGACGGCTGTATCGAGGTAAGGGACGTGGTGCGCACGCTTGAATCGCGGGGGTTCGGTCCGCTGCTGATCGTGCTCGCGGCCTTCCTGATGCTGCCCATAGGGATGATCCCCGGCGTGCCCGCGCTGATCGGTGTGCTGTTCATCCTGTGCGGCGCGCAGATGATGCGCGGCAAATCCGGCGTCTGGCTGCCGTCTAAGCTGGCCTGCATCGAATTTCCCGCCGACACGTTCACCGCCAGCATCAAGAAGGCGTGGCCCAAGGCGCGGCGCATCCGGCGCTATGTCGGCTCGCGCATGACATGGGCGGCGAACGGCACGGTCTCGCGGATCATTGCGGTGTTGCTGGTGGTGGCGGGCATCGCGGTGATCGGCCTTGGCTTCGTGCCGGGCCTGCCCTTTCTCGTTGCACTGCCGGTGCTGCTGTTTGGCCTCGGCCTGACGCTGCGCGACGGGCTGTTGATCCTCATCGCCTTTGCGCTTCTTGGGCCAGCGATCTGGACAGGGG
Organism: Salipiger sp. ABF4_146; assembly: GCF_056161345.1. Lineage (NCBI taxonomy): Bacteria > Pseudomonadati > Pseudomonadota > Alphaproteobacteria > Rhodobacterales > Roseobacteraceae > Salipiger > Salipiger sp. ABF4_146. Next base: position 211,224 of record NZ_JBSWYX010000004.1, on the reverse strand, counting down.
CCATGTGGGCGATGTGACGCGCATGAAAAACGCGGGGTCAGGTTGCCCTGCCCCGCGCTTCTGAGCCGCTGCGTCGTGGCGCGAGGTTACTCTTCCAGTTCGATCAGAAGGTCCTTGGCGTCGATCTGGCTGCCCGGCGTCACATGCACCGCCTTGATCACCGCGTCGCGCTCGGCGTGCATGCCGGTCTCCATCTTCATCGCCTCGATGGTCAACAGCAGATCGCCTTCCTTGACCTTCGTCCCGGCCTGCACCGCGATCGACGCCACAACGCCGGGCATCGGAGCGCCGATGTGGTTGGCGTTGCCCAGCTCGGCCTTGGGCTTGGCCCCGGTGGCCGCCTTTGCCTTGCGGTCCGGCACGCGCACCGCGCGCGGCTGGCCGTTGAGTTCGAAGAACACCCGCACCTCGCCGTCGTCCTGCGTCTCGCCGACGGTGATCAGGCGAATCTCCAGCGTCTTGCCCGGATCGATCTCGGCGGTGATCTCCTCGCCCGGCTGCATGCCGTAGAAATAGGCCAGCGTCGGCAGCACCCGCACCGGGCCGTATTCCTCGTGCCGCGCGATGTAGTCGGTGAAGACCTTGGGGTACATCAGGTAGCCGTTGAGATCCTCGTCGTCGAATTCGACGTCCGGGAACTTCTCCTGCAGTTCGGCGCGCAGCTTATCAAGATCGGCGGGCGGCAGATGCTTGCCCGGACGTTCGGTGTTGGGCTTCTCGCCTTTCAGAACCTTCTTGACGATCCCCTCGGGGAAGCCGCCCGGCGGCTGGCCGAGGTTGCCGCGCATCATGTCGATCACCGAGTCGGGGAAGCTGACGTCGCTCTTGGGGTCCTCCACCTGTGCGCGGGTGAGGCCCTGGCTGACCATCATCAGCGCCATGTCGCCCACCACCTTCGACGAAGGGGTCACCTTCACGATATCGCCGAACATCATGTTCACGTCGGCATAGGTCTTGGCGACCTCGTGCCAGCGCTCTTCCAGCCCCAGCGAGCGTGCCTGCGCCTTGAGGTTGGTGAACTGGCCGCCGGGCATCTCGTGCAGGTAGACCTCCGACGCGGGGGCCTGCATGCTGCTCTCGAAGGCCGCATATTGGCCGCGCACCGCCTCCCAGTAGTTCGACACTTCGCGGATCACGTCGACGTCGAGCCCGGTGTCGCGCTCGGTGTGGCGCAGCGCCTCGACGATCGAGCCGAGCGTCGGCTGCGAGGTATTGCCCGAAAGCGCGTCCATCGCCGCGTCCACCGCATCAACGCCCGCTTTCGAGGCTTCCATGATGGTGGCAATCGCCGCACCGCTGGTGTCATGGGTGTGGAAATGGATCGGCAGGCCGACCTCTTCTTTCAGCGCGGTCACCAGCGCACCGGCGGCAGAGGGTTTCAGCAGACCGGCCATATCCTTCAGGCCCAGCACATGCGCGCCAGCCTCTTTCAGCTGCTTGCCCATCGCCACGTAGTACTTGAGATCGTACTTGGCGCGGGCCGGATCGAGGATGTCGCCGGTGTAGCAGATCGTGCCTTCGCAAATTTTGCCGCTGTCGATCACCGCATCCATCGCCACGCGCATATTCTCGACCCAGTTCAGCGAGTCGAACACGCGGAACACGTCGACCCCGCTGGTCGCCGCCTGTGCGACGAAGCTCTGCACCACGTTGTCGGGATAGTTGGTATAGCCGACGCCGTTGGAGGCGCGCAGAAGCATCTGCGTCATGATGTTGGGCATCTTGGCGCGGATGTCGCGCAGGCGCTGCCACGGGCATTCCTGCAAGAAACGGTAGGCCACATCGAAGGTCGCCCCGCCCCAGCATTCCACAGAGAAGAGGCCCGGCAGGTTTGCCGCATAGGCCGGTGCCGCCTTGATCATGTCGAGCGAGCGCATCCGCGTGGCCAGCAGCGACTGGTGCCCGTCGCGCATGGTGGTGTCGGTGATCAGCAGCTGCTTCTGCGCCGCCATCCAGTCGGCCACGGCCTGCGCGCCCTTTTCCTCCAGCAGCGTGCGGGTGCCCGGCGGCGGCGCCTCGGCGCGCAGCGACGGCGCGCGGGCGGGCTTCAGTTCGGCATGGGGTTTCTGGCGCCCCTGCACCTCTGGGTGACCGTTCACCGTGATGTCGGCGAGATAGGTCAGCACCTTGGTGCCGCGGTCACGGCGCTTTTTGAAGTCGAAGAGTTCGGGCGTCGTGTCGATGAACTTCGTGGTGTACTGGTTGTTCAGGAACACCGGATGCTTGAGCAGGTTGATCACGAAGTCGATGTTCGTGCTGACCCCGCGAATACGGAACTCGCGCAGCGCGCGGTCCATGCGGCTGATCGCCTTCTCCGGGGTCGGCGCCTTGGCGGTCACCTTCACCAGCAGAGAATCGTAGTAGCGGGTGATCACCCCGCCCGCGTAAGCCGTGCCGCCGTCGAGGCGGATGCCCATGCCCGTCGCCGAGCGATAGGCGGTGATCCGGCCATAATCGGGGATGAAGTTGTTGGTCGGGTCTTCGGTGGTGATCCGGGTCTGCAGCGCGTGGCCGGTGAGACGGATGTCGTATTGCGAGGCCTTGCCGGTGGCTTCGGCGAGGCTTTTGCCCTCGGCGATCATGATCTGCGCCTGCACGATGTCGATGCCGGTCACCTCTTCGGTGACGGTGTGCTCGACCTGCACGCGCGGGTTCACTTCGATGAAGTAGAAATTGCCGCTGTCCATATCCATCAGGAATTCGACGGTGCCGGCGCATTCGTAGTTCACATGGGCACAGATCTTGCGGCCAAGCTCGCACAGCTCCTCGCGCTGCGCTTCGCTGAGATAGGGCGCAGGGGCACGCTCGACGACCTTCTGGTTGCGGCGCTGCACAGAGCAGTCGCGCTCGTAGAGGTGGTAGATGTTGCCCTGCTTGTCGCCGAGGATCTGCACCTCGACGTGGCGGGCGCGGGTGATCATCTTCTCGAGATACCCCTCGCCATTGCCAAAGGCGGCCTCGGCCTCCCGCCGGCCCTCCAGCACCTTCTCTTTCAGTTCCTTGGAAGACTCGATCGGACGCATCCCGCGCCCGCCGCCGCCCCAGCTGGCCTTCAGCATCAGCGGATAGCCGATCTCTTCGGCGTCCTTGGCGATGGCGTCGAAATCATCACCCAGCACCTCGGTCGCGGGAATCACCGGCACGCCGGCCTCGATCGCCACCTCGCGGGCGCTGGCCTTATCGCCAAGCGCGCGCATGGTTTCAGCCTTGGGCCCGATGAAGGTGATGCCCGCCTCGGCGCATGCATCGACAAATTCGGGGTTTTCCGACAGCAGGCCATAGCCCGGATGGATCGCGTCGGCGCCCGCTTCCTTGGCCACGCGAATAATTTCGGGAATCGCCAGATACGCCGCCACCGGCCCGAGGCCCTCGCCAATCCGATAGGCTTCATCGGCCTTGAAACGGTGGAGCCCCAGCTTGTCCTCTTCCGCGTAGACGGCGACCGTCTTCTTCCCCATCTCGTTCGCCGCCCGCATGATGCGGATCGCGATCTCGCCCCTGTTGGCGATGAGAATCTTCTGGAACTCTGGCATTATCTTCCTCCGTCACTACCGCCATGCCTGCGGTGACGTGGAGTGAACGCGATGCTGCGATGCGGCGCAAGTGGCTATGCAAATTTAGCATCTGCGAGCGCAAACTTTGCAAAACCTCGCCGATTTCAATCCTTGCGTGCATCCCGCGTCGGACGCCTGCGGCCCCCTGCCCGCGCCCGACATTCGTCGCGAGGAATGACTTAGCAGCCTGAGGCCCGATACGCCTCGCCTGAGCAAAAAAGCACGAGGTCCGCCGCCTGCCGACCCGCAACGCGGCGGTCTGGCGGACCGTTCGAAACGCCCGCGTGCTCCGCAAAACTAGGGAACGACTGCAGCCTTCGCGAGCCGATGGCCGCCGGCGCACCCTGCAAACACGCCCTCGCCGGAGATTTTAAGAACAAATAAAGAACGCACCTTTCGCCGGGCGCCGGGCCGCGCTAGATTTGCGCCATGAGCAGCTTTGACGACATGGATGCATTCGAGGGAGCCTCGCTGTCGCAGCGGGCCATGGCGGCGCGCCCGGCGCCCTACCTCGACGATCTCAACCCCGCGCAGCGCGAGGCGGTGGAACGGCTCGACGGGCCGGTGCTGATGCTGGCCGGTGCCGGCACCGGCAAGACCAAGGCGCTGACCGCCCGTATCGCGCACCTGCTGACCACCGGCCGCGCCCGGCCGAATGAGATTCTGTCGGTGACTTTCACCAACAAGGCCGCGCGCGAGATGAAAGAGCGGGTCGGCCGCCTGCTCGGCCATGCGGTCGAGGGGCTGCCGTGGATGGGCACCTTCCACTCGATCTGCGTCAAGCTGCTGCGCCGCCATGCCGAACTCGTGGGGCTGAAGACGAATTTCACCATCCTCGACACCGACGACCAGATCCGCCTGCTGAAACAGGTGATCGCGGCCAACAACATCGACGAAAAGCGCTGGCCGGCCCGGCAGCTGTCGTCGCTGATCGACAATTGGAAGAACCGCGCCTGGACGCCCGACAAGGTGCCCGCGTCAGAGGCTTCGGCCTTCAACAACCGCGGCACCGAGCTTTACGCCCAGTACCAGACCCGGCTGCGCGAACTGAACGCCTGCGACTTCGGCGATCTGCTGCTGCATGTGGTGACAATCTTCCAGCAGCACGCCGACGTGCTGGAGCAATACCAGCGCTGGTTCCGCTTTATCTTGGTGGACGAGTATCAAGATACCAACGTCGCCCAGTATCTCTGGCTGCGGCTTTTGGCGCAGGGCCACACCAACATCTGCTGCGTCGGCGACGATGACCAGTCGATCTACGGCTGGCGCGGTGCCGAGGTGGGCAACATCCTGCGCTTCGAAAAGGATTTCCCCGGCGCGCATGTGGTCCGGCTGGAACAGAACTACCGCTCGACCCCGCATATCCTCGCCGCCGCCTCTTCGGTGATCCGCGGCAACGAGAACCGACTCGGCAAAGAGCTGTGGACCGAAGCCGGGGATGGCGAGAAGGTGCGCCTGATCGGCCATTGGGACGGCGAGGAAGAGGCGCGCTGGATCGGCGAGGAGATCGAGGCGGCGCAGCGCGGCGCGCGCGGGATGCACGCCTTCTCGCTGGACGATATGGCGATCCTCGTGCGCGCCTCACACCAGATGCGCGCCTTCGAGGACCGCTTCCTGACCATCGGTCTGCCCTACCGGGTGATCGGCGGGCCGCGCTTCTACGAACGGCTCGAGATTCGCGATGCCATGGCCTATTTCCGGCTGGTGGTCTCGCCCGAGGACGATCTGGCCTTCGAGCGCATCGTCAACACCCCCAAGCGCGGCCTCGGCGACAAGGCGCAGCAGAAGATCCAGATGAAAGCGCGCGCCAACGGCACGACGCTGCTGAACGGCGCGCGCCTGCTGCTGCGCGACAAGGAAATCACCGGCAAGGGCGCCGGCAAGCTGGCCACCTTCGTCGAACAGATGGACCGCTGGCACGAGGTCGCCCGCCAGCAACTCGGCCTGCCGTCGGAAGTGCAGCAGGACGACGACGATCTGGTGCTGATCGACGAGGACAAGCCGCTGGCCAAGACCATGAGCCACGTGGAACTGGCCGAGATCATGCTCGACGAGAGCGGCTACACAGAGATGTGGCAAAACGACAAGAACCCCGATTCCCCGGGCCGGCTGGAAAACCTCAAGGAACTGGTCAAGGCGCTGGAGAATTTCGACAACCTGCAGGGGTTTCTCGAACACGTCGCGCTGATCATGGACAACGAGACGGAAGAGACCGGCGCCAAGGTCTCGATCATGACGCTGCACGCTGCCAAGGGTTTGGAGTTTCCGGCGGTGTTCCTGCCGGGCTGGGAAGACGGGCTGTTCCCGTCGCAGCGCTCGATGGACGAAAGCGGCCTCAAGGGGCTCGAGGAAGAACGCCGCCTCGCGTACGTCGGCATCACCCGCGCCGAAGAGCTTTGCACCATCTCCTTCGCCGCCAACCGGCGGGTGTTCGGCCAGTGGCAATCGGCCCTGCCCTCGCGCTTCATCGACGAGTTGCCCGAGCAGCACGTGGAGATTCTCACCCCGCCCGGCCTCTACGGCGGCGGCTATGGCGCGGCGGGCATGAACAGCGGCTATGGCGGCGGTTCGGGCCTCGAGACGCGCGCCTCCGAGGCCAATGTCTACAACTCGCCCGGCTGGAAGCGGCTGCAGGAACGCTCATCCAGCGCGCGCTCTGTCAGCCAGCCGCGCGAGAGCCGCAACCAAGTCATCGACCTGCAGGCGGTCTCGGCCTTCGCGATGGGCGAGCGCGTCTTCCACCAGAAATTCGGCTACGGCGAGATCGTCGCTATCGAGGGCGACAAGCTGGAGATCGATTTCGAGAAGGCCGGCGTGAAGAAGGTGGTCGCGCGCTTCGTCACCGCGGCGGATTCGGCGGGGGACGTGCCGTTCTGACACAGCGCGGCGCCGCAATCAGCCGCTCCCGCCCGTCCGCAGCTGCGTATTTTTGAAGAGAAGAAGGCCCGAGCATCTCGCCCCGGGCCTTCTTCTCTTTTCAAATACGCACATTGAAACCTGCGTCTCAGCGCCACGCGCCGATCACCGTCCCAAGCATCTCGGCATCGCTCCGCCCCGAGGCGCGTGCGATCATGGCAAGGCTTTCTTCCTGTCCGCCCACCGCGAATCCCGCCGCCGTGAGCGTCGCGGCCAGTCCCGCGGCCGGCACGTCGATCAGCGCTGCCACCTCGGCCACGCTACCGTTCAGGACCAGGTCCGCCGCTGCGAACTGCGGCGGACGCCTCCCACCCGCGGGCCCGCCTGCGCAAGCAGCGCTGGCACGACGAAGGCCCCGGCCATGATCACCGAGGCCGCCATGGCCATGGCAAAGGCCGGCTTGCGCAGATAGGCGGTCATCGGGCGCCAGTTCTTCCACAGGTGCAGCGCGAAGGGCATGATCAGCACCATGCTCAGCCATTCGTGCATGCCGTGGAACCAGCCCATGTTCCAGTGAAAGAACAGCGCGAGTCCCGAGGTCAGCGAGACCAGAAAGAGCCCGGTGATGAGCGGTGTGGCATAGCGGTAAATGGCGCGGGTCATGTGCAATTGCTCCGATGCTGGCTTTGGGCGGGCCGCGCTCTCGCCTCGCACGCCCACGGTCGATACGCGCCGCCGCCAAGTTTCCGTCGCGTTTTGCTGGGCTTTTTTGCTCTTCCGAAAATTTCCGGCAAAAACCTGAATTTTCCTCTTGCGGAGGTCTGCGGGAAACTCTAAATCGCCCACACCAACAAGGAAGCGGGCGTAGCTCAGGGGTAGAGCATTACCTTGCCAAGGTAAGGGTCGGGCGTTCGAATCGCCTCGCCCGCTCCAGTTGGACCTCCGGCGCAAGTCGGACCGGTGAGAGGCCGGATCGGCAGTCAGGCGGATGCCTGAAAAGCCGAACATGATGAATGGTTTGCGGGCGTAGCTCAGGGGTAGAGCATTACCTTGCCAAGGTAAGGGTCGGGCGTTCGAATCGCCTCGCCCGCTCCATTCACCACCTTCTTACAGACAGACACAGAGGCAACCGGACGCAGACACGCGATGCCGGGATTTTTCGTTTGCGCCTCAGGCTTTGCGTCTCCGCCCCCAAACGGCACAGACGCGACGGGCGACCCGCAGGCCGCCCCCCCCCTTGCAGATCAGAACTGCAGATCAGAACTGCAGATCAGAACGCCTTGAAAGTCAGCGTGGTCAACGACCGTTCGATGCCCGGCACGACGAGCAGGTTTTCGTTGATGAAATGCCCGACGTCGGCATCCTCGGGGATATAGAGCTTGAGCAGCAGGTCCCATTCGCCCGACGTCGAATAGAGTTCAGAGTGAATCTCTTTCAGCGCGATCGCATCTGCCACCTGATAGGTGGTGCCGGGCTTGCAGCGGATCTGCACAAAGACACAGGTGGTCATGGTCGGGGCCTTTCGTTGCTATGCGGGCAAGCTGTCACACCGCCCCCGCCGCCGCAAGCCGCGCCCGATGCTTCGCTGCCCCGGGCTTGGCTGCGTCCGGGGCTTGGCGCGCGCCCTGCCCCGCCCTATAAGCCGCTGCAACACACCGAGGAGTATGGTCCATGCGCAAGGCCGAAGTGAGCCGCAGCACCGCCGAGACGAAGATCGAGGTCAGCCTCGATCTCGACGGCACCGGCAGCTACGACATGAAGACCGGCGTGGGGTTCTTTGACCACATGCTGGACCAACTGGCGCGCCACTCGCTGATCGATATGGTGGTGCGCGCCGAGGGCGACCTGCACATCGACGACCACCACACTGTCGAGGACACCGGCATCGCCATTGGGCAGGCGCTGGCCAAGGCGCTTGGCGACAAGCGCGGCATCCGCCGCTACGGTGCCTGCTTGTTGCCGATGGACGACGCGCTGGTGCGCGCCGCGCTGGATCTCTCGGCCCGGCCCTTCCTGGTCTGGAAGGTCGCGTTGCCCACCGAAAAGATCGGCGCCTTCGACTGCGAGCTGGTGCGCGAGTTCTTTCAGGCGCTGGCGACGCATGGCGGTATCACCCTGCATGTCGAGGCGATCGATGGCGTGAACTCGCACCACATCGTCGAGGCGGTGTTCAAGGCGGTGGCCCGCGCGCTGCGCGAGGCGGTGGAGCCCGATCCACGCAAGAGCGACGCGATTCCCTCGACCAAGGGCGCGCTCTGAATTTGCCAAGGGCCAGCGAGGGGCCAGCCCCTCGCGCTCCCCGGAGTATTTGCGGAAAGATGAAAGGGGCCGGGACTGCACCGGCCCGGAAAGGTGAGCCACATGCTGACGGCGATCATCGACTACGAGAGCGGCAACTTGCATTCGGCCGAGAAGGCCTTTCAACGCATGGCGAACGAGCTGGACGCGGGCACCGTGGTGGTGACCGACGACCCCGAGGTGGTGGCGAAGGCTGATCGACTGGTGCTGCCCGGCGATGGCGCTTTTCCGGCCTGCGCCAAGGCGCTGCGCCATTCGGGCTGCTTCGACGCCATGGTCGAAGCGGTGATCGCGCGGGGCCGTCCGTTCCTTGGGATTTGCGTCGGCATGCAACTGATGGCGCGGGTCGGCTTTGAATACGAAGAGACCCCCGGCCTTGGCTGGGTCGATGGCGAGGTCGAAAAGATCCTGCCCGCCGATCCGGCGCTGAAAGTGCCGCACATGGGCTGGAACGAGCTGGTGATCGACCGCGACCACCCGGTGCTTGACGGCGTGCAGACCGGCGATCACGCGTATTTCGTGCACTCCTACCAGATGCGTATGCTCACCCCCGAGCACCGCATCGCCCATGTGGACTACGGCAGCACGGTCACCGCAGTGGTCGGCAGCGGCACCATGCTGGGCTTTCAGTTCCACCCCGAGAAAAGCGCCGAAACCGGGCTGCGGATGATCGGCAACTTCCTGACCTGGGCGCCCTGATCCCCGGCGCGGGCACGCGGATTGCAAAGCGCGCCTCGGCGCGGCTATAGGGTGGCCGACACCGATCCCGTCACTGACCTTTTGCGGAGCCGCGCCATGATCCTCTACCCCGCCATCGACCTCAAGGACGGCAAGGCCGTGCGCCTGCTGCGCGGCGATATGGAGAAGGCCACGGTCTTCAACGACGATCCCGCCGCGCAGGCGATGGAGTTTGTCGACGCCGGCTGCGACTGGCTGCATCTTGTGGATCTCAACGGCGCCTTCGCCGGCGAGCCGGTGAACGCCGCGGCGGTCGAGTCGATCCTTGAGCGCACCAAGGTGCCGGCGCAGCTTGGCGGCGGCATCCGTGACATGGCGACCATCGAGCGCTGGCTCGACAAGGGGCTGGCGCGCGTCATCCTCGGCACCGTGGCGGTGGAGAACCCGGCGCTGGTGCGCGAGGCGGCAAAGGCGTTCCCCGGCAAGATCGCCGTCGGCATCGACGCCCGCGACGGGCGCGTGGCGACCAAGGGCTGGGCCGAGGTGACCGATGTGGACGCGGTGGACCTGGCGCGCAGCTTCGAAGACGACGGCGTGGCGGCGATCATCTACACCGACATCAACCGCGATGGCGCCATGCAGGGTCCGAACATCGACTATACCGCCGCCATGGCGCGCGCCGTGTCGATCCCGGTGATCGCCTCGGGCGGCGTGTCGTCGATGGCCGATCTGATCGCCCTGCGCGATTGCGGCGCTGAACTCAACGGCGCGATCTCGGGCCGGGCGCTCTACGACGGGGCGATCGACCTGAAAGCCGCGCTGGCCGCCCTCAAGGGCTGAACCCGTGGTGTTGCGGGCGATCACCTATGCGCTGATCGCCTTGCTGGCGGTCTGCCTGCTGCCGGTCGCCGGCGTCCTTGCCTCCACCACCGTGGCAGACCTGGCGGGCTGCCGGCTCGATGAGGCCGGCAGCTATCCCTGCGTTGTGCTGGGGCGGGACATCGGCGGCACGCTGGCGATGCTGTTCGTGTCGGGCTGGTTCGCGCTGGTGACGCTGCCGCTGGCCGGCCTGATCGCCGCGGCGCTTCTTGTGATCTGGCTGATCCGCCGCCGTCAGAGCGGCTCGGTGCGGTAGAGCTTCACCTTCAGGCTGCCATGGGCCACTGGCGCCCCGGTGGGCAGGAAGCGCAGGCCGGTGGCCTTGGCCAGACCCGGCTCGGTGGTGATGATCCCGACGCGCCAGCCGGCGAAGTTTTCCCTCAGCACCGCGCCCAGCGAGGCGTGCAGCGCGTGCAGCGGGCCCTTCTCGCCGATGCGCGCGCCATAGGGCGGGTTCACCATGACAAGGCCCGGCGGGCCTTCGGGACGCTGCAGCTCGCTCACCGGGCGGCAGTCGAAGCGCGTCCACTCCGTCACCCCGGCACGCTCGGCATTGGCGGTTGCCGAGCGGATCGCCCCCGCGTCGCGATCGGAGCCATAGTAGAGCGCGGAGGGCGTGCGCAGCGGACCCTGCCGCTTCATCCCCTTGAGGTCCGCCGGCGCAAAGACCGCCAGACGCTCGAAATCAAACGCCCGCGCCCGGCCCGGCAGGAGGCCGGCGGCGATCTCGGCCCCCTCGATGGGAAAGGTGCCCGAGCCGCACATCGGGTCGAGCACCGGCTCGACGCCATCGTAGCCGCAGGCCCGCAGGAAGAGCGAGGCCAGCGTCTCGCGCATCGGCGCCTTGCTCACCGCCTGCTTAAGCCCGCGCCGGTGCAGCGGCTGGCCGGAGGTGTCGACGGAGAAGGACACGAGGTTGTTCTCGATCCGCGCGAGGATGCGCACGCCATCCTCGGCGATGGGCGCGCCCAGCTCTTCGGTGATCGCGCGCTCAATGCGCTGCTTGGCGGCGCCCGCGTGATAGATCTTGGACTTGCGGCTCAGCGCCTCGACCTTCACCGGCACATCGGCGCGCAGGATGTCGCCCCATGGGAACTTGCGCGCCCGTTTGTCGAGCTGCGCCAGATGCAGTGCCGGGAAGCCGCCGATCCGCGCCAGCACCCGCGCCGCGCCGCGCAGTTCCAGATTGGCGCGCGCTACCTCGGGCCAGCCGCCCTGAAACGACACGCCGCCCTGCTCGGGCTTCAGCGGCCCGAAGCCAAGCGCCTTGGCCTCCTGCACCAGAACCGGCTCCAGCCCCGGCGCGCAGGCAAGGAAGATCTCGAATTTATCGTCCATGGCTCAGAGCAGGTCCAGCACGCGCTCGGGCGGACGGCCGATCACCGCGCGATCGCCCTCGAAGGCGACCGGCCGCTCGATCAGCTTGGGCGTCTCGGCCATGGCGCGCAGCAGCGTCTCATCGTCGCTGGCCTTGCTCAGACCCGCCGCTTTGAACTCGGCTTCCTTGGTGCGCATCATTTCGATCACCGGCACACCAAGCGCGGCCTGCGCTGCCTTCAGCTCGTCATAGCTCGGCGCGTCTTCGAGATAGCGGCGCACCTGCGGCTCCACACCCTTGTCCTGCAGCAGTTGCAGCGCCTCGCGCGACTTGCTGCAACGGGGATTGTGCCAGAGGATCATGTCCAGTCTCCGCGCCCGGTGCCCACCGCTTCCTCGACCGAGGCGAAACCGTCGCGCGCCAGCAGCGCATCGAGGCCCTCGGCGATGTCCTGCACCAGCGACAGCCCGCCATAGACCAGCGCGGTGTAAAGCTGCACCGCCGAGGCCCCAGCACGAATCTTCTGATACGCCTGCTCGGCCGAGCCGATGCCGCCGACCCCGATCAGCGGCAGCTGGCCCTCGGTCAGCTGCGACAGATGCGCCAACACTCGGGTGGATTTCTCGAACAAAGGCTGGCCCGACATGCCGCCCGCTTCGGAGGCATGGCTCGAGCGCAGCCCCTCGCGCGAGAGCGTGGTGTTGGTGGCGATTACCGCGTCGACCTTCGAGGCCATGGCCACTTCGGCCACGTCCTTCAGCCCCTGTTCGTCGAGGTCCGGCGCGATCTTGAGGAACACCGGAATGCGGTCATCGAGGTGCGCGCGCGCGTCCATGACACCGCCCAGCAGCGCCGCAAGCGCATCCTTGCCCTGCAGGTCGCGCAGCCGCTCGGTATTGGGCGAGCTGACGTTGACGGTGGCGAAATCGAGATGCTCGCCGCAGCGCGCCAGCACCTTGGCGAAATCCGCCGCGCGGTCGTCGCTGTCTTTGTTGGCACCAAGGTTGAGCCCCAGCACCATGTCGCGAGGGCGATGCACCAGCCGCCCGGCAGCGGCCTCCATGCCCTCATTGTTGAAGCCGAAGCGGTTGATCGCTGCGCGGTCTTCGGTCAGCCGGAACAGACGCGGCTTGGGGTTGCCCGGCTGCGCGCGCGGGGTGATCGCGCCTACCTCGACAAAGCCAAAGCCCGCGCGCGACAGGCCCGACAGCGCCTCTGCGTTCTTGTCGAACCCGGCGGCAAGGCCGATCGGGTTCGGCAGCCGCAGCCCTGCCACCTCGCAGCGCAGCCGGTCCGAGGTGATCAGCCCCGGTGCCGGTGCCAGCCCCATCTTCAGCGCCAGAACGGCGGCCCGATGCGCCTGCTCGGGATCGAGCCTGTGGACCAGCGGCAGCCCTGCCTTTTCGAGAAATCGCATCATGCCATATCGTCCGGAAATACATGCGCGCCGGAGCCACCCAGGGGCAGCGGACGCGCCCATTTCAGCCCCGCCATCGGCAGCGCGGCATAGAGATGCGGGAACAGCGCACCACCGCGCGACGGCTCCCAGCGCAGCTGATCGCCCAGCTGCTCCGCCTCGTAGCAGAGCAGATGCAGCCCCTCGACGCCAGAAAAATGCTTCGCGGCAGTCTCGCGCACCTGCTCGGCGGTCGAGAAGTGAATGTAGCCGTCGGCCACGTCGATGGGCGCCCCGGCGGTCTCGCCCTGCGCCTGCAGTGCCGCCCATTCGTCGGCCCGGAGGATTTTGTAGATCAGCATGGGCTCCAGATGCCGTGGAACCCCGCCCCGGTCAATCCCCCGGCGGTATCCCTGCCTCCGCGCCCTGCACTCCAGCCCACGCTGCCCGGCAAGCCCGCCTTGCCCAAGCGGCAGGCGACCCTGCGTCACCGCCACCCCCGAGCCGCGCCAATCCGGCGCAACGTGCTTTGACAGGTGGAAAAACCCGTTGCAGGATCAGGCGATAAAAACCCGACAGATAGGATTCCCATGTCGCTTCGTCTTCTGACCGGCGCCGCCGCGCTGGCGCTGACCGCCGGCACAGCCAGCGCCGACTATGCCATCACCATCCTGCACACGAACGATTTCCACGCGCGCTTCGAGCCGATCAGCAAGTACGATTCCACCTGCGGTGAAGATGACAACGCGGCGGGCGAATGCTTCGGTGGCTCCGCCCGCTTGCAGACGGCCATCGCCGAGGCCAAGGACCGCGCCGGCAACTACCTTCTGGTGGACGGCGGCGACCAGTTTCAGGGCACGCTCTTTTACACCTACTACAAGGGCAAGCTCGCCGCCGAGATGATGAACCAGATGGGCTATGATGCGATGACCGTGGGCAACCACGAATTCGACGACGGCCCCGAGGTGCTGCGCGGCTTTGTCGATTCGGTCGAATTCCCCGTGCTGATGTCCAACGCCGATCTCAGCGGCGAAGACCTGCTGACCGGCGCCATTCAGAAATCCGTTGTGATCGAGAAGGACGGCGAGAAGATCGGCCTTATCGGCCTGACCCCGGTGGACACCAAGGAACTGTCCTCGCCGGGGCCGAACGTGGTGTTCACCGATCCGGTGGACGCGGTGCAGGGCGAGGTCGACAAGCTGACCGCCGAGGGCGTCAACAAGATCGTCGTGCTGTCGCATTCGGGCTATCACACCGACCAGCGCGTGGCCGAAGAGACCACTGGCGTCGACATCATCGTCGGCGGCCACTCGAACACGCTGCTGGGCGAAATGGATGGCGCCGCGGGCCCCTACCCGACCATGGTCAAGGACACCGCGATCCTCTCGGCTTACGCGTATGGCAAGTTTCTCGGCGAGTTGAACGCAACCTTCGACGACGATGGCAATCTGATCGAAACCTCGGGCCAGCCGCTGATCATGGATGCCAGCGTGACCGAGGATGAGGCCACCAAGTCGCGCATCTCCGAAGCCGCCGCGCCGCTTGACGAGATCCGCAACGCGGTGATCGGCGAGTCTACTGCCGAAATCGTTGGCAGCCGCGATATGTGCCGTGCCGAGGAATGTCCGATGGGCAACTTGGTGGCCGACGCCATGCTCGACCGGGTGCAGGATCAGGGCATCGACATCGCCATCACCAACGGCGGCGGGCTGCGCGCCTCGATCGACGCCGGCGAGGTGACCATGGGCGAAGTGCTGACCGTACTGCCGTTCCAGAACACGCTCTCGACCTTCCAAGTCAGCGGCGCAGTGATCCTCGAAGCGCTGGAAAACGGCGTCAGCCAGATCGAGGAAGGCGGCGGGCGCTTCCCGCAGGTCTCGGGCCTCAGCTTCACCGTCGATCCTTCGGCCGAGGCCGGCAGCCGCATCTCCGACGTGATGGTCGGCGACAGCGCGCTGGACGAGAGCGCGACCTATGGCGTGGTGTCGAACAACTTCGTACGCAATGGCGGCGACGGCTACACGATGTTCACCACCGCCGAGAATGCCTACGACTTCGGCCCCGATCTAGCCGATGTCACCGCCGAGTTCATTGCCGCGCAGACGCCCTACGAGCCCTATACCGACGGCCGGATCACCGTGCAGGACTGATCCTCGCCGGATCCGTTGCCGGGTGCAAGCAACCACAAGGGCGCGCCATGCGGCGCGCCCTTCTTCGTTGGCGCGCCAAATCCACGGCGGGCGCGGCGCAACATCCTCTTCCCCCCGCGGAAATTCCGCACTATCACGGCCCCATGTTAAAGACCCGCATCATCCCCTGCCTCGACGTGGCCGATGGCCGCGTGGTCAAGGGCGTCAACTTCGTCGACCTGCGCGATGCGGGCGACCCGGTGGACGCCGCCCGCGCCTATGACGCCGCCGGCGCTGACGAGATCTGCTTCCTCGACATCCACGCCACGCATGAAAACCGCGGCACGATGTTCGATGTGGTGACCCGCACCGCCGAGCAATGCTTCATCCCGCTCACCGTGGGCGGCGGCGTGCGCACCGTCGCCGACGTGCGGGCGCTGCTGCTGGCCGGGGCCGACAAGGTCTCGTTCAACTCCGCCGCCGTGGCCAATCCCGACGTCGTGGCCGAGGCCGCCGATCACTTCGGCAGCCAGTGCATCGTCTGCGCCATCGACGCCAAGACCGTGGCACCCGGCCGCTGGGAGATCTTCACCCACGGCGGACGCCGCCCCACCGGCATCGACGCCGTCGAGTTCGCCATCACCATGGCGCAGAAAGGCGCGGGGGAAATCCTGCTCACCTCGATGGATCGTGACGGCACAAAGGCGGGCTTCAACCTGCCTCTGACCCGGGCGATTTCCGACGCAGTGCCGATCCCGGTGATCGCCTCGGGCGGCGTCGGCACGCTCGATCACCTCGTCGAAGGGGTGACCGAAGGCCACGCCTCGGCGGTGCTGGCCGCCTCGATCTTCCACTTCGGCACCTACACCATCGCCGAAGCCAAGGCCCATATGGCCGCCGCCGGCGTGCCGGTGCGACTCTGAGAGGCCCCGCGATGACCGAAATGACGCTCGAAGCCCTCGAAGAGGTGGTCGCCGCCCGCGCCTCCGCCTCGCCCGACGAGAGCTGGACCGCCAAGCTGCTCGCCAAAGGGCCGGAGAAATGCGCCGAGAAATTCGGCGAAGAGGCCATCGAGGCGATCATCGAGGCGGTGAAGGGCGACAACGACAAGCTCGCCTCCGAGGCCGCCGACGTGCTCTTCCATTTTCTGGTGATGCTGCGCGCCCGCGAAGTGCCGCTGTCGGCGGTCATGGCCGAGTTGCAGCGGCGTC
This sequence comes from Salipiger sp. ABF4_146, assembly GCF_056161345.1. Classification (NCBI taxonomy): domain Bacteria; kingdom Pseudomonadati; phylum Pseudomonadota; class Alphaproteobacteria; order Rhodobacterales; family Roseobacteraceae; genus Salipiger; species Salipiger sp. ABF4_146. The sequence continues at coordinate 194,905 of NZ_JBSWYX010000004.1, read as the reverse complement.
AGGGTCAGTCCGGCATCGCCGAGAAGGCCGCGCGTCCCAAGGGCTGAGACGGCCCGCTATGGGGGCGCTGCCCCCTTGCCGCTGCGCGGCTCACCCCCGGCGTATTTTTGAAGAGAAGAAGGGCCGGCGCGGCCTTGCGGTCTTCGTCTAGAAGCAAATATCCCGGGGGAGTCCGCATCGCGGACGGGGGCAGAGCCCCCTTCTGGCTGCCCCCTTAGCTGCCCATCGCGTCGGCGAGTGGCATGGACGCCCCAAGCAGCCGCTCGTATTCGATTTTCGTGCAGCGATCCTGGATCACGTCGATTCCCTTCGCCTCGGCCTTCGCGGCGGCCTCTGCATGCTCGACACCAAGCTGCATCCAGATGGTGCGCAGCTGCGGCAGATGCGACAGCGCCGCGCCGACCACCGAGGGCACGGCATCATGGCGGCGGAAGATGTCGACCATGTCCACCGGCGCGTCGATTTCCGACAGGCCGGCGCGGAAGTCCTCGCCAAACAGCGTCTGGCCCGCATGGCCCGGGTTGACCGGGATGATCCGGTACCCACGTTGATGCAGGAAGCGCGAGACATAATGGCTGGGGCGCATGAGGTTGGTCGAGATGCCGACCACGGCGATGACCCGCGTGCGGGTCAGGACATCTTTGAGAAATGCGTCGGAGTAGCTCATGCGGACAGCCTGTCACAGCGCTCGGGGAAGCGAAACTGGGAAAAGAAAAAGCGTCCGGGAGAAACCCGGACGCCAGTTACGGAACGAGGGACAGTGAAGGGGCAGCGGAAGTTCCGTTTCCGCGCCTCTGCACTAGAGATAGGCAAAAATGCCACGAATGTAAGGGCAATCGCGATTACGTGAAGAAAAAATCTTGACCTTACTTCCCTCACGTGCTGACGCCCTCACTCCGCAGCCAGCGCGGCGCCATTCAGCATCTGCCAGACCCGATGCGGCGTAAACGGCATGTCTGCCTGACGAATTCCCTTCTCCCACAGCGCGTCCTGCACCGCGTTCGACACCGCCGCCATCGAACCTACGGTGCCTGCCTCGCCGCAGCCCTTCATCCCCATCGGGTTGCCGGTGGAGGGCACCGGCTCGACATCGAAGCCGATCCATGGCGCATCCTTGGCGCGCGGCATGGCGTAATCCATGAAGGTCGCGGTCAGCAACTGGCCGTCTTCGTCGTAGACGGTGTGCTCGGTCAGCGCCTGACCCAGCCCCTGCACCACCCCGCCATGCACCTGCCCTTCGGCCAGCATCGGGTTGATGAGGTTGCCGAAGTCATCGACCACCGTGTATTTCACCACCTGCGTCACGCCGGTGTCTGGGTCGATCTCGACCTCGCAGAAATGCGCGCCATTGGGATAGGAGCGCGCGTCGATGGCGGTGCGGGCGGACCAACTCAGCAGATCCTCGCGGCCCTTCTCGCGGGCCAGCGCGGCCGCTTCGAGCATGGTCGGGTGCAGGTTCGAGCCCTCGGCGCGGAACTGCTCGTCATCGAAGCGCACCTCGTCCGGATCGACTCCCATCTCGCCGGCGAGGAACTCGGCGAAGCCCGCGATCATGTCGCGCACCGCGGTCAGCGTCACCGTCGCCTGCGTGGTCACCGAGCGCGAGCCGCCCGTGCCACCGCCGCGCGGAATACGGTCGCTGTCGCCCTGCACGAAGCCGATCTTCTCGACCGGGATGCCGGTCTGGTCCGACAGGAACTTGGCAAACACCGTTTCGTGCCCCTGCCCGTTCGACTGGGTGCCGACGTAGATGGTCGCGCCGCCGTCCTCGGTGAACTCGACCTTCACGTCTTCCGCCGGATCGCCAAGGATGCTCTCGATATAATAGCACAGCCCCAGCCCGCGCAGCTTGCCCTGCGCCTCCGAGGCGGCCTTGCGCGCCGGGTAGCCCGCGATATCGGCATCCGCCTCGGCATGGGCCAGCACGCGGGAGAAATCGCCCACGTCGTAATTCTCGCCGGTCACCGTCTTGTAAGGGAACTCCTGCACGAAGTTGATCCGGCGCAGCTCCATCGGATCGACGTTCAACTCGCGCGCCGCCCGATCCATCACCCGCTCGAGCGTGTAGATCGCCTCGGGGCGTCCGGCGCCGCGGTAGGCGTCGACCTGCGTGGTGTTGGTGTAAAAGCCCTCGACCCGCATGTAGGCGGCCTTGATGTCATAGGTGCCGGTCAGAACCTTGGCGTAAAGTGCGGTCTGGATCGCCTGCCCGAAGTTCGAGTTGTAGGCACCAAGGTTGCAGCGGGTGTGATTGCGGTAGCCGAGGATGCGGTTGTCTTCGTCGAAGGCCAGTTCGGCCAGCGTCACCAGATCGCGCCCGGCGTGATCCGAGAGCATCGCCTCGGTGCGGTCGGACATCCAGCGCACCGGCTTGCCCAGTTCCTTTGCCGCATAGGCGATGGCGAAATACTCGGGGTATCCCGGCGCCTTCATGCCGAAGCCGCCGCCGACGTCGGGGTTGGTGACGCGGATCTGCTCGACCGGCAGATCGAAGGCCTGTGCCAGCTCCGACTTCAGCCCCCAGACGCCCTGCCCGTTGAACGCCACATGCAGCTTCTCGCCATCCCATTCGGCGTAAGCGCCGCGCGGTTCCATGGCATTGACGATGACCCGGTTGTCGCCAACCTCAAGGCTGACCACCTTGGCCGCGCTGGCAAAGGCCGCCTCGGTCTCGGCCTCGTTGCCCAGCCCGAAATCAAAGGCGCGGTTGTCGGGCGCCTCGGGGTGGATCGCATCGCCGCCCGCCTCCAGCGCCATCTGTACCGGCAGTTCCTCGAAATCGAATAGGATCGCCTCGGCGGCATCCTTCGCCTCGACCATCGTGTCGGCGACGATCAGCGCCACCGGCTCGCCCACATGGCGGACGTGATCCTTGGCCAGCACCGGGCGCATCGGGTCGGCGGCCTTGCTGCCGTCGCGGTTGCTGATCACCGTGCCGCCCATCGAGATGTCCATGCCCGAGGCCAGCAGATCGTCCACCGTGGCCACCAGATGAACGCCCGGCATCTCGCGCGCGTCCGCCACGTCCAGCTCGGTGATCTTCGCATGCGCCACCGGCGAGCGCAGAACATAGGCATGCAGCGCACCTTCCGGCGCGATGTCATCCACATAGCGCCCATGGCCGGTCAGAAAGCGCACGTCCTCGGTGCGTTTGAACGACTGGCTCTTGCCGAATTTTTCCATCTGGCTGGTCCTCCCGCGACTGCGTCTTCGCGGGCGACTGTAGAGGGCATATCGGCAGAGTCCAGCGCCCCGGACTGTGATCTCAGCGCTGGTTTTCGATTTGCACCACTCTGCGTACGCGATAGCCGCCGAAGCCGCTCTTCAGCGCCCGAAAACAGTCGCCTCCGCCGGAAATCGGCGAGTCGTCGCCTGCCGCCAAGTCATCGCGCGGCGGCGAGTTTTCCGGCAGCCGCGTGATCGGCCACACACCCGTCCCAAAACCACGCCGCGCCGCCTGTCCGCCGGGATCGCGGTGGCGCGCCGCTCCGCGCCGTCAGAAAAAGCTCTGCGGGTCGATGTCGATGGCCATGCGCAGCTCGCCCTTGAGGCGGAACTGCCCGGCCCATTCGGCCAGCGCCGCCTGCAGCGCCACGCCCTTCGGCGCCTTGACCAGCAGGCGCACCCGGTGCCGCCCGCGCACCCGCGCGATGGGCGCCGGCGCCGGGCCATAGATCTGCGCCCCGATACGCCGCAGCGGCCCGTCCTGCCGCGCCATGGCTGCGCCGAGATCGAAGACCTCTTGCACCTCGGTCGACGACAGGATCACCCCCGCGAGGCGGCCATAGGGCGGCATCCCGGCGGCGCGGCGCTCGTCGGCCTCGGCCTTCCAGAAGCCTTCCTCGTCGCCCGACAGGATCGCCCGGATCACCGGGTGTTCGGGCTGGAAGGTCTGCAAGAGCGCCGTGCCCGGCTTCTCGGCCCGCCCGGCGCGCCCGGCCACCTGCCGCATCAGCTGAAAGGTGCGTTCGGCGGCCCGCAGGTCCGAGCCCTGCAGGCCAAGGTCGGCGTCGATCACGCCCACCAAAGTGAGGTTGGGGAAGTTGTGCCCCTTGGCCACCAACTGCGTGCCGATGACGATATCAGCACCGCCCATGGCGATCTTCTCGATCTCCGCCTTCAGTTGCCGCGCCGAGCCGAACAGGTCCGACGAAAGCACCGCCAGCCGCGCGTCGGGAAAGACCTCTGCCGCCTCTTCGGCCAGCCGCTCGACCCCCGGCCCCACCGCCGCCAGCTTGCCCTCGACCTCGCAGGACGGGCATTTCTCCGGCTTTGGCGTGCTCTCCCCGCACTGATGGCAGACGAGGCGCTGCAGAAAACGGTGCTCGACCATCCGCGCATCGCAATGCGGGCAGGCGATCTGGTGGCCGCAGGCGCGGCAGATGGTGACCGGCGCATAGCCGCGCCGGTTGAGGAACAGCATCGCCTGCTCGCCATTGGCGATCCGCCGCTTTACCGCCGCCTGCAGCGACGGCGAGATCCAGCGGCTGCCCGGCAGATCCTCGCCGCGCATGTCCAGCGCGCGCATCTCCGGCATCACCGCAGGGCCGAAACGCGAGACCAGATCGAGCCGCTCATATTTGCCCGCATCGGCGTTGGCCCAGCTCTCCAGCGAGGGCGTGGCCGAGGCCAGAACCACCCGCCCCGAACAGATCGAGGCGCGCAGCACCGCCATGTCGCGAGCGTTGTAGAGCACGCCTTCCTCCTGCTTGTAGGAGGTGTCGTGCTCCTCATCGACCACCGTCAGCCCCAGATCGCGGAACGGCAGGAACAGCGCCGAACGCGCCCCCACCACCAGTTGCGCGCCACCCTCGGCCACCTGCCGCCAGACCCGACGCCGCTCGGTGACGGTGACGCCCGAGTGCCACTCGGCGGGCCTTGCGCCGAAGCGCGCCTCGACGCGGGTAAGAAACTCCGAGGTCAGCGCGATCTCGGGCAGCAGCACCAGCGCCTGCCGCCCCTGGCGCAGACATTCCGCCACCGCCTCGAGATACACCTCCGTCTTACCCGAACCGGTCACGCCTTTCAGCAGCACGGTGCCATATGTCCCGGCACGTACGCCAGAGCGCAGCACCTCGGCGGCTTTCGCCTGATCATCGGTTAGCTGTTTGCCGGAATACGCGGGATCGAGCCGGGCAAACGCGGTGTCACGCGGCGCTTCCTCTTCGCGCACCGCCCCCAGCTTCGCCAGTCCCTTGACCACCGAAGAGGTGACGCCAGCGGCATCGGCAAGCTCCTTGAGGGTCAGCGACAGCCCGCCCATCTCGTCGAGCACCTCAAGCACCCGGCGGCGGGCGTCGGTCAGCCGCTCGGGCACGCTTTCGCCGCGGCGGTAAATCTTGCGCATCGAAGGCGCCTCGCCCAGCCCCGGCGCGCGGGTGGCCAGCCGAAGCATGGCGGTGCGCGGGGTCAGGGTGTAATCGGCGGAGCGCTCGAGAAACTCGCGCAGCTCGGCGCGCATCGGCTGCGCCTCGAGCACGCGGCTGACGCTGCGCACCTTGGCCGGATCGAAACCGCCCTGCCCCGGCCCCCAGACCACGCCGAACACCTTGCGCGGGCCCAGCGGCACCTCGACGAAGGCGCCCTGCGCGCAGCCGCCCGGCGGCGCCTTGTAGTCCAGCAGCCGGTCGAGCGGCTGCGTGGTCAACACCGCGACCAGCGTGCCTTCGTCGTAGTGATCATCCATTGAGGGCAGGTCCGTTAGCGCTATTTTCAAGGGGGTTCCCGCCCCTCATCTCATGAGGTAAGACAGGCGCGACCGAATGCCAAGCCAAGCCTGGAGGGCTGACCCAGATGAAATTCTTTGTCGACACCGCCGACGTCGATGCCATTCGCGAGCTGCATGAGCTCGGCATGGTGGACGGCGTCACCACCAACCCCTCGCTGATCGCGAAGTCGGGCCGTGACATCCTCGAAGTCACCAAGGAAATCTGCGAGATGGTGCCGGGCCCCGTCTCCGCCGAGGTGGTCGCGCTCGACGCCGAGGCAATGATCGAAGAAGGCCGCAAGCTGGCCCAGATCGCCCCGAACATCGCCGTGAAAGTGCCGCTGACCTGGGATGGTCTGAAGGCCTGCAAGGTGCTCTCGGAAGAGGGCAACATGGTCAACGTGACGCTGTGCTTCTCGGCCAATCAGGCGCTGCTGGCGGCCAAGGCCGGCGCCACCTTCATCTCGCCGTTCATCGGCCGCCTCGACGATCTCAACCTCGACGGGCTGCAGCTGATCGCCGACATCCGCACGATCTACGACAACTTCGGCTATGAGACGCAGGTGCTGGCCGCCTCGATCCGCTCGGCCAACCACATGTCCGAATGCGCCAAGATCGGTGCCGACGTCTGCACCGCGCCGCCCGCGGTGATCAAGGCAATGGCCAACCATGTGCTGACCGACAAGGGCCTCGCCGCCTTTGTCGCCGACGCCGAGAAAGCCGGCATCAAGATCGTCTGATCTGCGCACCGCGCTGAACCATCAAGGCCCGTCTCTTGGAGGCGGGCCTTTTTTCGTCTCTGGCGTCCGACGACTCTGGCGTATCAGCCTTAGCATTCGCGCCCGGCCGCCATTGCCAGCCATGCGTATTTTTGAAGAGAAGAAGCTGCTTTGGTCGGCGCAGGTCCACCCCGCGGCAGCACGATCCGGGCCGGGAAAGCTGAAAGATCGCGCGACCGCGAGGCTTCTCCTCTTGCGGCCATCGGCTCGCCAGCCTGTACCGCACGACCAAGCCTAGGGTCTCAAGGTTAACCAGCCGTTACCCTGACTGAGCGCCCTGACCGAGCGCGGCGCCTCTCCCCGCGCCCGCCGCTTCTTCTCTTTGCAAATACGCACTTACGGCGCTTCCGCCCGTGCCGCGCTCAGACGTTGGGTTCCCCCTGCAGGCCCAGAAGCTTGCGCACACCTGTCCAGTAGCCCGGCAGCCGCGGCGGCTGCGACAGGCCCTCCAGCGCCTCCTCGGCAAAGCGCGGCATGGCGCGCGGGGCGAACTCGCGCCCCCAGTCAAGATAGGCGTCGGCATGCTCGGGGCGCAGGCGGCAGGCCGAGCCGACGAGGCCGACCAGCGTCTCCGGAGCGGAATACCACTCTTCCTGAATGCCGGTGACCTTGGCCTTGAGGAACGGGCCGACCCAGCGCATCAGGCGCTTATCCGAAAACAGCAGCAGCAATTCGCCCATTTCATCGCGGCTGTAGCCGATCAGCGGCGGGAAGGTGTCGTAGAAGATCGCCCGACCGTCCTGCACCGCGAAATTGCGAATCGAGGGGTGGAAGCCAACCCGGCCGTCCAGTTGATCGGCGTTGTTCCAGAACTGCGCGATGACCTGACCGGCGGCTTCCATCATCGCCAGCGTCGAGGCCAGATCCTCGCGCTGCATGCGCGGGCGCATCAGTGCGCTTTCCGGCAGCGCCTCCTGCACGATCACCGGCACGCGGCCCTGTTCGGTCTGCATCAGCAGAAACTCGGTCTGCGGCAGCGGCACACCGGTCTGCTCCAGCGCGGCGACATAGGCATCATGCGCGCGCGCCAGCCGCTCGAGCTTGGCGCCGTCGGGCAGGCCTCGGTAGACCTTGATCACCTTGTCGGCGAACGGCCCCTGCGGGGGACGGAACGGCGCACAGAAATATCCCAGCCGCGAAATCGGCTGGCCCTGCCCCTGCTGGTGGCGACGGATGGTATCGGCAAGCGCGGCGTGGTCTGTCATCTCGGTCATCGGCGGGCATCTCTCCTGTTGCGGCACGCTTTACCCGTTTGCCAGCGCCTCCGCCACCTCTGCCGTCAGCGCGGCAACCTCGGCGCGGGCGGGGGTTTTGCGCCCCTCGGCGGCGCTCTGCCCGCGACCGAAGGCCTCGGCATAGCCCACCCGGTTGGCCAGTTGCGCCGCGGCGATGCGCACATCCATGGCGCCCACCGCCTCGGCGATCTCGCCGGAAAGGCGCGTGCCGGGCCGGGTGCGGTTGAGCACCACCAGCGCCTCGCGATTCTCGCGGCGGGCAAGGTCCAGAACCCCTTCGGTGGCCCAGAGGTCGAGGTGGCTCATGGAGACCGGCACCACCACCAGATCGGCGGCGCGCAGGGCCGGGCGCAGATCGCTGTCGGCCTTGGGCGGCGTGTCGACGATCACCACGTCATGGCTGCCCGCCAGCTTGCGGCACTCATAGGTCACCCCCCACGCCGAGGAGGTGGCAAACTCCAGCGCGCCGAGCGCCTCGGGGTCGCGCTCCAGCCGGGTCATGAACCAGCGGCCGAGGCTACCCTGCGGATCGATATCCACCAGCGCCACGGATTTGCCCTGCGTGAGAAACCCGATGGCCAGATTGGCCGAGAGCGTGGTTTTCCCCGAGCCCCCCTTCTGCTGCGCGACGGTGATCACCTGTCCGGTCATGGCTGCCCCCTCCCCGCCCCTCTGACGGGCGTTTTGCATCTGCAGCATATCCGATCGCGGCACCCCGTCCAGTGCCCGCGTGTCGCCGCCGCTGCGCGGATCCGGTCCTTTCTTCACCGCGCATTAACCACGGTGCGGCAAGGCTGGAGGCGAGGAGAGACCCCATGCGCCACCCGGCACGGCTGATCACCTTCTGCTGCCTGATCTGGCTGAGCGCGGCGCCGGTGCAGGCTGGGGCGTGGCTGCAGCCACGCGGCGCGGGGTTTGCCAGCAGCACCGTGCGGCTGAGCTGGCCGCAGGCCTATGGGCTGCAGGGCTGGCAACTGCCCAGCGGGCGCTACGACACGCTGTATCTGGAATACGGGCTGACCGGGCGGCTGACCATCGGCGCCGACCTTGGCCGGGCGATTTCCGGCGCGGGAAAGGCTCTGGCCTTTGTGCGTCTGCCCGTGATCGCCGATGGCCCCCTGCGCCTCTCGGCCGAGCTTGGCGCAGGCCGGATCGAGGGGCATGACGCCTTGCGCCCCGGCCTGTCGCTGGGTCTCGGCCATCCGCGCGGCTGGCTCAACGCTGATCTGCTGGCGGAACTGCGCGGGACGGCGGGAACCGATGTGAAGCTCGACCTGACGCTCGGGCTGAACCTGCCAAAGGACCGCAAGGCGATCCTTCAGCTGCAAAGCGGAGTGCAGCGGGGCGATCCTGCCTTCCTGCGGCTGGCCCCCTCGCTGGTGGTGCCGCTGCGCGAGCGCCTGCAGGGCGAGTTCGGGGTGAGCTGGGGGCTGACCGGCGACGACAGCGCCGGGGTGCTGCTGGGGCTCTGGACCCAGTTCTGAGCGGCTGCCCCTGCCCCAAGGCACCGGCCCGCGCCCCAGCGCTCAATAATCCATGCGCACGGTCAGCGTGAGATCGCCGCGCATCGGCTCGGGCCAGACCACATGCACCGCGTCCTGCCCGCTGCCACCTTCCGAGGCGGCGTAGGGGGTGACGAACTGCGCCGTATCCGAGGCATCGCGCGGCGGCGAGCGCAGCACGAGGCTCTCGATCTCGCGCGCATGGCCGCCGAAGGGCAGCTTGTTTGCCGTCTCCACCACCCAAGTCGCGGCGGCGGTGGTCTGCGCGTGGCGCACCGGCAGCGGGTTCTCGGTTTGCAGATCGATGTTGTGGAAGGTGTTCGCCCCGACAAAGACCCGCCGCATCGCACCAAGGTTCAGGCCGGCGAAAGAGGTATCGACCCGGTCGACGCGGGTAATGGTGCCGCCAACGCTGCGGAAGAGGTTGCCCGACACGTTCAACCCATTGATCATGTGACCCGAGCCGTAAGGCTTTACCACGAGAAAGGAAAACCACTCAGCCACGCCCGAGCAGAGCATCACGTTGCCGGTCAGCGACAGGCCGGCGAAGCCGAAACCGCCGGTGAAATCCGGCTCTGGCTCTCGCTCGTTGGTCCATTCGATGAAGCAATTGTCGATGTAATTGTCGCAGATCGTGGTGTTGCAGGCGCGCAGGCACAACACGATGCCCGCCGAGCGGATGCCCGCGCCGCTGTCATCGCCCTGAAAGAAGTGGTTGCCCGAGACCACCGCATGCGCGCCCGAGATCACCGCGAAGTGGCGGAACTGCGAGGCGCGGTTGTTGCGGATCTTCACATCGTTGGCGTTGCTGTTGAGCGCCACCGACTGGCGGCTCTGCGTCGCCAGCCCGCCCTCGGCGCTGATGAACTGGTTGTGGTCGACCAGCAGCCCCTGACAGCCGTCGCCGGGCGATGTGATGCCGCGATGGCCGGGACGGTTGAACACGCAGTTGCGGATCACGTTGACCGTGCCCAGAGGGGGCAGCATGACGCCGCTGGCCAGTTCCGCGCACTGGAACTCCACATCCTCGATCTCGAACTTTTCGAGCTTGGTGAACCCCGAGAAATCCAGCAGATAGCGAAAGCGGGTGAAGGTGTAGCTTTGCGTGCCGGCGGCGTCTGACAGCGGCTGCGACAGGGTGATCTGCTGCGCGCCAACGTTCTTGGATTTCACGTAGACCTCGCGCCCCACGCCCGCGCCTGTGATCAGGCTGCCGACCTCGATATTGGCGATATTGGTCACATTGGTCAGCTGCCATTGGTTCGCCGCCGCATAGGTCGCGGTGCTGGTGACGCTGCTTGCGGCCCAGCCGCCGCTGTCCTCGGCGCGCAACTGCCCGTTGCGCAGCACGCGCCGCTGCGCATAGGTCTCGCGGTTGCTGACAGCGGCGCGCACGTCCAGCGGCGCAGTCAGCGACACGCGGCGCCCGCCCATGTCGAAACTTTCGTGGTCGGCGTTGTTGAGCAGCGATTGCAGTCCCTTGGCGAGCGCCAGCTGTTCATTCCCGCCAAACGCATCGACATAAGCGGGCAGGTTGAAATCCTTGGTCAGCGACAGGATCGCTTGGTCGGGCATGCTCAACTGCCCCTCGAAGCGCACGCGGTTTTCCAGCGTCACGGAATTTGCGAGCCGATACGTGCCCGCCGGAACAATGATCTGCCGGCCATCCGCCACCGCGTCGGCAGCTTCGAACGCAGCGCTGTCGTCGGTGCTGCCATCGCCGAGCGCGCCATAATCACGCACGTCCACGCTCGCCATCATCTGCCGCAGGAAGATGTCCGTCACGTCCTCGATCCGCAGGTCATCGATGCGCAAAACGCCGCCGTTGAGCCCCGTGAGGTCAAGCCCGAAATGTCCGTAACTCGGCCCCATCCCCCAGATGAGGTCGACGCCCGCACGCGCGCCGGTGCCGACGATGGCCGAAACCTCGATCACCTCACCATAGCTGGCCAGCGTCACCTCGGGCGCCTGCATCGGCACGCCGCCCACCGCCACATCATTGCCAGTACCTGCCCAGCCCGCGATGCGCACCGACGGCAAGTTGCCGGACACCGCCTTCACCCGTGCACTGATCCGCAGGTAGACGCCGGGCAGAATGGGCGTCTGGCCCATGTAGCGCAGCTTTTGCGTGCTGTCGGTCTTCTGGATCTCGAGGCAGCCGCCGAAATCCGCATCGGCAGGCACATAGGCCGCCGAGGCGGACCCCGCATACGTGTCCGAGCCCGGCCGCCCGTCGCCGCGCGACCACAGGTCCAGTCCTTCGGAAAATGGCGTGGGGGTCAGCACCACCCCGTCGGTCACCGCAATGTTCATGCCCTGCTTCCTCTGCTCTGATCCCGCGCGGGCCGTGCCGACCCCACGAGCGAAAGAGCTAAAGACAGAGCGTTAAAGACATCCGGTGACAGCGCGCGCAGCCCCGGACTGCCGCGCAACGCAGGCGGCAGTCAGACCGCCGCCTCGGGCAGTTCCAGCAGGCGCACCCCGGCGATCCGCCAGCGCCCGTCCACCTGCTCCATCAGGTATTCCAGCGCGTGCGCCCGGCCGGCCTCATCGGTGACATAAACGTTCTGCGCCAGATAGTTGCCCTGTTCGACAAGGCTACCGAACCGCACCTGACCGGGCTGCCAGACCATCGGGTAGCCTTCGCGGACCATGCGCGAGAAATTCTCGGGCGTGCCGAAAAGCCCCTGAATTCCGGGGCTGGCGTAACCAAAGGCGGTCTCGGCGTCCTCGGCCAGAAAAGCGTCCATCTGGCTGCGGATGGTGCCGGTAATCTCGGCCTCCTGCGCCGCGACCGGGGCGCTCATCACGCCGAACAGGAGCAGTGAAGCAAGAAGACTGCGCATGAAAAAACCTCCCTGAATGCTCAGGGAGGTAGCTTTTCCTTGGCTTCGGTCAATTGCGCAGGGCTCAGCCCAGCTCGCCCGCCAGCCCCTTGCGGATCAGCGCCGCGGTCTCATCGACGCCGTAGAGCGCGATGAAGCCGCCAAAGCGCGGCCCTTGGCTCTGGCCCAGCAGCACTTCGTAGAGCGCCTTGAACCACTCGCGCAGGTTCTCGAACTCATGCGCCTTGCCGACCGAGAAGACCATGGTCTGCAGCGCCTCGTCCTCGACCGCTCCGTCGTAGCCTTCGAGCTGGGCGGCAAGGTCTTCCATCGCCGCCCGCTCCTGATCGCTGGGCGCGCGGAACTGCTTCGTCGGTTTGACGAAATCGTTGTAGTAGCGCACCGCGTAACCGGCAGCGGCGTCGAGATCCGGATGGGTCTTCGGCGCGGCATCGGGCGCATAACGGCGGATGAAGCCCCACATCGCTTCCTTGTCCTCGGCACCGGCGGCCGAAGCGAGGTTCAGCAGCATCGAGAACGGCACAACCATCTTCGATTCGGGCACGTCGCCGCCATGGATGTGCCACACCGGGTTGTTCAGTTGCGCCTTGGCGTCCTGTGTCGGATAGGCGCGCAGCTGCTGGTGGTACTCGTCCATCGCCTTGGGAATCACGTCCCACCAGAGCCGCTTCGCGGTCTTGGGCTTTTGGTACATGAAGTACGACAGCGATTCCGACGAGGCGTAGGTCAGCCACTCGTCGATCGACAGGCCGTTGCCCTTGGATTTCGAGATCTTCTCGCCGTTCTCGTCGAGGAAAAGCTCGTAGGTGAAGTGCTCGGGCGCGCGCACGCCGAGCGTGCGGCAGATGCCATCGTAGATCGGCGTGTTGGTCGAGTGGTCCTTGCCGTACATCTCGAAGTCGACGCCGAGCGCGGCCCAGCGAGCACCGAAGTCGGGCTTCCACTGCAGCTTTACGTTGCCGCCGGTGACCGGGATGGTCCATTCCTTGCCGTCGTCATCGTCGAAGGTGATCGTGCCCTCGGCAGCATCGACGTGCTTGACCGGCACGTAGAGCACGCGGCCGGACTCGGGGTGCACCGGCAGGAAGATCGAGTAGGTCGAGGCGCGCTCCTCGCGCAGCGATTTGAGCATGATCTTCATCAGATCATCGTATTTCTCGCAGCAGCGCAGCAGGATCTCGTCGAACTTGCCGGACTTGTAGAAGTCGGTGGCCGAATAGAACTCGTACTCGAACCCGAAGGTGTCGAGGAACCGGCGCAGCATGGCGTTGTTGTGGTGGCCGAAGCTCTCGTATTCCTCGAACGGGTCCGGGACCGAGGTCAGCGGGCGCTGCAGGTTCGCCTGCAGCAGCGCCTGGTTCGGCACGTTCTCCGGCACTTTGCGCATGCCGTCCATGTCGTCCGAAAAGCAGATCAGACGGGTCGGGATGTCCGAGATCAACTCAAAGGCGCGGCGGATCATCGTGGTGCGCGCAACTTCGCCGAAGGTGCCGATATGCGGCAAGCCGGACGGGCCGTAGCCGGTCTCGAACAGCACGTAGCCCTTTTCGGGCGGCGTCTTCTCGTAGCGTTTCAGCACCCGGCGCGCCTCTTCAAAGGGCCAAGCCTTCGAGCTCATTGCTGCGTCGCGCAGTTCGGACATGAGGAAACACTCCTTAGGGAAGAAACGCCCCCGTTCACGGGGCAGTGCGCCCGCGTCCTATTGCAGCCGGGGCACGGGGTCAATAAATTGCCGGTAGCATGATTTTTCCGGAGTATTCCAGTGTCTGACGCCGCCCCGCACCCGATGACCCCGCAAGACTGTCTGGTCGCCCTGATGATCGCAGTGTCGGCCTCGGATGAGAACATGCGTACCGCCGAACTGGTGAAGATCGAATCTTCGGTCAACATGCTGCCGATCTTCAGCGACTACGACATCGACCGGATGCGCGTCGTTACCGAATTGGTGTTCGACCTGTTCGAGCAGGAAGACGGGCTTGATGCGCTGTTCGGGCTTCTGCGCGACAACCTGCCCGAGCGCCTGAACGAGACCGCCTATGCGCTCGCCTGTGACGTCGCCGCTGCCGATGGCACGCTGCGCGAGGCGGAACTGCGGCTGCTCGAGGAAATCCGCTACGAACTCGACATAGACCGGCTTCACGCCGCCGCCATCGAGCGCGGCGCGCGGGCCCGGCACCTGCACGGCTGAGCGATCAGAGGCATCACTGCCGCCCCGCAGATAGCGGGACAAAGGCGCGGGCACCGCGATCGGCGGAAACTTCCCAACTTCGGTCGCGCCGCCGCGCTGCAGCGTGACGAAACGCGCATTTTAGAATATGATGAAAGCGTGCGCATTTTCGCACGCAATCCACCACTCATTCTTTCCGAGTCTTTTCCGTTTCCACTGCATTTCGAAGGAAGACAGCCCAATGTCACGCCACCACGTGACCCGTCATCGGTTCACCCTGTTCGCCGCCCTGCTGCTTTGCTTGCTGCCGATCCTCGGCGTGCTGGCCCTCTGAGGCCGCGCTGACCATCATGCAGCCAGTAGAGATGCGGCCCCACTCCCGCAGCGCCGGTCCACCCGTTTCAGGGCGTGGCGCCTTGCGGCGCGGCGACAGTACCGGATGAGGTTTGCGTGGTCGGCGTGACATCCGGGGCCGCGCTGGCCACATCCGCCTGCGGCTCGGGACCCTTGCCTTCGGGGAAGAGCACGGCCCAACGTTCGATCAGATCCTGCTGCAGCGCTTTGGCCCGACGGTTCCATGAGCGCATGCCCGGCGGGCGCTCGCGCTCGGCCACCGGGATCGCGTCGCGCCGCGGAACATCGCCGCAGAAGATCGCAAAAACCACCTGTTCGCCGCTTGGCATGTCGACAAACCCGCCAAGGCCACTGACGAAGTTCAGCGTGCCGGTCTTGGCATGCACTTTCAGCGGATGGTCCTGCACCGGCCGCCCCCGCCCGTCGAGCATGGTGACCGGCTTCAGCAGCGGCTTCAGGTCCAGCCGCCGTTCGGCCTGCAACAGCGCAGAGGCCACATCCGCCGCCGCGACACGGCTGCTGCCGCCAAGCCCCGAATGGTCGGTCATCGCGATACGGGTCAGCCCCAGTTCCTCGCGCGCCCAGTCATTCATCGCCTCGGCCGAGTGCACGATCGATTCGGCCTGCCCCAGCCGCTTGCGCGTGGCGGTCATGCCGACTAGTTCGGCGGTGAGGTTGGTGGAGTACTTCAGCATCTCCTTGAGGATCACATGCAGCGGCTCGCTCTCGCGGCGCGCCACCAGGTCCAGCGTCTCGACACCATGTTCGATCACCGGCTCGGGCAGTTGCAGCCCCTGCGCGCCGGCCAGCGCCTGAAACACCTCACCGGCGTAAAGCTCGGGCTTGCGCACCGGCAGCCAGCGCGAGCCGCCATTGCCAAGCGCATGCCCGGCCACGCTCCACTCGTCGCGGCCGTTCTGATCGGCGTAGGTGTAGATCGGACCATTGCGGTCCGAGACCTCCATATGCGCCATGCGTACCGATTTCCGCCCGGAGAACGAAGGCGCGTCCATGCTGACGTCATAGCCGTTGCCGGCCCGCTCCCATTCGAAACTCACCCGGTTGTAGTTAAGGCTGATCCCCGAAACCGCCGGATTGTAGCTCACATGAACCGGCTGCTCGGTGTCGATTTGCGGCTCGTTGGGGAGCGCCCCGCCATCGACGATGAAACGCCCGCTCACCTTCTTGATGCCGATCTCGGCAAGGCTGCGCGCCATTTCGGCCAGACCGTCGGTGTCCAGCGTCGGATCGCCGCCGCCGACCAGCACCAGATCGCCCTTCACTTCGCCGCCGACGATCGCGCCGGTGGTCCAAAGCTCGGTGGCGAAACGGTAGTCGGGCCCCAGCGTATCCAGCGCATAGGAGGCGGTCAGCGATTTCGCCACGCTCGCGGGCGGCAAGCCCAGCGTGCCCTGATGGCTTTCCAGCAGCTTGCCCGTGGCGGCGCTCAGCACCGCGTAGCCGACCAGCCCCTCGCCAAGATTGGCCTTGGCGATCAGCTGCTCGGGCGTGTCGAGCGTGCGCAGAGCAACATTGTCGCCGCGCCCCACGGGCCGCAGAGACCGTTCGACCGCGCCGGCAAATGCCGGAGCCGCCGCGGCGGAAACGCCGGTTGCCGCAAGGAAAGACAGAAAGTGACGACGTGAAGGACCGCGGTTCATGCCGTCGATCTAACCGAAGCGCGCGCGGCGCAGCAAGCGTCCTGCGCGCGTGAATACTTCACATTTGCGCCGGTTCGGCGCGCGCCCGCGCACGGATCGCGGTTGAACTGAGGTTGGACATCGGCAAATTCACGAAACACCAGCGCGGCGGAGAGGCAAGTGGCAGCACCGCCGCAGCCCGGCTCGGCAGACGGGCATGGCGGAACACCGTGGCCGCCACCGACTCGCGCGCGGCAAGCCGACTTCCCGGGCGTGCCAGCACCCCGACAGGCACCCGCCGCATGATGCCGCGCCAGTCTTCCCAGCGGTGCAGCTGCGCCAGATTGTCGGCGCCCATCAGCCAAGTAAAGCGCACCCCCGGATGCCGCGCTTGCAGCAGCGCCAGCGTGCGGGCCGTGTGCCTTGTGCCGGCCAGCGCCTCAAACCCGCTGACCATGACACGCGGATGCTGGATCAACGCGCGGGCCGCCGCGATCCGCGCCTCCAGCGGTGCCGGACCCTGCGGCTTGAGCGGGTTGCCGGGGCTGACCAGCCAGATGACCCGATCGAGCCGGAACCTCTTCAACGCCTCCAGCGTGATGCGCACATGCCCATCGTGCGGCGGGTCGAACGAGCCGCCGAGCAATCCGATCCTCTGCCCGGCCCGCAAGTAAAAGCCGGTTTCATGCGCATCCCAGAGCATTGCGTCCCTTCCTTTTGGAATGAATGCCCAAAGACACCGGATTGCGCACAGGGATCAACCGCATTTTTCACGCCCGCAGTGCCCAAAGCCCGCCGAGCGGGCCGGATCGCGGGAAACAAGGCATTTGCTTTCCCCCCGCTCGGTGCCATACACGCCCGCAAAGCTTTTTCACCGGAGGAACCGATGGCCAGCTATCAGTACGTCTACCACATGGACGGCGTCTCCAAGACCTATCCCGGCGGCAAGAAATGCTTCGAGAACATCCGTCTCAGCTTTCTGCCCGGCGTTAAAATCGGTGTCGTCGGCGTCAACGGCGCCGGTAAATCGACCCTGCTGCGCATCATGGCGGGCATCGACAAGGACTTCTCGGGCGAGGCTTGGGCCGCCGAGGGTGCCAAGGTCGGCTATCTGCCGCAGGAGCCCGAACTCGACGCCTCGCTCGACGTGCGCGGCAACGTCATGCTCGGCGTGGCCGAAAAGAAGGCCAAGCTCGACCGGTTCAACGAACTGGCGATGAACTACAGCGACGAGACCGCCGACGAAATGGCGCAGCTGCAGGACGAGATCGATTCGCAGAACCTGTGGGATCTCGACAGCCAGATCGACGTCGCCATGGAAGCGCTGCGCTGCCCGCCGGACGAGGCGGATGTGACCACGCTTTCGGGCGGTGAGAAGCGCCGCGTGGCGCTGTGCAAGCTGCTGCTCGAAGCGCCCGACATGCTGCTGCTCGACGAACCGACCAACCACCTCGACGCCGAGACCATCGCCTGGCTGCAGAACCACCTCATCGAGTACAAGGGCACAATCCTGTGCGTCACGCACGACCGTTACTTCCTCGATGACATCACCGGCTGGATCCTCGAGCTCGACCGCGGTCGCGGCGTCCCTTACGAGGGCAACTATTCCAGCTGGCTGGAACAGAAAGCCAAGCGCCTCGCGCAGGAAGCGCGCGAAGACAAGGCCAAGCAGAAGACCCTCGAGCGCGAGCTTGAGTGGATGCGTCAGGGCGCCAAGGCGCGTCAGGCCAAGTCGAAGGCCCGTATCGCCGCCTATGAAGAAATGGCAGGCCAGTCCGAGCGCGAGCGCGTCGGCCGCGCCCAGATCGTCATCCCCAACGGCCCGCGCCTTGGTGGCAAGGTAATCGAGGTCGAGGGCCTGAAGAAGGCCATGGGCGACAAGCTGCTGATCGAAAACCTCGACTTCTCGCTGCCGCCGGGCGGCATCGTCGGCGTGATCGGCCCGAACGGCGCCGGTAAATCGACGCTGTTCAAGATGCTCACCGGTCAGGAACAGCCCGACGAGGGCACCGTCACCTACGGCGACACGGTCAAGCTGTCCTATGTCGACCAGTCGCGCGACGATCTCGATCCCGACGCCAACGTCTGGGAAGCGATCTCGGGCGGTGCGGAAATCATCCAGCTGGGCGACGCGCAGATCAACAGCCGCGCCTATTGCGGTGCGTTCAACTTCAAGGGCGGCGACCAGCAGAAGAAGGTTGGCCTGCTCTCGGGGGGTGAACGCAACCGCGTGCACATGGCGCGCCTGCTGAAAGAGGGCGGCAACGTCCTGCTGCTCGACGAACCGACCAACGATCTGGACGTGGAAACCCTCCGCGCCCTCGAAGACGCGCTTGTCGATTTCGCCGGCTGCGCCGTGGTGATCTCGCACGACCGTTTCTTCCTCGACCGTATCTGTACGCACATCCTCGCCTTCGAAGGCGAAGCGCATGTGGAGTGGTTCGAGGGCAACTTCGAGGACTACGAGGAAGACAAGAAGCGCCGCCTCGGTGCCGATGCGCTGGAACCGACGCGGGTGAAGTTCAAGAAATTCGCCCGCTGAGCGACCGTCCGCCCAGCATTTTAGAGAATGAAGATGACCCCGCGTACACATCCGTGCGCGGGGTCTTTCGTTCCGGCGCATGGATCATTACGTGGCCCGTCGCGGAAGATGCGGCGAAGCGCCCGGCCTTCCGCGCAAACACACGCATAGACCTCAAGAGTTCAGAATGAGCACGCAGTCAGCACAGAAATCCCGCCAGTCGGCGCCGAAGCAACCGGAACCCGAGCCAGAACCCGCGTTCCGCTTTACCGATTGGGCGATGATCTGACGCTCAGGTGGCGACCAGCGCCACCACATACATCCCCAGACCGAACACGGTATGGGCGATCAGACCCAGCGCCCGCCCCTTCCAAGGGGTGGGCGTTTTCGACAGGGCCCATCCCAGCCCCATACCGGGCTGCAGCAGGAACCAGCCTGCGGCGATTGTGACCAGCGCAAAGGCCCAAAGCGGCGCCCATGTCGGGGCCGCCAACCAGTCCGTCCCGGCGAGCAGCACGAAGATCGCGCCGTAGATGGCGCCGACGGCATAGTGGAAGGTCCAGCCGATGGCGGCTTCGCCCGGCACCGGCGCGGCGGCAGTGATGTCATCATGAAACACCTTGCCGCGCGCCACATGCGCCACCCAGCGGCCCGGGTTGCCCCACGCCGGGCGCGGGTAGCCCAGCACGAGGTGCAGGCACAGCGCCCAGAGGTCCATGGCCACGGTGCCGCCAAGCCCCATGGCGATCCCGATCAAGAGTTGCTGCATCGACGGTCTCCCTGTTTCGCCTAGAGGTGCCGCAAGGGCAGCCGGGCCGCAAGCCCCACCGCCTGTGCGCGGCGATAGCGGGTCCAAGGAGGCCGCCGCGCGGCGCAAAGCACCGACGGGCTGGCCACGATTGTCGTGCCCGGCCACGCCCTTGCCCCCATTCCAAAGCCCGCGAATCCCCTTGAAATGAGGGTTTTCTCATGCCAACCTCGAGGTCGCTTAGGCTTCTATTCGACGACCCAGTTCCGACCCGGCACGCAGTCTATCGATACAGACGTTTCTACGCCGGGCTGCCGCAGTTCCGTGGGCAGCACAAGACAGGAAAGGGGTTTATCCCATGGCAACTGGCACCGTGAAGTGGTTCAACACCACCAAAGGCTACGGCTTCATCGCACCTGATGGCGGCTCCAAGGACGTGTTCGTGCACATCTCCGCAGTCGAGCGTTCGGGCCTCACCGGCCTCGCCGACAACCAGAAGGTCACCTACGACCTTCAGGCCGGTCGTGACGGCCGTGAAAGCGCCGTGAACATCCAGCTCGCCTGAGCACCGGATTTCGCAGGGGGACCTCCCCCGCACAGGAAAGGGGCGGCCCGGTCGGGACCGCCCCTTTTCGTATCTGCTCTCGCGTGGTGTCGCCCACCGTTCAGAAGCGGCGATTGACCTCGCGCAGTGCCCGCTCGGCAAGCCGCAGCTTCTGGCTGTGCCCGCGCTTCACCGGGCGGCGGCGGATCGGGCGGTTGCTGCGGTGTCCGCCAGACGCATAACTCTTGGCGGCGCGGCGAATGATGTTTGCAAAGGACATGTCTTCCTCCGGGATCTGGTCCATTGCCCCTCCGGGGCTCACAGACCTAACCCTGACAGGCCCGCTGCAGTTCCCCCCATCATGCCCCCTGCGCAGAAACCCGCCAGATCAGCGGAACAGCCGCCAGCCCGCCAATATCCGCGTCGCGGTGGTGATCGCGCAGGCCGCGGCGAAGACACAGGCCAGCGGCGCGAAGGCGCCGGGCCAGACGCAGATGGCGGCCAGAAACAGGATGGTCTCTGCCCCTTCGGTCAGCCCACCTAAGTAGTAGATGCCCTTCGAAGGATACTCCGCCGCCGTCATGCCGCGCCGTTCGGCGATCAGCGAGAAGGCAAGAAAAGACGATCCCGTGCCGATGAAGCTGGCGATCACCAAGGCCGCTGCCAGCGCGTTGGCCTCGGGGTTCGCCAGAGCAAAGCCCAGCGGAAACAGCGCGTAAAACAGGAAATCGAGCGCGATATCAAGAAACGCCCCCCGATCGCTCGGCCCAGCCATCCGCGCGACCTCTCCATCCAGCCCGTCGGCCAGCCGGTTGGCCGCCAGCCCCGCCAGCGCCACCCCGGGTGAGCCAAGCGCCGCTGCCGCCACACCCCCGAGCCCCAAGCCGAAGCCCGCCAGCGTGATCCAATCAGCCTTCACGCCC
This sequence comes from Salipiger sp. ABF4_146, assembly GCF_056161345.1. Lineage (NCBI taxonomy): Bacteria > Pseudomonadati > Pseudomonadota > Alphaproteobacteria > Rhodobacterales > Roseobacteraceae > Salipiger > Salipiger sp. ABF4_146. Next base: position 173,939 of record NZ_JBSWYX010000004.1, on the reverse strand, counting down.
GCGGCGTGCAGCTTACGGGCGACGGGATGCAGCAGGCGGCGCTGCAGGGGAAGCAGGAAGGCATCGATCATCGGCGCAGTCTTGGGCCGCCTTGGCGGCACGTTCAAGAGCTGTCTCAGACCCGCCGTGCGCGCAGCGCCAGCACCTGCCGCAACGTCTCGGTCGGCGGCACGGTGCGGAAGATATCGCCCAGCATCGCGGCGTCGGCGCGCACCCCGGCAATCCAGCCGCCGCGCTTGTCGTGCTTGTAGGGGCTTTCCACTTCGGGCCAGCGCACCACCGCGACGCTCAGCCCCGCCTCGATCCACAGCCGGTTCATGAACACCTCCAGCCCGAAGCGCGGCAGCGTCTCCAGCGCCGCTATCTGCGAGGCCAGAACCGCACGCGGCATCACCCGCTCGCCCGAGATATAGTCGATGCCGATCATCCGCCACAGCAGTGGCGCGTTGCGGCGCAGGCTGATCGCGGCGCCCGCCTGACCCTGAAGCACCGGCGAAGCCAGCGCCGAGAGATGCTCCGGGCCAAGCCCCAGAAGGTCACTGTCGAGCAAAAGCACATGCTCCCCGCGCGCCTCGGTGATGCCACGGGCGACAGCGCGCGTCTTGCCGCCGTTGCGCGGCTGGCGCAGCACCCGCAACTTGTCACGCCCCTGCCCGGCGGTCTCGGCCGCCTCGGCGGTGCCATCGGCCGAGCCGTCGTCCACGACCACCACCTCGCCGATCAGCGGATGGTCCAGCACCGCTTGCAGCACGCCGCCGATGCGCGGGGCCTCATTGTAGGCAGGGATGATGCAGCTCAGCGCGATCTCGGTCATTTCTTCGCTCCCACCTTCAAGCCACGGCGCAGCCCCCAGCCCACCGCGAACAGAACCAGCCCGCCCAGCAGCACCAGCGAGGCGCGGGCGATCCAGTTGTCGATCTGGCTGTAGGCCGACCCCAGCGTGTAGCCGAGTGCGACGAAGAACAGGCTCTTGGGAATGGTCGCCAGCGTGTTCACCCAGAAAAAGCGCCACAGCGACATGCCCGCCATGCCCGCGGCCACGAGGATCGGCGCCCCGGCGCTATGGGTGATCTTGCCGATCACCAGCGTGCGCCCGCCCTTGTGGTGGAAATGCCCCGCCAGCGCCGCCAGACGCGCCCGGTTCAGCCCCATCTTCATCAGCCAGCGCTGCGGCAGCCGGGTCAGCCCCCAGCGCCCGATGCCGTAGTAGAGCACGTCGCCAACCACGTCGGCGACGATCACCACCAGCGTCACGCTCCAGATGTCGAGCAGACCGCGGCTGGCCAGCCACGCGGCGATCACCGTGACGATCGGCCCTTCGAGCATGGCGATGGGGGCGAGGATCGCCAGCCCCTCCTTGGCGATGAGGGCGGTTACCGTTTCCAGTCCGATCAAGGTCTTACTCCGCAGGCCCCGCAGCCGAGGAGGATGTGCCGCCGGGCGCCATGTCCGTTCCGCGCCAGGATATCCCGCGCCCGGCCCATGTGGCCACCCAGATTGCCGGAAGCAAGAGGTCGCGCACCACCATGGCCGCAACATCCCGCCCGCCAGCAGGCCAGCCCGCCAGTTTGCACAGGGCCCATTCCGCACCGTACCACACGATCAAAAGGAGCGGCAGCGCCCACAGCGGCGCCGCTCCGATCAGCATCAACCCGGCCAGCCCGAGCAGCGGCAGCAGCGGCCCCTGCGCGATCTCGCCAATGAACACCCCCGGGAAGCCATCGCGCCGCACCCGCGACCAGCGCAGTTGCCGGTCCCAGACCGTGCGCGCCGCCCGGCTGCCGATGGGCTGCGAGAAAAGCCGCCGCGCCAGTCGCACCTTCAGCCCCTGCGCCCGCACCAGCTTGGTCGAGGCCACGTCTTCAGCAAGGTTGCGCCCCAGCGCCTCGAGCCCGCCGCCCGCCTCCAGCACCTGCCGCTTCCAGAACAGTGTCTTGCCCTGCGCGAAGCCCAGACCAAGGCTGTCCGCCGCCAGTTGCCAGCGGCCTTGCGAGCTGTTGAGAAAAGCGCACTCCACCGCGCCCCAGAAATTCCCCGGTCGGCTGCCCGCCGGCGGCGCAGAGACCAGCCCGGTGTCATCGCGCCATGTGGCCACGAGCCGGGACAGGTAATCGCGATCGAGCAGCAGATTGCTGTCGGTCATCACCAGCCCGTCGCTGCGCGCCGCGGCGACACCTTTGACGAGGTTGTTGAGCTTTGGGTTGCCGGTCGGCCGGGTATCCCCGATCAGCAGCTTCGCGGGCACCTGCGGATTGTCGGCGATCAGTTGCCGCACCAGCGGAACGGCGGCGTCTTCCTCGCGCGCAGCACAAAAGATCACCTCATAGGCCGGATAGTCCTGCGCGAAGGACGAGGCCAGCGTCTCGCGGTCGAAGGCATCCACGCCGCACACCGGGCGGATCAGCGACAGGAATGGCCGCGCCCCCGGCGCCGCGTCCTCTGCCGGAGAGACATAGCGCCAGCCCGCCAGCGCGATGCTGAGCAGGTGGATCGCCAGCGGCAGCAAGATCAATAGCAGCAGAACCATCCCCATCACATCGCCCCTTCTGCCAAAGCGCCGCCCTCGGGCTTGGCCGCCTCGCCGGGCCGCACCGGCACAGGCCGCGCCGCCGCCGCAGGCATCGGGGCCCGCTCGTAGTTGACCAGCCGTAGCCGCCCGTCGAAATCCTCGACCAGCGCGGTCAGACTGTCGACCCAATCGCCGCAGTTGGCGTAGGTGATGCCGCTGCGCAGCCGCACGCCGGGCTTGTGCGAATGGCCGCAGATCACCCCCCGTGCGCCCGCCGCCTCGGCCAGCCGGGTGAGTTTGCGCTCGAACCCGTCCCCCATGGCCAGCATCCCGTTGGCCCAGCCAAAGACCCGGTCGACAAAGCTCTGCTCCCATTCGGTCAGCCCTGCGCGGCGTCGCAGGTAGGCGTCGAGCTGGCGCAGCGAGGCGTCGATCCGGCTGCCAAGCCGCGTCATGAAGTGCCACCGCAGGATACGCGGATCACATTGGTCGCCATGCAGAACAAGAAACCGCCGTCCATCCACCGAATGGTGGATCACCGCCTCGCGCAGCTCCCAGCCCTCGATCACCGACCCCGGCGCGCGCATCGTGGCGTCATGATTGCCCGGCAGATACACCACCCGCGTGCCGGCCTTCGCCCGCGCCCGCAGTTCCGACATGATCTCGTCATGCGCCGCCGTCCAGTGCAGCCGCCCGCCGTGCCAGAGGTCGAAAATGTCGCCGACAAGGTAGATGGTCTCAGCCTCGACGCCGCGCAGAAACGCGAGGATCGGCTCTGCCCGGCAGGCGCGCGCTCCGAGGTGCAGGTCAGAGATGAACAGGCTGCGGTACGGGGTGCGGGCATCTGTGCCTGCGGAATAGGTCGGCATCCGGGCATGTTCCTTCACTGTTCGCCCGCCTTATGGCGAATCGATGTATCGCCAATGTGACGACACGCGGGAGGCAACGCGCGAGGACCCGATCCTGTTCCCCACGCTACGCGAACTCTTCCGTGATTTCCGGGGCTTGGGCCTGCAAAACACAGACGCGCCGACGCGCGTGTCACGGCGGAGAGGCAAGCTGTCTGGCCCATGGGACTCTGTGCTGCGCACAATCACATCGAAATCTCGGCAATCAAATCATCGGCGGGCTTAATCGAAAAATGTCCTTGCCTGACCCTAAGACAGTTTCAGCCGACACAGAAACATGTTTTTCCCGCTGAGGTTGCGACGGCAAAAACCAGACCCGCCCCGCCCGGGCCAATGTGCCGCGCAAACGCCGCACAGCAAACGCAGAGCAGCGGCGCCTCACTGCGTGTCAGATCGATCTATCTGGAAATGATTTGCACCAACGACGCGCGGTGGCGGTGGTGCGTGGCAGGGGCAGCAGGGTTCGAACCCGCGACCTACGGTTTTGGAGACCGTCGCTCTACCAGCTGAGCTATACCCCTACTGTGTTGCGCTCTCTAGAAGGTTCTGCGGGCAGGGTCAACCGGATATCTTGGGAAATCCGGCTTCCGTCGCGCCGCCCCGATAGAGCGCCGAAACCCGCACCCCAAAGCCAGCCCCGGCCCGGCTATTTTCCGTCTGCCGGAGGCTCGTAGGCCAGCAGCAGCTTGTAGGCGCAGACCGCGCCGAGCCCGAGAAAGACCACTGCCCAACCCGGCCCGCCGATGGCGATCTCCAGAACGCCCCAGCCAAAGCAGATCGCGGTGATCACCACGCGCCGCCAGAGCGGACGAAAGAACGGGTGTGAGAAATCGAACATGCCTCTGCGACGCCGGATAGACCGGCCCTCCTGCTGTTATCCCCCTCTCCTAGCAGCCTGCAGGCGCGCAGGCACCCCGCAAACCACCCGCACGCGCACCCCTGTGCTCTGCAGTCCCGAACAGGCCCCGCGCGGCGGCGCGCAGGCACGCGGGGCGACAGCGGCGCCCGCACCGCCTATCCTCTCACAGCGCCCTCCCCAATCGCGGAAGACCCATATGACCGCCACCGACTTCGTCCACGTCCTGCACCGCCCCGACACCCCCGATGGCAGCACGCTTCTGCTGCTGCACGGCACCGGCGGCAATGAGACCGATCTCCTGCCGCTCGGCCAGATGCTGGCGCCGCGCGCCACTCTGCTGGGGGTGCGCGGCCGCGCAACCGACGAAGGCGCGCCGCGCTGGTTCCGCCGGCTCGACATGGCCCGTTTCGATCAGGACCAGATCCGCAGCGAGGCGCAGGCCTTCGCCACCTTCCTGCCACGCACCCTCGCCGCCAATGACTTGGACGCGTCTCACCTCACAGTGCTGGGCTATTCCAACGGCGCCAATTTTGCCGCCGCGCTGCTGGCCCTGCACCCCGACCTGCTGCGCCGCGCCATTCTGCTGCGCCCCATGCTCGTGCTGCAAGACACGCCCACCCCCGACCTCTCTGGCCACGAGGTGCTGACCATCGCTGGGCAGAGCGACCCCTATGGCCAATACGCCCCTGCGCTCAATGCGTGGCTGGAGAGCACCTGCGCCAGCCTCGACGCGCGCACCCTGCCCATGGGACACGGTCTGGCGCAGGCGGATGTCGCCGCGGCGACCGAATGGCTGGCGGAACGAGCAAACTGACGCCGAAGCGCGACAGATCAAACGATCCCCGTAGGAGATCGCCCTGCGCTGTGGCACTCTGAGCGCATGAGTCCCGAACCCCCGCAAACCGCTGATCTCAAAACCCTGTGGCCCGCCGCCGCGACGCGCTTTCTGGCGCTGCGCCTGCTGCCAGGCGATGACCTGCGCGCCACGCTGCAGCAGGCCTTCGAAGCTGAGCGCGAGCACGCGGGCTTTGTCGTTGCTTGCGTCGGCAGCCTCTCCGTGGTCGCCCTGCGTCCGGCCGGTCAGGACAGCGCGATGACCCTGTCGGTCACGCTCGAGATCGTTTCGCTGTCGGGCACCTTCTCTCAGGATGGCCCACATCTGCATATCGCGGTGTCCGACTCGCGTGGCCAGATGCTTGGCGGGCACCTGCTCGACGGCTCAATCGTGCGCACCACCGCCGAGGTGATCGTTGGGCTCGCCCCCGTACATTTCCGCCGCGCCACCGACCCGCGCACCGGCTACCCCGAGCTTTTCTTCGACTGAGCCGGGGTCTTCTTCTCTTTAAAAATACGCAAAAATATATGTCGGGCTGAATGCCCGCAGGGCAGAGGGGCGCCGCCCCTCACCGCCTCTCAGCCGAAGAACGCCCGCCGCAGCAGGTTCAGCGCCGCCACCAGCAGGACGATCAGCGTGATCCGCCGGAACATCGCCTGATCGATACGGTCGTGCACGCGGCGTCCCAGCCACATGCCCGCCATGGCCGGCACCAGCAGCACCGCCGAGAACGGCGCGGTCTGCGCGTTGAACACCCCCGACAGCGTGTGCGCCGCCGTCAGCGACACGGCGCCCAGCCCGTAAGCCACACCTTGCACCCGGATCTGATCGCGCTTTTCGGTACCAATCGCCGTCAGATAAGCCACGAAAGGCGGCCCCCAGACCCCGGACATGCCGCCGATGAATCCGGCCACCGCGCCAACGGTGGCCTCGATCCGCGGCGTCTTTCCGTTGCGCAGGTTGGGGCGGCAGCCGGCAAGCTGCATCAGGCAAAACACCGCCACCGGACCGCCGATCATCGCCAGCAGGACAGACGCGGGCAGCACACGCACCAACTGCGCCGACAGCGCCAGCATCACGAAGGCGACGATCAGGAAGACCTTGAAGCTCTTCACCGTGTCCCACGCCGCGCGCGGCCCTTCGCCGAAGGCCTGCAGCACATTGGTCGCCAGCGTCGGCAGTATCAGCCCGGCCAAAGCCAGTTCAGGCCCCACGACCGACCCCAGCCCCGAGATCATGATCATCGGCATGGCGAAGCCGACCATACCCTTCACCACCCCGGCGAGTGCTGCGACAGCGAAGGCCAGGGCAAGGGTCTGCGGCGAAACGAGAGAGAAGAGCGCATCCATAAGTGGCTCATATCACGGGCGCATCGCCGCAACAGCCCCGTTTCTCAGGGTAACATTAAATCCCCAAATGATCTCTCAAAGCATTTTTGTTGCGCTGCGACTGCAAAATCGCTATCCCCTCATTGGCAGCAGGAGGAGATGATTCATGGCGCATGATGGACAGGGTGGCACGCTGGAAGAGGGCACGATGCTGGACGATCTTCTGGGGCTGACCGGCGCCGCGCTCGCCCCGGTGGAGCAGATCTTCGAACAGGCGCGCGAGACCCTGCGCGCCGTGACCCAAGAAGATGGCCGTGTCTCCGGCCGCCTGATCGAGGCCAACCAATTCGCCGCCCATGGTCTCGCGTGGCTCGCCACCTACGCCGAGTCGCTGCGCCAGATGCACGGCTGGGCCGAACGGATGGCCGCCGAGGGCACCTTTGGCGAGGTCGAACAGCTGCTGCTGCAGATCGCCTTCGGCGAATACCTCAGCCAGATCGCCGGCGGCATCCAGATGAATCAGGGCGAGATGGTGCGCCTCACCGACCTTGGCCTGCCCGCCACTGCCGCCGCGCCGCTGACAACCGGCGCCGCCGGAACGCTCGCCGCGCAAGGCAACACGCAGGCCGCCCGCAGCCGCCTCGTCGCGCTGATGCAAGAGCGCGCTGCCGAGATCACAGTCGGTCGCACCGGCCTCGACGACGAGCTGGAGATGATCCGCGAGCAATTCCGCCGCTACGCGGTGGAAAAGGTCGAACCGCACGCGCACGACTGGCACCTCAAGGACGACTACATTCCCATGGAGGTGATCGAGGAGCTGGCCGAGATGGGCGTCTTCGGCCTCACCATCCCCGAGGAATACGGCGGCTTCGGCCTGTCCAAAGCGTCGATGTGCGTGGTCTCCGAGGAGCTTTCGCGCGGCTATATCGGCGTCGGTTCCCTCGGCACCCGCTCCGAGATCGCCGCCGAACTGATCATCGCCGGTGGCACCGAAGAACAAAAGGCCAAATGGCTGCCCCGTATCGCCAGCGGCGAGACGCTGCCCACCGCCGTCTTCACCGAGCCCAACACCGGCTCGGACCTCGGCTCGCTGCGCACCCGCGCGGTGAAAGACGACAGCGGCGATTACACGATCACCGGCAACAAGACATGGATCACCCACGCCGCCCGCGCCCATGTGATGACCCTGCTGGCCCGCACCGACCCCGGCACCGACAACTACAAGGGCCTGTCGATGTTCCTCGCCGAGAAGCAGCCGGGCGACGATGAAACCCCCTTCCCCACCCCCGGCATGACCGGCGGCGAGATCGAGGTGCTGGGCTATCGCGGCATGAAGGAATTCGAGTTGGGCTTCGACGGCTTCAAGGTGAAGGGCGAGAACCTGCTGGGCGGCGAAGAAGGCAAGGGTTTCAAGCAGCTGATGGAGACCTTCGAAAGTGCCCGCATCCAGACCGCGGCCCGCGCCATCGGCGTGGCGCAATCGGCGCTCGACGTCGGCATGCGCTACGCCGAAGAGCGCAAGCAATTCGGCAAGTCGCTGATCGCCTTCCCGCGCGTCTCGGGCAAGCTGGCGATGATGGCGGTGGAGATCATGATTGCGCGCCAGCTGACCTATTTCTCGGCGCGCGAGAAGGACGAGGGCATCCGCTGCGATCTCGAGGCGGGCATGGCCAAGCTCTTGGGCGCGCGCGTCGCCTGGGCCAATGCCGACAACGCGCTGCAGATCCACGGCGGCAATGGTTTCGCGCTGGAATACAGCATCAGCCGCATCCTGTGCGATGCCCGCATCCTCAACATCTTCGAAGGTGCCGCCGAGATTCAGGCGCAGGTGATCGCGCGCCGCCTGCTCGGCTGAGAATGTCGCGGTCTCTCCGGCGCAGGTGACCGCGCGGCTAAGCCCTCTCTATGGCCTCCACCGGCAAGGCCCCGCCCAGCGGGGCCTTTTTGCCCTGCGCATCGCGCAATCCGGCTAACCTCCCCTTGTCTGATCTGCATCAAGGTCGCGCCGCCGCCACCGTGGTCTGGAGAGGCGGACACATTCCAGGAGGTTGATATGTCCTACAAGGAACAACTCGCCGACAAGCGCCGCGAACTGCGTGAGCTGCGCAAGGCCATCCCCGATACGTTCGCCGGCTTCGTCGAGATGGAGAAAGCCGCCTCCGCCGAGGCCGCGCTGGACCACAAGCAAAAGGAATACGTGGCGCTTGGCATCGGCATCGCGATCCGCTGTGATTCTTGCATTCTGAGCCACGTCAACGCATTGGTCCGCCTCGGCGCGACCCGCGAAGAGATCGCCGATGTCTGCGGCATGGCGATCCAGATGGGCGGCGGTCCTGGCCTGATGTACGCCGCCAAGGCGCTGGCCGCCTACGACGAGTTCACCGCCGAGGGCTGAGCCCAAGTCAGCGCCGCGATCAGGCAGGCACGCTCCCGGGCCGCACCGATCTCAGAGCGCCGGCCCGCCCGATTGAGCGCGGGCGAAGCCTCACAAGGCCGCGTGTGCAAAGGCCCCGTATGCAAAGGCCCCGGCGGATCGCTCCGCCGGGGCCTTTGTCAGTCTCGGGATCGAGGTCAGCCGCGCAGCGTGCCGCCGGTGGCCTTCTCGACCTTGGCGACGATCTTGGCCGCCACTTCCTCGATGTCCTTTTCCTTCAGCGTCTTGTCGCTGGGCTGCAGACGCACAGTGACGGCGAGCGACTTCTTGCCCTCACCGAGGCTGCCGCCGATGAACTCGTCGAACACCCGCACGTCCTCGATCAGCGCCTTGTCGGCACCAGCCGCGGCGTTCACCAGATCGAGCGCCGCGACGCCCGCGTCCACCACGAAGGCGAAGTCGCGCTCGACCGCCTGCAGGTCGTTGAGCTTCAGCGCCGGGCGCGCGGCCCCGGTGTTGCGCGGCAGCGGGATGTCCTGCGGGTAGAGGGTGAAGGCCACCACGGGCCCCTTCACATCCAGCGCCTGCAGCACCTTGGGGTGCAACTCGCCAAAGACGCCCAGCACCTTCTTCGGGCCGAGGCAGAACTTGCCGTGACGGCCCGGATGCCACCATTCCTCGGCGCCGCGCAGGATCTGCATCTTGGCAGGCGCGCCCATGGCCGACAGAAGCGCCTCGGCATCGGCCTTGGCATCAAAGACATCAACCGGGCGCGAGGCACCGTGCACATCCTTGGGGCCGGTACGCCCGACGAGGATGCCCGACACCTGCGTCGCCTGCTCGCCCGGCTCGCCACCAGCGAAGGCCGGGCCGCATTCGAACAGCGCCATGTCGGCAAAGCCGCGCGCCTGATTGCGCGCCGCCGCCTGCAGCAGCCCCGGCAGCAGCGACGGCCGCATGTGGCTCATTTCCGAACTGATCGGGTTGGCCAGCTTCGTCGCATCGGTGCCGCCGCCGAACATCTCTGCCGCCGCCTGATCGATGAAGCTATAGGTCACGCACTCGTTGTAGCCGAGCTCTGCGGTGGTGCGGCGGGCGACCTGCTCGCGCTTCTGCATCGGCGACAGGATCGGCTTCGGAACACCCGGCTGCGTCCGGCGCATCGGCTGGCCCTGCAGCTTGGTCAGCGAGGCGACCCGGGCCACCTCTTCCACCAGATCGGCCTCGCCCATCACGTCGGGACGCCAGCTCGGCACGTTCGCCATATCGCCGTCAAAGGTGAAGCCAAGCGCGGTCAGCGTCGCGCGCTGCTCGTCTGCCGGGATCTCCATGCCGACAAGGCTGATCACCCGGTCGGTGTCGAGCTTGTAGGCGCGGCTGACGTCGGGCGTGGCGCCCGCGACGATCACCTCGGAGGCCTCACCGCCGGCGATCTCGAGGATCATCGCGGTGGCCGCCTCGATCCCCGGGGCCGCCGAGGCCGGGTCAATGCCGCGCTCAAAGCGGTAGCGGGCGTCGGAATTGATCTTCAGCGCGCGGCCCGTGTAAGCGGTGCGGACGGTCTCGAAATAGGCCGCCTCGAGGAAGACATCCACGGTCTCTTCGCTGACGCCCGTGGGCTCGCCGCCCATGACGCCGCCGAGGCTCTCGACCGTGTCCCCTGCCGAGATCACAACCATGCCCGGCTCGAGCGTGTAGGTCCGCTCGTCCAGCGCCTCCAGCGTCTCACCGCCCTTGGCGCGATGCACGCGCAAATCGCCCGACACCTTGCCCGCGTCGAAGACGTGCAGCGGGCGGTTGCGGTCGAAGGTGAAGAAGTTGGTCACATCGACAAGGAAGCTGATCGGGCGCAGGCCGATGGCCTTCAGCCGGTCCTGCAACCACTGCGGCGACGGGCCGTTCTTCACGCCGCGAATGACACGGCCGTAGAACACCGGGCAATCGTCCAGCGTGTCTTCGTCGATGGTGACGTTGATCGGCGAGGCGAAGCTGCCCGCGACCTTATGCTCCGGCAGCGCCTTCAGCGTGCCAAGGCCGCGCGCCGCGAGATCGCGGGCGATGCCGTGCACGCCAAGCGCGTCGGGGCGGTTGGGGGTGATGGCGATCTCGATCACCGGATCGACCTTGGCCGGATCATTGGCCGCGAGCCAGTCGGTGAATTTCTCGCCGACCTCGCCCGAGGGCAGCTCGATGATGCCGTCATGCTCTTCCGACAGTTCCATCTCGCGCTCGGAGCACATCATGCCGAAGCTCTCGATGCCGCGGATCTTGCCAACCTGGATGGTGGTGTCGATGCCGGGCACATAGGTGCCGGGCTTGGCCACGACGACGGTGATCCCCTCGCGCGCGTTGGGCGCGCCGCAGATGATCTGGCTCTCGCCCTCGTCGGTCATCACCGTGCAGACGCGCAGCTTGTCGGCGTCGGGGTGTTTCTCGGCCTTGAGCACCTTGCCGATGGTAAAGGCCGACAGGCGATCGGCAGGGTTCTCGACCCCTTCGACTTCCAGTCCCAGATCGGTCAGTGCCTCGGTGATTTCCTCCACCGTGGCGGAGGTGTCGAGGTGGTCTTTCAACCAGGAAAGCGTGAATTTCATCTCTCGGCCCGGCTTGGTTTCGCTTGGGTCCGGTCCTTAGCGGAATGAGGCGGGAGGGGAAAGGGGGTTGGCCGGTGCGCGCGGCGCGAAGGCGGCGCCTTTGGCCGCGCGCGGAAGGAAGGGGCGCTGCCCCTCTTGGCCTGCGGCCAATTCACCCCGGCGTATTTTTGAAGAGAAGAAGAGTGGCGGCTTTGGCCCGCGCAACGCCGCGCGGGCCAAAGTGAGCCTGCGGCTCAGACGATCTTGCAGGCGTCTTCCATCTTGAGGCGCGGCAGACGGTCGAAGACCTTCGACGGCTCGCCATAGCCGAGGTTGATCATGAAGTTGACCTTCCACGTGGTGCCGGCAAGGAACGCTTCCTCGACCGCCGCCGGATCGAAGCCGGACATCGGGCCGCAATCGAGCCCCAGCGCCCGCGCCGCCAGCATCAGGTAAGCGCCCTGCAGCGAGGAATTGCGGAAGGCGGTGTCGTTGATCATTTGCTCGGAGCCGGTGAACCACGGCTTGGCGTCGGCGTGCGGGAAAAGCTCGCCGAGTTTCTCATAGAACTCCATGTCGTGGCAGACGATCACCGTCACCGGGGCGGTCATGGTCTTGTCGCGGTTGCCGCTGGACAGCGTGGGCGAGAGCTTTTCCTTGGCCTCCTTGCTGCGCACGAAGACAAAGCGCGCCGGCGAGCAGTTCGCCGAGGTCGGGCCCATCTTGGTCAGGTCGTAAAGCGTCTCGAGAATGTCCTCGGGGATGTCCCTGTCCTGCCACGCGTTCTGCGAACGCGCTTCGAGAAACAGCGTGTCGAGGGCTGCGGCGTCGAGCGCGCCGGGGAGTGCGATATCTTTCATCAGTTTATGCCTTTCCAGCGGTCATGCGGGTTCGGCCACCGCGCCGGCCATCGGCGGGCGGGCGACCTCGAAGGTTTCAGCAAGGTCGGCGATCAGATCCTCGGAGCCGCGCGGCCCCATGATCTGCACGCAGAGCGGGCCGTCGTCGGTCCATGCCACGGGCAGCGACAGCACCGGCAGACCGAGGATCGAGCCCGGGCGGGTAAAGCCGGTCATGCCCGAGATCATTCGCGCGATCTCGGCGCCCTGCGCGTGCACCAATGCCTCGGCCTGCGGCGCCACATCGGCGAGCCCGGGCAGCACGATCAGATCGGCGGCGCCGAAGATCTCGGCCTCGGTGCGGGCCATGGCAATTTCGCGGATCTGCCGGGCGCGCAGGTAGGCCTGCGCCGGGATGCCCGCCGCCTGCGCCAGACGCGCGCGCACCTGTGTGCCATAGGTTTGAGGCACGTCGCGTAGCCGGTCGGCGTGCACGGTGGCCGCCTCGGCGATGGCGATGACGTTGGCAGGCTCGGTCAGGTCGGAAAAGAACCCCATGTCGAGCGACACGGTGTCATGCCCCTGCGCCGACAGCGCGGCGCGCAGCTCGGCCATCGCGGCGCGCATCCGGTCAGAGATGCCTGCGACGAAGCTGCCGCGATCGAAGCCGATGCGCAGGCTGCCGGGGGTTTGGGCGGTGGCGCGTGTGCGCCCGCCCGAGACCACCGACAGCACGCGCCGGGCACAGTCGACGCTGGCGGCGAGCGGACCCACGGTATCCTGCGTCCAGCTCAGCGGCATGGCGCCGGTCAGCGGCACCACGCCGAGGCCGGGCTTGAAGCCGACAACACCGTTGCAGGCGGCTGGCACACGGATCGAGCCACCGGTGTCGGAGCCGAGCGCCGCCGGCACCAGCCCCATGCCCACCGCAACGCCCGAGCCGCTGGACGAGCCGCCCGGCACACCGCCGGGCACAGCCGGGTTCTGCGGCATGCCATGATGATGGTTCTGCCCGGTGGGGCCCATGGCGAACTCAGACATCTGCAGACGCCCGAAATCCACCGCCCCCGCGGCGTCGAGCCGGTCGAGCACCGCCGCCGTGCCCTGCGCGGTCTTGCGCGCCGAGGGGTGGCCACCGCAGCCGACGGTCGAGCCGGCGCGGTCGAACATATCCTTGTGCGCCATCGGCACCCCCTGCAGCGGGCCAAGCGGGGTGCCTTCGCGGCGGGCCCGGTCGGCCGCGCGGGCCTGCTGATAGGCGCGTTCCCATTCGAGGCGCTGGAACGGCGAGAGCGTGCCCTGCGCGGAGATCCGTGCCTGCAGGTCCTCGAGCAGCGCGACCGAGGTGGTCTCGCCGCGTTCGAGGCGGCTCAGAAGCTCGGAGATTGTTACCAGCGTCATGCCCCGCCCTCCGCAAAAGGATCGGTTGCCGCCAGCGTGCCGCACCGCCCCACAGGGCGCAGCGTGCCGTTGCCCGGCGGGTCCAGCAGCGGGTTGGCAAAGATGCCGCTTTCGACCCGGGCGCGCTGGTCGTGGGCGATGGCAAGCTCGTCTTCCGAGGGCGGGCGGCCCAGCAGGGCGGTCAGCTCCTGTTCCATGTCAGTGGTCCTTTCCCAGCCGTCAGGGTGCGGCTGCTCTTGCGGGTGTGCTGAGGGCGGGCAGAGGCGAAGGCCAGAGAGATACCGGAAATCTCCAGCGTGGCGTGGGAACTGCCAACGGCGCGGGCAGATGCGCCGCGACGATGCTGAGAATTTAGTCGCTCGCCGGACTCGCGACCTGTGTTCCGGCCCGTGTCCCAGACTGTGTTCCGGCCTCTCATTCGGTCCGTCCCCGCGGGGACGCGGGCGAAGGAGCGATGGCGCGACACCGCACATGTACCCCGGCGCGTCCCCGCGGGGACGGCGGTGCGGCGGTCGGGCCGCCGGGGCGGAGTGGTGCTGCGCATGTCTCGTCTCGTGTCTGGCCAATGCGCTCGGCGCGCAGGATGATGCGGCCGCCAAAACGGGCCGCAGCCTGCATACATTGTCCGGACTAATGCGGGGATCATGTCAACGCGCCTTCCCGCTGTCGGGCGCTATAACTGCGCGCTTCGCGCCGCGTAGCCTGATTTTTCACCACGCGCCGATGGCCCCCGCCGATGCGGACTCATACGGTGCGCGCTTGCGCCCGCACCTGCCGCCACGCCAGCAGAGCTCCGAGAAACCCGACCGACGAGAACAGCGTGAAGCCCAGCCCGTAGTCGCCCACCAGCCCGTAGATGAAGGCAAAACACGACGGGCCGATGATGACGCCGATGAAGGTGTAGACCAGCAGCGCGCCGGTGTTGGCTCCGACCTTGCCCTGCGGCGCGGTGCGCGCGGCGGCGGCGAGGAACACGCCGTTCCAGCCCGAGGCGACGCCGCCGAGACTGGCCAGCAGCCCCACCTGCAGCGGCGCCGGAAAAGCCTCGACCCAGTTGAGCGAGAACAGGATACCGCCAGCGATCAGACCAATCAGCGCCAGCGTCCTGAAGCCGCCGAGCCGGTCCGCCGCGACGCCCCATGCCACCCGCCCGATCGCCCCCATCAGCTGCGAGGCCGCCGCAACGCTGCCCGCCGCCACCAGCGTCCAGCCGTGCTCGACCAGCATGACCACGATGAAGGCCGTGGCGATCAGTTGCAGCGCCGAATAGAGGCAGCCGAGGAACGCCAAGGTCTGCAGACGCGGGTTCGCATGGATCGCTTTCTGTTCGCGCAGCATACGGCGCCACACGCCTTCGGAGGCCGCGCCCCGCTGCACCGGTTCGGGCCGGTCGGTCAGCACCGACCACAGCAACAGCAACGCTGGCGGCAGAGCCGCGAGCACCAGCGCCATGCGCCAGCCCACCCCCAGCGCCACCGCGATCGCCGGCAGCAGCACATTGGCCACCACCGCGCCCAGCGGCACGCCGCTTTGCTTGATCGAGAACACGAGGCTCTGGCTGCGGCGCGGGGTGAAGCGGTGCAGGATCACCGAGGAGGCCGGGTTGTTGAGCCCGTAGCCGATGCCAAAGAGCAGCGAGGCCGCGACCATCAGCAGCGGCATCCCTGTGGCCAGCATCAGCAGCCCCAGAACGAAGAGCGCCAGTTCAAGACGGATCACCCGCTCGGCGCGCAGCGTCTCGACAACCGCACCGGCCAAACCGGAGGCGAACATGCCCGAGAAGTAGATCAGGCTGATTTGATAGCCGATCCAATGCGCACCGATGCCAAGGCTTTCGGCCACTTCCGGGGCCAGCGCAGTCAGCGCGAGGATGCTGCAGGTGGCGGCGATCTGCACCAGCGTCATCACCGTCAGAGGCTTGATCCAAAGGGTTGGCGCGGCAGGCGCGCCTTGGGTCGACAAGCTGTCGCTCATTCGCGTAAAGTCCGGACTTGATGGGGCGCCAGAGGGCGGAAACTGCGCACCACTAGTAAATAAGTCCGTACTTATTGACAAGATTTTGATCCGCGGGAGGGGAGCAAGGCAGCATGAGCGATCTGGAAAGCGACGAACGGCCCGGCGGCGATCCGGAGGGGAGCGGCACGTCTACCCCCCTCTATCTGCAGGTCGCGCACAGGCTTGAGCGGCAGATCGTGTCCGGCGAACGCGCGGTGGGCAGCCTGCTGCCTCCCGAGGCGGAACTGGCCACACAGCTTGGCGTCAGCCGCCACACCATCCGCCAGGCCATCGCGCAGCTGCGCAAGCGCGGCATGCTGGCGGCGCGCAAGGGCGTCGGCACGCGGGTCGAGGCGTCGAAACCCGACTGGCGCGACCGGTTCCGCAACGATTCGCGCGATGACCTCTTCGATTTCGCCAACCAGAGCGAATTCTTCATCAACCGCAGGGAACGCCGAGAGGTGCGCGGCAAGACCGCCGCGGAGATCGGCTGCCGCCCCGGCAAACGGCTGATCTACATGGCAGGCCCGCGGCATTTCATCGGCGAACCGACGCCGTTTTGCTGGAACGAGGTCTATCTTGACCCGATCGCGCAGGACGTGGTCGCCGATATGGACGTGTTGCGCTCGTCGCTGTTCCAACTGGTCGAGCAGCGCACCGGGGAGCGGATCGAAGAGATTCAACAAGAGATCCGCGCCGTGCAGATCGCGCCCGAAGTCTGCGACGCGCTCAACCGCCACGAGGGCACCATCGGCCTGCGCATCACGCGCCGCTATCTCGCCTCGGGTGGGCGCTTGCTGGAGTATGCGATCCAGACCTCGCCGGCAGATTCCTTCGCCTATCGGACGAATCTCTCGGCTGAATAGACGCCGGCGCGGCACGCACAACGCTTAAGCGATTGCCAGCGCACGCACCATTTGCTCAGAAAATCACCAGCCGTCCGGACTTTCCGTAAAAGTCCGGACTTTCTTACGTAGTCCTTCTGGACCGCCCCCACCTGCTCGCCACTAAGTTCG
The DNA here is from genome assembly GCF_056161345.1 of Salipiger sp. ABF4_146. NCBI lineage: Bacteria > Pseudomonadati > Pseudomonadota > Alphaproteobacteria > Rhodobacterales > Roseobacteraceae > Salipiger > Salipiger sp. ABF4_146. The sequence continues at coordinate 157,302 of NZ_JBSWYX010000004.1, read as the reverse complement.
GACATACAAAAAACGATACGTCCAGCAGGAGAATTCACATGGACATGGGTGTCTTCATTCCGATCGCCAACAACGGCTGGCTGATCTCCAAGGGCTCGCCGCAGTACATGGCGAGCTTCGACCTCAACAAGCAGGTGGTGCAGAAGGCCGAGGGCTACGGGCTGGAGTTTGCCCTATCGATGGTCAAGCTGCGCGGCTTTGGCGGTGAGACCGAGTTCTGGGATCACGCGCTGGAAAGCTTCACCCTGATGGCTGGCCTTGCCGCCGTCACCTCGGAAATCAAGCTCTTCGCCTCCACCGCCATCCTGACGCTGCCGCCGGCGATCGTTGCGCGTATGGCTTCGACCATCAGTTCGATCGCGCCGGGCCGCTTCGGCGTCAACATCGTCACCGGCTGGGCCGAGGGCGAATACAGCCAGATGGGCCTGTGGCCGGGCAACGAGTGGTTCGGCTATCGCTACGATTACGCGACCGAATACGTGCAGGTGATGAAGGACCTCTGGGGCACGGGCAGCTCGGACCTCAAGGGCGAGCACTTCACCATGGACGACTGCAAGCTGTCGCCACCGCCGGAAGGCGACGTGGAAATCGTCGCCGCCGGCATGAGCCCGCGCGGCATGAAGTTCGCCTCGGAATACGCCGACTACAACTTCATCCTCGGCACCGGCATCAACAAGCCGACCTCGTTTGCCGAGCATTCGCAGGCGCTTGTCGAGGCCAGCAAGGAATCGGGCCGTGACGTCGGCGCCTATGTGCTATTCATGGTCATCGCCGACGAGACCGACGAGGCGGCCATGGCCAAGTGGAAAAAGTACCACGACGAGGCCGACATGGACGCGCTGAAATGGCTGATCGACCAGTCCAACGTCGACGAAGGCCGCGACGGCACCTCGACCGCCAAGCATATGTCGGTCCCCGAGGGCGCGGTGAACTTCAACATGGGCACGCTGGTCGGCTCTTACGCCACCGTCGCCAAGATGCTCGACGAGGCCGCCGAAGTGGAAGGCGTGAAGGGCATCATGATGACCTTCGACGACTTCCTCGAGGGCATCGACACCTTCGGCCAGAAGATCCAGCCGCTGATGCAGTCGCGCAGCCACAAGCTCAAGGCCGCCTGAGCCTGCGGGCCTCATTCAGCTGACTGGCGCGGCCGCCCCTTCGCTCCCCTCGGGGCGGCCGCAGACCGAACGGACCCTTAGATGACTGACCTTTGTCGGCTTGATGCCACCTCTGCCCGCGCGCTGATGCGCGATGGCCGTCTGACGCCGCGCGACCTGACGCGTGCCTGCCTTGAGCGCATCGCCGCACGCGATGGCGAGGTCCGCGCGTGGCTGAGCCTCAACCCGCGCGCCGAGGCCGAGGCCAGCGCCATCGCCGCCTCGGACCCGCGCCCGCTGGCCGGAATCCCGGTGGGCATCAAGGATGTGATCGACACCGAGGGGCTGCCGACCACCCACAACTCGCCGCTCTATAGCACCCGCCGCCCGGGTGATGATGCGCCCTGCGTCGAGATGCTGCGCGCGGCCGGGGCGATCATCCTCGGCAAGACCGACACCACCGAGTTTGCCGCCGCCGGGCGCAACGCGGTGACCGGCTGCCCCGCCGACCCGTCGCGCACCGCCGGCGGCTTCTCGGCGGGCTCCGCCGCCGCCGTGGCCGATTTCCACGTGCCTCTGGCGCTTGGCACCCAGACCGGCGGTTCGACCATCCGCCCCGCCGCGTTTTGCGGCGTGCCGGCGATGAAGCCAAGCTGGGGGCTGATCTCGGCCGAGGGGGTAAAGCTCTACGCCGCCAGCCTCGACACGGTGGGGCTCTACGCGCGGTCCTACACCGACCTTGCGCTGCTGGGCGACATTTATGGATTTGCCCCCGGCGCGGCGCCCCCTGCCCGCCCGAAGCTGGCGCTGTGCCGCACGCCCTACGCCAAGGACCTGGCGCCCGAGATGCTGGCCCTGCTGGAAGCGCTGCCGGAGCGGCTGGCGCCGGTGGCCGATACCGAATGGCTCGATCTGCCCGATGCGATGGGCGACCTCGACGCGCTGCACCGCTGCGTGCTGCTGAGCGAAGGCGCCGCTGCGTTCCGCAATCTGAGCGCACGCGGCCCCCTTGTTCACGACGATTTCATCGCCCGTGCCGAGCGCCGCGAAGGCCATACCGCGCGGCAGATGTTCGAGGCCTATGATCGCCTCGCAGACCACCGCCGCGCTTTTGAAAACCTTGCCGCGCCCTATGATGCGGTGATTGCGCCTTCGGCGCCCGGTTTCGCGCCACCGGGGCGGGCACCGGGCAACCCGAAGTTCAATGCCCTCTGGACGGCGATGCAACTGCCCTGCATTCATGTTCCGGTAAGCGCGGATCCGCTGCCGCTGGGTGTACAACTGGTGACAGCGCGCGCGCAGGACAGCCGGCTGATCCGGCTGGCCGCGCAGATCGCGCCGGCGATGGCTCTCTCCCGGCCCGCCGTGATGGAAGGAAAGGACAACTGATGGACCCCAATGATTTCAAGAACGGCATGCGTCGGCTCGCGGCCGGTGTCTCGCTGATCACCTGCGAAAGCGGCGGTGCCCGGCACGGGCTGATCGCCACCGCCGTCACCTCGCTCAGCGCCGAGCCGCCGAGCCTACTGATTTGCGTCAACGCCACCGCCTCGATCCATGAACACCTGAGCGAGGCGGGCGCGTTCTGCGTCAACATCCTCTCGCGCGACCAGCAGGACATCGCCACGCGCTTCGCCACGCCGAAAGACCGCGAGACCCGCTTCGAGATGGGCGACTGGACCGAGCTGGAAACCGGCGCCCCGGCGCTGCGCGGCGCGCAGGTCAGCTTCGACTGTCGCCCGGCCCAGAAAAGCAGTTTCGGCACCCACACGATCTTCATCGGCGAAGTTGTCGCGGTCACCGACTGGGAAAGCGCCTCCGATCCGCTGCTCTACCACGACGGCAAGTTCGAGCATCTGGTCAAGACCGAGGTGGCCTGAGCATGAGCGGTGCGGCGGAGAACTACGCGGGCGTCTATGACCGGCAGGTGGGCTTCGGCGCGCGGCCGGCGCTGGTGCTGATCGACTTCGCCCACGCCTATTACGACGAGGGCTGCCCGCTTTTCGCCGGACCCGGTGCGGTCAGCGCGCTGGACGCGGCGCTGGCATTGCGCTCGGCGGCTCGGAAGGTGGGTGTGCCGGTGGTGCTGACACGCATGGCGCTGCACCCCAGCGGTGTCGACGGCGGGCGGTTCTTCGAAAAGGCCGCGCCGCTGGAAGCCTTTCTGCCGGGCCGCGCCACCGCCGAATTCGCCGCCGGGCTGACCCCCGAGGACGACGAATTGGTGGTGCCGAAACAATACCCTTCGGCGTTCTTCGGCACCTCGCTGGCCTCGACCCTGCATGCCATGGGCTGCGACAGCGTGATCCTCACCGGGCTGACCACTTCGGGCTGCGTGCGCGCCTCTTGCGTCGACGCCATGAGCCACGGTTTCCGCACGCTGGTGGTGCGCGAGGCCTGCGGCGACCGGCACGAGGGGCCGCATGAGGCCAATCTCTTCGACATGAACGCGAAATATGCCGATGTCATCGGCATCGAGACCTGCCTTGCGGAATTTGCCGCGATGGCGGGCAAGGTTGCGGTCAGGGCCTGACGTCCCTAGCAGGTCATGACCCATTCGGGGACCGGGGCACACGCCCCGGCACCCCGTTTTTTGACCGACCGCTTTTCAGCACAGACCTCAGCGCGGATCGAAGTGATTGAGCGGGATTTTCAGGTAGCTGCGGCCGTTGTCCTCGGGGTCGGGCAGACGCCCGCCACGGATATTCACCTGCAGCGCCGCCAGCATCAGCTTGGGCAGCGGCAGCGTGCCGTCGCGCTTGTCACGCACGGCGCGGTAGTCCTGTTCCGACGGGGCGTCCTTGAGGTGGATATTCTTGGCCTTGTGCTCGGCCACCGTGGCGCAGCACTGCGCCTCGCGTCCCTCGGGCGCATAGTCATGCCCGACGTAAAGCCGCGTCTCGTCAGGAAGCGCGAGGATCCGCATCAGGCTCTCGTAAAGCTGCGCAGAACTGCCGCCGGGGAAGTCTGCGCGCGAGGTGCCGCTGTCGGGCATCATGAAGGTGTCGTGCACGAAGGCCGCGTCTCCGGCCACATAGGTGATAGAGGCCAGCGTGTGACCGGGGCTGAAGATCACCTTCACCGGCACCGCGCCGACCATGAACTCGTCGCCATCGGCATAGAGCACATCCCACTGCGCGCCATCGGTGGGCAGATCGGGCAGGTTGTAGATGCCCTGCCACAGCTTTTGCACCTCAGTGACCTTCTCGCCGATGGCCGTGGTGCCGCCGATCTTCGACTTGATGTAGGGGGCTGCCGAGAAGTGGTCGGCGTGCGGATGGGTGTCGAGGATGTGGGTGATCTCGATGCCGGCCTCTTGCACGTAGGCGATGATCGCATCGGCACTATGGGTGCGCGTCGCACCGGCCAGCGGATCGAAGTCCAGCACCGGATCGACGATCGCGCCCTTCATGCTCTCGGGATCATGGAAGACGTATTGCCAGCTTCCCGTGGGTTCGTCCCAGAAGCTTTTGACAACGGGGCTGATGGTCATTTGGCGTTCCTTCTTCGGCTGTCGGGCGGATCGCCGCCGCCTCTACAAATTCATTTCGTCGAATGTATTTCCGAGCGAGCAAACGTCATCCCCCCGCCCGCGGAAAAATTGTCGCAGTCGGTGGCGGCTCAGCCCTCGACGATCTTGCGCGCCAGCGCGATGAACTGCGCCCGCTCCTCCGCCGTGAGCCCGCCGAGAATATCCACCTGCAGATCGGCGACCAGCGGCGCCACCTCGGCGCGCGCCGCCTCGCCCGCGTCGGTGAGGCTGAGGCTCCGCGCCCGGCGATCGTCCTCATTGACCTGCCGCGCCACCAGCCCCTTTTGCACCAACCGCTTGACCACCTCGCCGATCGTCGCCCGGTCATAGGCGATGAGCGCCGCCAGCTTGGCCTGATCGATGCCCGGTTGCTGCGACAGCACATCAAGCGCGGCGTATTGCACCGAGGTGAGGTCCACCGGCGCCGCCTTCATCCGCTCGTGGAACACCGCAGTAGAGCGCTGGTTGAGGCGCCGGATCAGGTGTCCGGGCATGGAAGAGAGATCGGTACGCTGGGTCACGGCGGGCTCCAAATATAATACGTATACTTACCATATTGACTCCACCCCAGTCCAGCACGGTATAGTAAGTACACATATCAAATGGGAGGATCCCGCCATGCAATTCCACCTCAACGGCTTCCGCCCCGGCGATCCGGCCATGTCTGACCCGCTGGACACCGCCGAACCGAAAGCGCCCGAGGTCGACGTGCTGATCGTCGGCTGCGGGCCCGCCGGTCTGACGCTGGCGGCGCAACTCTCTGCCTTTCCGGAAATTTCCGTGCGCATCACCGAGCGCAAGCCGGGCCCGCTGGAGGTCGGACAGGCCGACGGCATCGCCTGCCGCTCGGTCGAGATGTTCGAGGCCTTCGGCTTTGCCGAGAAGGTCATGAAAGAGGGCTACTGGATCAATGAGGTCGCCTTCTGGCGGTCAGGCAGCAACGGCGCCCTGCGTCGCGCCGACCGCATACCGGACGTCGAGGACGACCTGTCGGAAATGCCCCACGTGATCCTCAACCAGGCGCGGGTGCATGACTTCTACCTCGAGATCATGCGCAGTTCGCCACGCCGCCTGACGCCGGACTACAACCGCGAACTCGTGGATCTGGCCGAAAGCGGCGATCCCGACTATCCGATGCAGGCAACATTCAACAACTTCGACGGGACCGGCACCGAGACCATCCGCGCCCGCTACGTCGTGGGCTGTGACGGCGCGCGCAGCACGGTGCGCGCGTCCATGGGCCATGCGCTGAAGGGCGAGTCGGCACGGCAGCTCTGGGGCGTGATGGACGTGCTGCCGGTGACCGATTTCCCCGACATCCGCCTCAAGGCGGCGATCCAATCGGCGGATCAGGGCAGCGTCCTCATCATCCCGCGCGAGGGCGGCTACATGGTCCGCATGTACATCGAACTGGATGAGTTGCAGGAGGGCGAACGCGCCGCCGACCGCGATGTCAGCGCCGAGATGCTGATCGCCAAGGCGCAGGCAATTCTCGCGCCCTATGCGCTGGATGTGAAGGAGGTCGCATGGTGGTCCGCCTACGAGATCGGCCAGCGGGTCTGCGATGCCTTCGACGACGTGCCCGAGACCGAGCGCGGCAGCCGCAGCCCGCGCATCTTCATCGCCGGCGATGCCTGCCACACCCACAGCCCCAAGGCCGGGCAAGGCATGAACGTCAGCATGGCCGACACGTTCAACCTCGGCTGGAAGCTGGCCGCCGTGCTGCGCGAACGCGCGGCCCCTGCCCTTCTGGACACCTACTCCGAGGAGCGCCGCGCCAAGGCCAAGGAGTTGATCGATTTTGACCGCGACATGGCGCGCCTGTTCAGCGCCAAGCCGAAAGACGCCGCCGAGGCCGCGCAGTTCCAGCGCTATTTCAAGCAGCACGGGCGCTACACTGCCGGGGTCGAGACGCGCTATGACCCGTCGCTGATCACCGGCGGGGCCGAGCATCAGGCGCTGGCGGCGGGGTTCCCAGTGGGCAAGCGGTTCCACTCCGCGCCGGTGGTGCGTCTGGCCGATGCCAAGCCGATGCAACTGGGCCATGCGTTCAAGGCCGACGGGCGCTGGCGGGTGCTGGCCTTCGCATCCAAGGGCGACGCTGGGCAAGCGGACGGCTCTGTTGCGCGGCTCTGCGCCAAGATCGAGCCAGTGATCGCCGGCTTCACCCCGGCGGACGCCGACCCCGACAGCATGATTGATCTGCGCGCCATCTTCCAGACACCGCACCGCGAGATGCAGCTTGAAGACCTGCCCGAGGCGCTGCTGCCGAAGAAGGGAAAATACGGACTCACCGACTACGAAAAGGTGTTTTGCCCCGCGCCGAACGGGCCGGATATCTTCGATCTTCGCGGTATTGATCGGGCGCGCGGCGCGCTGCTTGTGCTGCGCCCGGACCAGTATGTCGCGCAGGTTCTTCCGCTTGAGAACGTCGAGGAAATATCACATTTCTTCAAAGGCTTCCTGCTCCGCGCATGATCTGCAAAGACACCTAGAAAAACCTCCGGGCCGCCACCCCACCGGCGACCCGCAACGCATCCTCAGAAATAGTTATTGACTATAACTATTATCCTACATAGCCTTTTGAGCGAGGAGGAACCCGATGACGCATCCCGACGATATTTCGGAGGCGCCCAAAGGGCCGAACGTGGAGGATACGGTGCTCGGCAATCTGATCGGCTACCGGCTCAAGCGCGCCTACATGCAGATCCAGCCCGAGGCACAGCGCGTGCTGGCCGAGGACGATCTGCGGGTGGTCAGCTTTTCGTGCCTGTCGATCATCACCGACAACCCCGGCATCGTTCAGTCGGAACTTGCGGACGCCCTGCAGATGGAACGCTCCAATCTCGTCGTGATCATCGACGAGCTGGAACAGCGCGGTCTTATCGCCCGCAAGAAGGTTCCCACCGATCGTCGGCGCTATGCGCTGACCACCACGCTGCGGGGACGCCGCCTGCGCGACCGCGCCGCCGACAAGGTGAGGACGGCCGAGGACAACATCATCGGCCGCCTTGACGAGAAAGACCGCGCCCACCTGATGGCCGTCTTGGAACGGCTCGAAGAGAAGGCACGCTAAAGGAGTTGCGCGGGCGGCAGAGGAGGCCGGCCGTGTTGTTCAAACGGGAGGAAACACATGAAAACGCGCATTGCCGCGGGCCTGCTCGCCTGCTCGATTTCCGCACTGGCCGTCAGCGCTTCGGCCGAAACCATCCGCGCCACCAGCGGCTTCGGCCCCAACCACGCCATCGCCAAAGACGTCTATCCGACGATGTTCAAAAAGCTCGAAGAGCTGACCGACGGGCGCTGGACCGGGCAGGACACCCCATCGGGGTTGGTCGCGCCAAACGAGATGTCCACCGGCCTGCGCGATGGTGTGACCGAGTTCGGGGCGCTGCTGATGCCCTATTTTGTCGCCGAGTACCCCGACAGCGTTCTGGTCTCGGAACTGTCGATGCTGGGCTCCAGCGCTGCGGTGGTTAGCTCGGCGGTGACCGAGTACATCGCCACCTGCGAACCCTGTCAGGCCAAGTTCAGCCGCAACGGACAAGTCTACCTCGGCTCGGACACCACGCCGCTTTATGACCTGCTGTCGACCCAACCGGTGAAGACCGTCGAGGACATGGCCGGCCTCAAGGTGCGCTCGGGCTCGCCCTTTTACGCGGCCTTCGTCGAAAGCGTCGGCGGTGCGCCGGTGCAGATGCCCTCATCGGAACTTTTCGAGAGCCTCAGCCAAGGCGTGATCGACGCCACGTTCTCCTCGCCGCATGAGATCATCGCCAACCGCCTCGGCGACGTGGTCGACTACGTGACCGAGATCGAGCAGGGCGTGTTCAACGGCGCCGCGATCACCACCGCGAGCGCCATGCTCTGGGACCGCATGGACGAGGCCGACCGCAGCGCGCTGGCCACCGCAGCGCAATATGGCATCGCCGCCGGCCTCGCAGGCTTCGACACCCAGATCGAAGAGGTGCGCGCCGGCGACATGGTCGAGTTCATCGCCCCCGACCAGAGCCTGATCGACGCCCGCGAAAGCTTCAACGAAGAGCGCCTCGCCAGTGCCGCCTCGATCCTCGAGGAGCGCGGCGTCGAGGACGCGCAGACCAAGATCGACCGCTACAAGGCGCTGATCGACAAGTGGGAAGAACTGGTCACCCCCGACATGTCTCCCGAAGATCTGGGCGCGCTGCGGGCCGAGGAAATCTGGTCGAAGATCGACCTGACCTCCTACGGCAGCTGAGCCCGACCGGCGCGCGCCGGCGCTCCCCCGGCGCGCGCCCCCTCTATCCCACGCCGAAATTCCTCACACCGAAACCTTCGGAGGATCGGATGTTCACCCCGATTGAGTCCGCCGTGGCGCGGATCAGTATGGTATTGGGCGGCTTCGTGCTGCTGGCCATGATGGGACAGGTCGTCGTCGACGTGTTCATGCGCGCCTTTCTCGGCGCAGGCTTTCCCGGCACCTCCGACCTCGTCGGCAAATACTACATGGTCGCCGTCAGCGTGCTGCCGCTGGCCCTGACCGAACTGAAGCGTCGCCACATCGAGGCGACCGTCTTCACCCAGACGCTCACCGGTACGCCGCTGCGCGTGGTGCAGTTGCTCGGCTTCGGCATCTTCGCCGCGGTGCTGGTCGTGCTGACCTACGGCTCGGGGCTCGAGGCAATGCGACAGATGTCGCGCGGCGCTTACATCGAGGCCGGCACCCTGCGCTTCGTCACATGGCCGAGCTACTGGATCCTGCCGATCTCCTTCGCGCTGGCCCTGCTGATCATGGCAATCCGCATCATCGAAGTGCTGTCCGGGCGTTTCGGAGATCATGACGACGACCCCAAGGGCGCCTTCGAAGACATCACCAAGTCCGGGGAGGACATCTGATGGATCCCGTCACCATCGGCATTCTGGCCCTCGCCGCCCTGCTGATCCTCATCGCCCTGCGCGTGCCGATCGCCGCCAGCCTGATCCTCGTGTCATTCCTTGGCATCTGGGCAGTCGCGGGCCTGCGCCCGGCGCTCTCGATGCTCTCGACCATTCCCTACACCACCTCGGCGAGCTGGACGCTCAGCTCGATCCCGATGTTCCTGCTGATGGGCTATATTGCCTATCACTCGGGCCTCACCCGTGGCCTCTTCGAGGCGGCGCGGGTCTGGTGGGGCTGGCTGCCCGGCGGGCTGGCCATCGCCTCGCTGGCAGGCGCGTCGGGCTTTGCCGCGGTGTCGGGCTCGTCGGTCGCCTGCTCCGCAGCCATCGGCCGCATCGCGGTGCCCGAGATGGCACGGCAAAAGTACGACCTGCGCATTGCCACCGGCGCCGTCGCCGCGGGCGGCACCATCGGCGCGCTGATCCCGCCCTCGATCATCCTGATCCTCTTCGGCATTCAGGCCGAGATCTCGATCAACGACCTCTTCCTCGGCGGGCTCTTCGTCGGCCTCGCCTCGCTGGCCTTCTACATCTGCGCCGTGCTGCTGGTCTGGCTGCGCAATCCCGAAAGCCTGCCCCGCGCCGAGCCCTACACCATGGGCGACCGCTGGCAGAAGACCGCCGAGATCTGGCCCGTGCTGCTGCTGATCGGCGCGGTGTTCGGCGGGCTCTTCACCGGCTTCTTCACCGCCACCGAGGCCGGCGCCTTCGGCAGCTTCGTCGCGCTGGTCCTCGGCATCGCCCGCCGCTCGCTGAGCTGGGGCGACTTCAAGGAAAGCCTTGTCGACACGCTGCTGTCATCGGGCGCGCTCTTCATCATCGCCATCGGCGCCAACCTCTTTACCCGGCTCGTCGCGATGTCTGGCCTGTCGATGCAGATGGGCCTGTTCGTCGAGGGGCTTGGCCTTGGCACCTTCGCGCTGCTGCTGGTGATCGTGGTGATCTACCTGATCCTTGGCATGTTCCTCGAACCGATCGGCGCGCTGCTGCTGACCCTGCCGCTGTTCCTGCCGATCCTTGCCCAGCACGGCGTCGACAAGCTGTGGTTCGGCCTGCTGGTCGCCAAGCTGCTGGAGATCGGAATGATCACGCCGCCGGTGGGGCTCAACGTCTTCGTCATACATTCGGTCGCCCGAGACTACGTGCGGCTCGAGCAGGTGTTCGCGGGGATTGTGCCCTTCATCCTCGCCGACCTCGTGCTGGTCGGCGGCATGCTCGCCGTGCGCGGCTTCTTCTGAGGATTTCGACCATGGACATCAAAGGAACCATCGCCCTCGTCACCGGCGCCGGAAGCGGCCTCGGCGAGGCCACCGCTAGGCGGCTGGCGGCAGAGGGGGCAAAGGTCGCAGTGCTGGACCTCTCGGCCGAGGCCGCCGCGCGCGTCGCAGCCGAGATCGGCGGTCTGGCGGTGGCGGTCGACGTCTCGGACGCTGCCGCCGTAGAGGCCGCATTTGCGCAAGTTGCGCAAAAGCTCGGCACGCCGCGCATTGCGGTCAACTGTGCCGGGATCGGCACCGCCACCCGCATTCTGCCCCGCGACGGCTCGCTGTCCATCGAGGCGTTTGAACGCACGCTGAAGATCAACACGCTCGGCAGCTACATCGTGCTGAGCCACGCCGCCCGCGCCATGTCGGTGCTTGATCCGGTGGATGCGGACGGCGCGCGGGGGGTCGTCCTCAACACCGCCTCGGTCGCTTATCAGGACGGTCAGATCGGACAGGCCGCCTATGCGGCCTCCAAGGGCGGGATCGCCTCGCTCACCCTGCCCGCTGCGCGCGAACTGGCCCGCTTCGGCATCCGTGTGATGACCATCGCGCCGGGCCTGTTCGAGACGGCCATGAGCGCCGGCCTGCCGCCCGAGGCGCGCACCGCTCTCGAAGCCGGCCTGCCCTTCCCCTCGCGCATGGGCAAGCCCGATGAGTTCGCGCTGCTGGTGCAGCAGATCATCCAGAACCCGCTGCTGAACGGCGAGGTGATCCGCCTCGACAGCGCCGTCCGGCTCGCCCCGAAATGACCGCCCGCCCCAAGACCCCGAAGGAGACAGCCATGTCTGATCCCGCACAGTCCGGCCACGCCAAATATCTGACCACCAAAGTGGACGGCCAGATCGCCACCATCACCATGATCCGCACCGACAAGCGCAACGCCATGAGCGACGGGCTGATCGCGGCGCTGGAGGACGCCTATGCCACCCTGCCGAAAGACGTGCGCGTGGTCATCCTGACCGGCGCGGGCGGACACTTCTGCTCGGGGCTCGACCTGTCGGAGCATGTCTCGCGCAGCGCCGAAGACGGCGTCTACCACTCGCGCAACTGGCACCGGGTGATGGAGATGATCCAGTTCGGCGGCAAGGTGACGATCTCGGCCATGGAAGGCGCGGTGATCGGCGGCGGGCTGGAACTGGCGGCCTCGACCCATGTGCGCATCGCCGAGCCCTCGGTGATCTTCCAACTGCCCGAGGGGCGGCGCGGCATCTTCGTCGGCGGCGGCGCCTCGGTGCGCGTGGGCCGCATCCTCGGGGCGGATCGCATGGTCGAGATGATGCTCACCGGGCGCAAGTACGGCGCCGAGGACGGGCTGCGACTGGGGCTGACCCACTACAGCGTCGAGGCGGGCGAGGCGCTGCCGCTGGCCCGCAAGCTGGCCGAACAGATCGCCGGGAACGCGCCCATGTCCAATTACTTCATGGTACAGGCCCTGAGCCGGATCAACGACATGTCGCGCAGCGATGGTCTCTTTACCGAGAGCCTCTGCGCCGCGCTGGTGCAGACCACCCCGGACGCCGAAGAGGGGCTGAACGCCTTCCTCGAAAAGCGCGCACCGGTGTTCCGCTGAACCGACCGGAGGGAGGAGGAATGGACATGACAATCATCGAACGCGCCCCGACCGGCCCCGAGGCCCGCGCCGACTGGGCCCGCCGCCACACGTTGACCCGTTTCGCACCGCATAAGGTGATCCGCGAGAACCGCAAGGATGGCACCATCCTGCTGCGCTCGGGCTACGATCTGCCCGAGCCGGTGCCGAACACCGGCGCTTGGCTGCACAGGTGGGCGCAAGAAGCCCCCTATCGCGTCGCCGTCTCGGAGCGCCCCACCGAGGGGCCGGGCTGGCGCAATGTGACCTATCAGGAACTGCTTCAACAGGTGCGCGCCATCGCCTCTGCGCTGCTGGCGCGCGGGCTGGGAGAAGGCGACACGATCGCCATGCTCTCGGGCAACGGGCTCGATCACCTGCTGGTCTCGCTTGCCGCGCAATACATCGGCGTGCCGGTGGTGCCGCTGGCCGAGCAATACTCGCTGATCCCCGAGGCGCATGGCCGCCTGATCTATGTGCTCGACAAGGTGACCCCCAAGCTCGCCTTCGTCGATGACGCCACGCGCTATGCCTCCGCCCTTGCCCTGCCCGAGCTTGCGGAGGTCGAGGTGGTCGCAGCGCGCGGCGAGGCGGGCCGCCCGGTCACCCCGCTGTCCGAGCTGATCCATGCCGAGGAAAGCCCCGAACTGGACGCCGTGCACGCCAAGGTCGGACCGGACACGCTGGCGAAAATCCTCTTCACCTCCGGCTCCAGTTCCGACCCCAAGGGCGTGCTGACCACCCACCGGATGATGTGCGTCAATCAGGTGCAAATGCAGGTCGCCCTGCCCTTCCTGATGGACCACGCGCCGCGCATCACCGACTGGCTGCCGTGGAACCACGTCTTCGGCGGCTCGCACAACGTGAACATGATGCTCGCGCATGGCGGCACGCTGACCATCGACAGCGGCAAGCCCACCGGCAAGGGCTTTGCCACCACGCTCAAGAACCGCACCGATCGCCCCGGCACGCTGGCCTTCAATGTGCCGGTGGGCTGGAACATGCTGGTGGATGCGATCAAGGATGACCCTGCCCTGCAGGAGCATCTCTTCAAGGACCAGCAACTGCTGTTCTACGCCGGCGCCTCGCTGCCGCAGGACGTCTGGGAGGCGCTTGAGCAGTTCTGCATTCGCGCCCGCGGCGGGCTGCCGATGATGATCTCGAGCTGGGGCCTGACCGAGACCGCCCCCGCCTGTCTGATGGTGCACGAGCCGATCGGCCGATCGGGAGTGATCGGCGTGCCGCTGCCCGGCGTCGAGGTCAAGCTGATCCCCGACGAGGACATGCGCTGCGAGGTCCGCGTGAAGGGCCCCAACGTGATGCAGGGCTACTTCAATGACCCCGCCAAGACCGCCGAGGCCTTCGACGACGAGGGCTTTTTCATCACCGGCGACGCGGTGCGCTTTGTCGACCCCGAGGATGCCGACCGCGGGCTCGTCTTCGATGGCAGGGTCTCGGAAGATTTCAAACTCGACACTGGCACTTGGGTGCAGGCGGGCAACCTGCGCATGACCGCGCTGAAGGATCTGGCCGGGCTGGCGCAGGACGTGGTGATCTGCGGGCACGACCGCGGCGAAGTTGGGCTGTTCATCTTCCCCGTGCCCGGCGCGGCGAAGGCGGGCGAGGTCACCCAAGGGGCCGTCACCGATCCTGAACTGATGACCAAGATCGAACTGCGCCTGCGCGAAATGAACGCCCATGTCACCGGCTCGGCCAAGCGCATCACCCGCGCGCTGGTGCTGGCCGAGCCGCCCTCGCTGGAGCACCACGAGGCCACCGACAAGGGCTCGCTCAACATCAAGAAGATCCTCACCCGCCGCGCCGACCTGCTGGAGCGGCTTTACGACAACGAAGACCCGGCGCTGATCCGCGTCTGAGGAGGCATCCCCATGATCGACTTCGCCAAGATCCGTGCGATCGATTTCCACACCCACGCCGAGGAAGCCTGCGGCTGCCACACCGACGATGGCTATGACGAGCTGCAATCGACCATGGCCAAATACTTCGGCGCACCCTGGGCGCATCCGCCGACTATCGACGAGACCGCCGCGCATTACCGGCAGATGAACATCGCGGCGGTGATCTTCCCCGTCGATAGCGAACGCGAGACCGGCTACCGGCGCTATGACAACTACGAGGTCGCCGACGCCTGCGCCAAGAATTCGGATATCCTGATCCCCTTCGCCTCCATCGATCCGGCGAAGGGCAAGCTGGGCGCCCGCGAGGCCCGCGATCTGGTGGAGAATCACGGCATCAAGGGCTTCAAGTTCCACCCCACGATGCAGGGCTTCTACCCCAACGACCGCATGGCCTACCCGCTCTACGAGGCGATTGCCGAGGCCGGGGTTCCGGCGCTTTTCCACACCGGACAGACCGGCGTCGGCTCGGGCATGCGCGGTGGCAACGGCATGCGGCTGAAGTATTCGAACCCGATGTACATGGATGATCTGGCGGTGGATTTTCCGGACATGCCGATCATCCTCGCGCATCCATCGTTTCCTTGGCAGGAAGAGGCGCTCTCGGTCGCGCAGCACAAGCCCAACGTCTACATCGACCTTTCGGGCTGGTCGCCGAAGTACTTCCCGAAGATCCTCGTGCAATACGCCAATTCGATCCTGAAGAAGAAGATGCTGTTCGGATCCGATTGGCCGATGATCGCGCCCGAGAAATGGCTGAACGCCTTCGACAAGGCCGAGTTCAAGGACGAGGTGCGGCCACTGATCCTAAAGGAAAACGCCATGCGTCTGCTGGGCATCGAGGCCTGAACGACCCGCCCGCGCGCGGAGGAGGCGTGCGGGCTTCAAAGACACCGGAGGATCCCCATGAAATCGCTTCTGGCCAGCACGGCCCTCATCTGCACCGCCGCCCCCGCCTTCGCGCTCGACTGCGACGGGCTAACCCCCGAGGCGCTCGGGCTCTCGGGTGTCACCTTCACCGAGGTTGTCAGCCTTTCCGCCGGGGATGAGAGCCCGGTTGCCCAGTGCCGCATCCGTGCCCGCACCGCCGAGCGGGTGGGCACCGACGGCAAAGACTACGCGCTGAACTTCGAGCTGGCCTTGCCCGACGACTGGAACGGCGATTTCGTCCACCAGTTCAACGGCGGCAACGACGGCGAAGTGAAGCCCGCCATCGGCGCCCTGCAGAGCGGCACCGGCGACGCCTCGCCGCTGGCGCGCGGCTTTGCCGTGGTCTCCAGCGACGCAGGGCACGACGGCAAGGCCAACCCCGACAGCGGACTGGCCGGCGGCGCCGCCTTCGGGTTCGATTTCGAGGCACGTCAGATGTACGGCTACAAGGCGGTGGAGATCCTGCAGCCGCTCGCACGCAAGATGGTCGAGGCCTATTACGAGGCGCCGGTGGAGCACGCCTACGGCATCGGCTGCTCGAACGGCGGGCGGCACGCGATGGTCGCCGCGGCGCGCATGCCCGAAGCCTTCGACGGGCTGCTGGCCGCCGCACCCGGCTTCAACCTGCCCCGCGCCGCCGTGCAACACGCGCTGGACGTGCAGGCGCTGACCGCGATCACCGGCGACATCCGCACCGCGTTCTCGCAAGCAGACCTGTCGCTGGTGGCGCAGAGCATCCGCGCCAGCTGCGATGCGCTCGACGGGCTGGAGGACGGGCTGGTGATGGACACCGCCGCCTGCCAGCCCGCCTTCGACGTGACCGCCCTACAATGCACCGAAGGGCAGAACTCCGGATGTCTCTCCGAGGCGCAGGTCTCGGCCCTGCAGACCATCCACGCCGGGCCGAAGGGGGCGGACGGCGAGCAGCTTTATTCCGACTGGAGTTGGGATACGGGCATCGAGGGCGGCAACTGGCGCTTCTGGAAGGTCGAGAGCACCGTGCCGCCATGGGAGCAGATGCCGCTCATCGCGGTGATGGGATCGGCCTCGCTGGCGCAGGTCTTTACCGTACCGCCGACCAAGGCCGAGGGCACGCCGCAGGCACTGTCCGACTTCCTGATGCGGTTCGACATCGCCGCAGAGGCGGGCGCGATCGACGCCACTTCCGAGGCCTTCCCCGATTCCGCGATGGAGGTGATGACCCCGCCGGGTGCTGATAACCCCGAACTGGCCGACTTTCGCGATGCGGGCGGCAAGATCATCGTCACCCACGGCGTCGCCGACCCGGTGTTCTCGGTCAATGACACCGCCCGCTGGTATGCCGCGCTGGATGCCAACAACGGCGATGACGCCGAAGCCTTCGCCCGCTTCTACCCGGTGCCGGGGATGAACCACTGTCACGGCGGACCGGCCACCGACGCCTTCGACTTGCTGACACCGCTGGTTTCTTGGGTCGAGGACGGCACCGCCCCCAGCGCGATCACCGCAACGGCGCGCGCCGACAACGCCGAGCTGCCGGAACCGCTGCAGGGCGCCAGCCGCCCGCTCTGCCCGGCCCCGCAGGTCGCCCGCTATCAGGGCGGCGATCCGAAATCCGCCGACAGCTTCCGCTGCGAGTGAGGCACCGATGATCCCCTTTCAGGCCCCCACCGACGAGATCTTCCACAGCCTGCGCACCTTCGCCGGGGACACCCCCGGCTGGGACCCCGAGCCGTCGCAGGAAATTACCCAGCACTTCGCCGCCTTCGCAGAGGGCGTCCTCGCACCGCTCAACGCGCCCGGCGACCGGCAGGGCTGCCGGCTCGAGAACGGCCGGGTGCGCATGCCCGACGGGTTCGGCGCGGCCTATACGGAGCTGGCCGAGAGCGGCTGGCAGGGGCTCACCGCCCCCGAAGAGTTCGGCGGTCAGGCGCTCGATCACCTGACGGCGGCGGCAGTGTCGGAGATCTTCACCGGCGCCAACCATTCGCTGCAAATGGTGACGGGGCTGGTGCCCGGCGCGATCTCGACCCTGCTCGCCCATGGCTCGGCCGAACAGCAGGCTGCCTATATCCCGCGCCTCACCTCCGGCGAATGGCTCTCGACCATGTGCCTGACCGAAGCTGGCGCGGGCTCTGACCTCTCGCGCATCCGCTGCAAGGCCACGCGCGACAACGACGGCTGGAAAATCGAGGGTCAGAAGATCTTCATCTCCGGCGGGGATCAGGACATGTCGGAGGGCATCCTGCATCTGGTGCTGGCGCGCACCGGCGCGCCCGAGGACGGGGTGAAGGGACTGTCGCTGTTCGCTTGCCCGTCGCACATCGATGGCGTGCGCAATCCGATCACCGTCACCCGCATCGAGGAAAAGCTCGGCCTGCACGCCTCGCCCACCTGCCAGATGGAGTTCGACGGCGCGACCGCCGAGCTGATCGGCACCGAGGGGCGCGGGCTGGCGGCGATGTTCACCATGATGAACCACGCCCGGCTCGACGTGGCGCTACAGGGCGTCGCCCATGCGTCCCGCGCCCATGCCATCGCCCGCGCTTACGCTGCCGAGCGCAAACAGGGCCGCACCCCCGAGGGCGGTCCGGCACTGCTGACCGACCACCCCGACGTGCAGCGCATGCTGGACGAGCAGCACGACCTTGCGCGCACCGCCCGTGCCATGTGCCACATCGCGCTGGCGGAACTGGAAAAGCGCGAGGCCCCTGCCCTGATCGAGCTGCTCACCCCGCTGTGCAAGATCTACGGCACCGAGGCAGGCATCCGCGCCGCCGATCTGGGGATCCAGATCCTTGGTGGCTATGGCTATCTCGAGGAATACGGCGTGGCGCAGGTCTGGCGTGATGCGCGCATCACCGCGATCTACGAAGGCGCGACGGGCATCCACGCGCTGACGCTGGCCACGCGTGGGCTGAAGCTTGAGGGCGGCGCGGCCATCGAGCAATTCGCCGCGCTGCTGATGCGGCTTGGTGGCGAGGATGCCGATCTGGCGCTGCGCTGCGAGGGCTGGCAGGGCCGCGCCCGGACACTGGCGGACACCGCGGACGTGCGCGCCGAGGCGCATGGCTTTGCGCAGGAGACGGCGGCGGTGCTGGCGCAGGCAATCCGGGTGCGGCTGGCGGCGGGCTGATCTCTCGGAACGCCGCCTTGGCAGCGCGCGCCACCCGCGTTATGGGGGCGGCGAGCGACCCAGAGGCCCGACAATGCAGATCACCCACCTTGTCACCCACTCCGGCGGTTTCCACGCCGACGAGCTGCTGTCTTCGGTCATTCTGACCCGGCTGCACCCGCAGGCCGAGATCGTCCGCACGCGCGATGCGGGCTGGATTACGCCGGGTGAGGGAAAGATCATCTACGACGTCGGACGCGACTATGATGCCGATCAGCGCATCTTCGACCACCACCAGAAGGACGCGCCGCTGCGCGAGGACGAGCAGCCCTACAGCTCGTTCGGCCTTATCTGGAAGCATTTTGGCGCCGACTATCTGCGCGCGCTGGATGTGCCCGAGGACCAGATCGACAGCATCCACGGCAGTTTCGACCGCGGCTTCGTGCTGCCCATCGACCTGATGGACAACGGTGCGCTCAGCCCCTCCGAGGCCGGGCCGATGCTGACCGGGCTGACACTGCCGGTGCTGCTCGAAAGCCTCAAGCCGGTGTTCGACGACACCGCACCCGAGGCCGATGACATCGCCTTTGCCGATGCGCTGCACATGGCCCGCGCCTTTGTCGAGGCGCAGATCCGCCGCAAGGCCGCCAAGCGCCGCGCCGAAGCGCAAGTGATGACCGCCATCGAGGCGGCGGGCGAAAGCCGGGTGCTGGAACTGCCGCAGGGCATGCCGTTCCGCTCGGCGGTGGACGCTGCCGGGGCGGATCATCTGCTCTTTGTTGTCACCCCGCGCGGCGAGGACTGGACGCTCGGCGGCATCCGCAAGCACTCCGAAGGCTTCGAGCAGCGCGCCGATCTGCCCGCCGCATGGGCCGGGCTGACCGATGCCGCGTTGGAAGAGGCCAGCGGCGTGCCGGGCGCGAAGTTCTGTCACAACGGGCGTTTCATCGCCGTGGCCAGCAGCCGCGAGGCGGTGCTGAAGATGGCAGACCTGGCGGTCGCCGAGGCCGAAGCCGAAGAGCAAACCGGCGCGGCCTGAGCCACGCCGGTTCCACCGTCATCGCGCGTTTCAGCCGTTGTTGAGCACCGGCTCGAAGCTGATCTGCAGCACGTCTTCGGGGTTGAGCGTGGCGGTGGGGCTGACGCGCTCGGCGGTGTCAGATCCGCCGCGGTAGACCTCGTAGACGGTCTCGACCGCCGTGCCGAGATCGGCCGCGGCCGCCGGGCTGGCGCGGCGCAGGTAATCCAGCGCCATCTCCAGATCGGTCTGCTCCAGCGCGACGCGCTGATCCGCCTCAAGCTTGTCCTGAAGCAGCTTCAGCCGATACTCGGTCTGCGCCTCCTGAATATCGCTCTCGGCATTGGCGCGGGTCTGCTTGGCGCGCGAGACGAAGGCGGCGATCTCCAGCAGGTCGGCGTTGTACTCGCTGAGATCGATCTTCAGCCCCAGCGTCTGTTCCTTGCGCGCCAGGCCACGTGACTCGAGCTCCTGCATGCCTTCCAGCTGTTCCTGCGTGGCCTCAAGACGGTCGAGGATCAACTCGCGGCGCTGGTCCAGCATTCCGGCCTCTTCATCGGCCAGCGAACTGCGCAGCGTGGCGCCTGACATCAGGTCTTCCATCAGCGAGCGCCGCAGGCCGACCAGATGCTCTTGATCCTCGTCGAGCGAACCGCCCTGCACCGCCGCCTCCGGCGCCGCCCCGTCGAGCCGCGCCAGTTCGCGGGCCAGCGCGTCGCGCTCGCTCTGAGCGAAATTGAGGCGGCTCTTGGCCTCGGCGACGGTGGCGCGCGCCCTGCGAATTTCGCGGTCGTCGTTCATTTCTTCCTGTATCCGCTCGAAGCCACCGGCCATCGCCACCGCCTTCATCACGGTCAGCCCAGGGCGATATTCATAGGCGCCCGGTGTATCGACGGCGCCCAACACAAAGACATCGCGGTATTCCTGCATGTCCACCAGCACCGACTCTCGGCTCTGGAAACGCTCGCGCGCCTCGGTTTCGATCCGCTCTTCGATCTCGCGCATGGTCAGCCCGGCAACGGTGACCGGGCCAAGAAGGTGCAGCGCGACATTGCCATCCGCGCGCACTTGAAAGGTGCCCGACATCTCGGGCTTGCCATAGACCGAGATCGTCAGACGATCGCCGATATCCACCTTGTAGTCCCCGGTCTCGGCGGCGGCGGGTCCACTGGCGAACATCGCGGCCGCAAGGATCAGGGCCGATGCCAGACCGGCGGTCAGGTGGCGAAGGAAAAATGCCATTATCGCTACTCCTCAGTTGGAACTGTCCAGACGGGGTTGGCCCGTCTGGCGGCCGGCTTTGCGGCGCGGCCGGTGTGTGGTGTCGTAAAGGGCGAAGATGCGCTCGCGCATGATCGCGGCGCTGAAACGTTCGGCGACGGTGCTGCGCGCTGCCTCACCAAAGGCTGCGGCGGCGGGACGATTGGTCAAAAGCTGCTCGACCGCGCTGGCCAGCGCCTCGGGGGCCCGAGGCGGGACGAGCCGGCCGGTGCTGCCATCGTGCAGAACGTCGGGGATACCGCCGACCGAGGTGGAGGCGATGGCGCATTGCATCGCCATCCCTTCCAGCAGCACCATCGGCAGCCCCTCCCATGCCGAAGAGATCACCAGCACGTCGAGCGCGGCCAGAAGCTCGCGCATCTGCGAGATCGCGCCGGTGAGGATCAGCCGCTCGGGGCCCAATCCAAGGCTCCGCGCCTGCGCCTCGATCTGAGCACCCAGCGGCCCCTCGCCAACGACGAGAAACACCGCCTCGGGCACCCGCTGCGCGAGGCTGGCGGCGCTGCGCAGAAAGTTCTCGTGATCCTTCTGCGCGGTCAGGCTGCCGACCACGGCGACCACGGGCGCGCCGGGGGCGACGCCCCATGGCGACAGGTCAAGCGGCTGCACGCGCGCGGGGTCGAAATGATCGAGGTCGATGCCGTTGGCGATGGTCTGGATGCCGTCGGCGCGAAAGCCTCCCGTACGGGCGACGTGCGCGGACACCCGTTCGGACACGCCGATGCAGGCGTCGGCCCCGGCGGTAGCCGCGCGATAGACAAGGCTCTTGGCCTTGTTCTCGCGCCATGGGTCTGTGTTGTGCAGGGTGATGATCCGGGGCACCCCCGACAGCCGCGCGGCCATCTGGCCGATCAGGTCGCTCTTGATGAGGTGGCTGTGGACGAGATCGGGCTGCCAGTCGCGGATCAGCTTCATGCACCGCGTCAACGCGCGCGGATCGCGCACGCCCTTCTGGCTGAGCCGGGTCATGGCAACGCCCCGCTCGGCCACCCGCGCCTCCAGCGGGCCGGGAGAGAAATAGGCCACATGCGCCTCGCCGCCGCGCGCCCGCACCGCATCCAGAAGCCCCAGCAGCAGCATCTCGGCGCCGCCGATCTTCAGGCTGTCGATCACATAGAGGATGCGCTTGCTCACCACGTCACCTCCAGTTCGGCCCGCGGGAACGAGGGCTCGCCCGGGAAGTGCGCGGCGATGCGCCGGGCCACGGCATCCCATGTAAACTGGGCCGCGCGCTCCTTTGCCGCCACGCCGAGGCGCTGGCAGCGCTCGGGGATGGCGAGGGTCTGGAACAGCGCCTCCGACAGCGCCGCGGCATCGCCGCTCGGCACCACGTGGCCGGTTTCGCCCTCGACCACGATCGAGCCGATGTCGCCGACGTCGGTGGACACCACCGGCAGGCCGAACTGCATGGCCTCGACGAACACCACGCCGAAGGGTTCGAGCCGCGACGGCATGCAAAAACACGAGGCATCGTGAAAATGCTCGGACACCTGTTCGAGCGGCAGCCGCCCCAGAACCTCGATGCCATCGCCGGCAACGTCGGGGCTGCAGCCGATGATGGTCAGCGTCGCGTCCGGCAAACGTTGACGCAGCAGTCTGAAGGCGTCGACCAGCTCCGGTCCGCCCTTGCGCTCCCAATCGACGCCGACGAAGAGAATGCGACGGCGGGCAAAGCGCTCGACCGTCAGTTCCACCGGACGTTTGGGCAGGACCGACGCGCCCGCCCCGATCGCCGTCGCGTGGTCGGGCGTGATGCCGTAGTGCTGGATCAGCAGGCGGCGGATTTTTGGCCCGAAGGTGAAAACCTGCTCGGCTTGCGTGTAGATCTGGCGCTCGCAGTCGAACCAGCCGCCGCTCGGGGCGCCGAACTGGCCCTGCAAAGCCGACATCCCCGCCCGCGCCACGTGATCGGTGTAGACAAAGTTCGGGATGCCCGGCAGCGCCGCGTTGAACAGCGACTGGGTCTGCAGGGTGAAATCGAACTCCATCGGGTGATAGCGGTCGCGGATCATGCCGCTGACCGCGCGATAGTAGGCCTGCGACCGCGCCAGCCGGTAGCGCAGCATGTCCTTCGAGCCCCAGCTCGACAGGCCGTATTCGCGCTGCACGCCCAGCAGGCAGCGCAGCTGGCCCAGCATGTCCTCCTTGAACTCCTTGCCCACATCAAAGACCTCGAACTCAATCTCCGGGCGGACCCGGCGCATCGCCTGTTCGAGCTGCGCGTTGATGTGCGAAAAGCTGCCACGAATGACCATCAACCCCCGCAACGCTCCGGGTCGGGCCGTGCTAAAATCCTTCATTTCAACCAATGACCTCATCCACATATACATATTCGAGATAATCAATTCTGAGCGGCTCATCGCCGTCCGAGACACCGGTCAACGTGATCACGTCGCCCGCCTGCAGCGCGACACCGGTGGTCATATGCTCGGCAAAGGAACTCTTGTTCACCGTCGCGTCACCGGCGTCGAGGTTCCAGACGAAGCTGTCGACCAGTACGCCGTTGACGAGAATATCGAGGCTCGACTGGCCGTCGGATTCATCGAAGTGGCCAAGCGCGAGATCATAGCTGCCGGTGGCATCGTCGAAGGTAAAGCTGGCGCTCTGCGTGCCAGAGTTCCCAGCCTGGAGCATCAGGTCGCCGGAGGCGTGGTTGTTGGCCTGAACAAAGAACCCCTGATCGAGCGAGAAGGTCTCGGCTTCGACCCGCACGGGATCGCTCGGCGGTGTGCTGCCGGAGCCGCCACCGGAAGAGCCACCGCCCGTAGATCCGCCATCGAGCGGCGTGAAGTCGATGTAGTCGATGCGCAGCGGCTCGCCGCCGTCCGACACGCCGGACAGTTCCAGCACGTCGCCGGACGTCAGCGCGACGCCCGAGATCGTGTGCTCGGCGAAAGACGATGAGTTGACCGTCGCATCCCCGGCATCCGCATCCCAGACGAAGCTGTCGATCACCGTGCCGTTGAGGATCACGTCGAGCGACGACTGACCGTCGGATTCATCGTAGTAGCCCAGCGTGATATCGAAGCTGCCCGTGCCTTGCGAGAAGGTGTAGCTTGCGATCTGCGTGCCGGGATCGCTGGCCTGGATCAGCATATCGCCCGAGGCATGGCCGTTGCTATTGGCCACGAACCCCTGCACCAGCGTAATGTCTTCGGCCTCGACGCGGAACGGATCGCCCGTGGGCGTGCCACCGCCCCCGGTATCTCCGCCGCCCGTGTCGCCACCGCCCGTGCCGCCACCGCCGGTATCGCCACCGCCGGTGTCACCGCCCTCGACCGGTGTGAAATCGGCATAGTCGATACGCAGCGGTTCGCCACCGTCCGAGACGCCGGACAGTTGCAGCACGTCGCCGGACGTCAGCGCGATGCCCGCAATCGTGTGCTCGGCGAAGGAGGAGGAATTCACCGTCGCATCCCCGGCGTCGGCATCCCAGACGAAACTGTCGATCACCGTGCCGTTGAGGATCACGTCGAGCGACGACTGACCGTCGGATTCATCGTAGTAGCCCAGCGTGATGTCGAAGGTCCCTGCGCTTTGCGAGTAGGTGTAACTGGCGATCTGGGTGCCGGGATCGGTGGCTTGGATCAGCACGTCGCCCGAGGCATGGCCGTTGCTCTGCGCGGCAAAGCCCTGCACGAGCGTCATGTCCTCGGCCTCGACACGGAAGGGATCACCCACGGGCGTGCCACCGCCCCCTCCGGTGCCGCCACCGGAGTCGCTGTTGGCGTCATAGGACAGATAGATCGCGTCCGTCGTCGGCCCGAGCGGCAGATCGTCATTGCCGGGGTCGATCACCGAGGCGACGATGCCAAGCGGCAGCTGGTCTTCGCCGCTGAAGTCATAACCATCGACCCCTGAAAGATCGAACAGCGACGAGATATCCTGCGCCCCGCCCGTGAGCGTGACATCCACCGTCTGCACCTCGACCGCATTGTTGGCCGGAAAGTCCGAGGCCGCCAGCGCCGCAAGCTGCGCATCGAGGATCGGCGCATAGGTCTGTTCAGAACTGGTGCCGGTGGTGAAGGCGTTGGTGGTGGGCTGGATCATCCCCTTCATCAGCACCACGCGCAGCACGCTGCCCGCCGCACCATTGACGATGACGCTGAAATCATCCGCCGAATAGGTACCGACGCCACCCTCGCCCAGCCCGTTGACCGACAGGCTGGCGGTGGTGCCCGGCGCGGCCTGCGACGACAGCCCTTTCGATCCAGCCTGCGTGTCGGTGCCATGAAGATAGCCGGTGCTGGTGGTGCCGTCGGCATAGGTGACGGTGAAGCTCGACCCGATGAGCTCTGCCCCGGACACCCCGCCCACGTCCCAGCTTGGGTCGGTGCCTTCGTCGAGCGTCGACTTCTTGGCCCCCGCCACTGAATTGGGATCCATGTCGACCGAGAAGGTCATGCTCTCGCCACTCTGGAACCCGCCGTTCGTCGACGGGTCGAAGGTCAGCACGATGCCTTCGTAACCGGCGGTGCCGCCCGCGCCGACGTAGGTCTCGTTGTTGGGGTCGTTCTCATCGTTGTTGGGCGACTCTACCCCTGTGCCACCCGAGGAGTTGATGGTCAGCGCCTTGGCGACCGTATCGCCGGCAACGCCGAAGGGATCGAACACCGCGTCGGTGAGGATCGCGTTGGTCACGTCGATCTCGACCTTGGTCACCACTTTGTCGCCGACGTTGGTCAGCACGAAAGATCCGCTGTCGTAGTTCGACCGCTGCACGTTGTTGACGTTCTCGGTGATGCCGAGCGTCACCGCACCGCCGCCGCTCGCGCCGCCGTCGTCGTCCGTGATCGTCACCATTGCTGTGTCCTCCCCGATGGTCGCATTGGCCCCGGCCACGGCGGTGATCACCACCTCAAAGGTTTCGGCGGCCTCCCCCAGCGCGTCATCGAGGATGTCGATGGTCACGCTGGCATCGGCCGAGCCACCCGCGATCTCGCGCGTGCCGGTGTAGATTCCGGTGCTCGCGTTGAACGTGGCATCCGCGACGCTGTAGTCGCTTGCCGCCGTGGCGGTGAGCGGGCGGACCTCGAACTGCACGAACACTTGGCTGCCCGTAGGCACGTAGTTGCTGGCCGAGATGGCCACGGTCACCGAGCCTTCATCCTCGGCCACGGTGGCATCCGCGACCGAGATCGCCGGGCCCGCTGCGGCGCCGTCGATGGCGATGATCTCGATGGCGTTGATCAACGGGTTCTCGACCACATGGGCAAAGTCGATGTCGGCGATGCCGTCGTCGATCATCCCGGTCCATTGCACCATGCCACCCACGGCGTTGCCGAAGGTCTCGACCAGATCGAAATCGTCAAGGAACAGCGCCCCTTCGATCGACACATCGAACACCCGGTCGCCCACCTGCGTGGTGCCGCCATAGCCATCGCCCATATAGAGCCGGATGGCATAGGTTCCCGGATCAACGGCGAATTCATACTGCATGCCCGCGCCGGTCGGCTGTGCCCAGCGTTCCTGCGCGTAGAGCCCGACGGGCGTGCCGCCGGGCACCGAGGCGTCGAGATCGCTGATGTTGAAAGACGAGACCGTGGTCGAGCCAGCCACCAACGCAGAGGTGTCATTGGTCCAGTCCATGCCGCCGTCGGTGGCGGCGACATCGGTGTTGCCACCCACCCAGCGGTGCACCACCTCTCCGTCCGAGGCGTTGGTCACCTCGATCCAGTCCCACGAGGCGGCGAAGCTGTCATCGCCCACGTCGGTCGAGGCCACCATGCCGACCACCGCGCCGGTGGTGCTGCCGATGTTGTCGTACGCGCCGACGACCGCCTCGCTCACCGCCGCGGGCAGTGCCAGAGCGGCAGTCGAGACCCAGCTGGTGTAGGCGCCGTCGTTGACGTAGCGCGCGCGCGCGCTGGCGGTGCCCGCGCTCATGTCGAGATCGATCGCCACTTGGAAGTTGGGATCGCCGACCCCGAGGATGTCCGGGTTCTCGATCCCGGCGATCTCGACGAAGCTGGTGAGGTAGCTGTCGTTCTCCTCGACCAGAAGCTGCACGCCGTATTTGATCGTGCCGCCGTCATTGATGACGGCGATGGTGGCCTCGGCGAAATTGTCCTGATCGCCCGGCCCGACCATCAGGCCGACCTTCTCGCCCCCGTCCCACGTCTTGGCCGGGGCATCGGTGTTGAGCGAGTAGGTGAAGATGTTGACCATCTCGGTGGTGATCGTCAGCTCGGTCGCCCCGGCGGACATGAAGCCGATGCCAAGCACGTCCTGCTGGCTGTCCGCCGTGCCTTCGGCGCTGCCGGCAAAGGCCTCGTCGATCGACACGAAGCTGGACGCGCCACCCACGTTGAACACGCCGCCATTGAACAGCCCCTGCGTCGGGTCTCCGCCGTTATCGAGCCCCGGCAGCACGTTATTGCGCCACACCGCGTTGATGCCGATACCGCCGGCGATGCTGTCACCGTCGGGCACTGCGCCCAGCGGCGTCGACGCGGGATTGTTGAGTTCGAAATCCCACCGCGCCGTGGCGTTCGGCCCCACCACGACCCCTTTGCCGTCGGTCGGATCGCCGACGTGACTGTCGAGGATGTTGTCAACGCCGTCGAGATCGAGGTCATCGCTGGGATCCAGCGGCTCGCCCCCGGGCACGAACATTACCACGTTGTTGGCGCCATAGACCGCGCTGACGACCAGACCGGCAAAATCGTCGATTCCGTCGCCGTCATTGTCGATGAAGGTGCCCAGCCCATCATCACCGAGCGTCGTCACCGCCAGCGGCGTGGAGCCAAAATCGCTGAGCGTGTAGACGATCGACGCGGAATCCACCCGGCCATCGCCATCGGTGTCTGCGGGCTGAACGAAGTAGAGCGTCTCGTCAAAGCTGGCACCAATGATCGTTCCGGCCAGTTGGCCGTCGAAGAACGTCGCGGTGTATTCGGCCATGCCGTTGGTCGACTCGGGCGTGACCAGAATCGAGCCGTCTTCATCCTCGTCCAGCAGTTCGGACTCGGGCGAATAGGCCGTGCCGTCCATCACCGAGGTGCCGTCGAAATGCGCCAGCACGTTGGCGATCGAACCGCCGGGGTGCGCCCAGTCGTAGCCCGACACCACGTCGAAGAAATCAGCCGGCAGCCCCGTGTCGCCGGTCACATCCACCCAGTTTCCGTCGCCCTGCTCTTCGTAGATGATCAGCAGTTGCGACAGGAAATCCCGCGCCTCAGCCTCATTGGCAAAGAGCACCTCGCCATAGGCGATGATCGGATCGCCCGAGCTTGAGCCGGCGTAGGTTCCATCGCTGTCGAAGGCGAGCGACAGGGCCTCTGCCGCGGCCCGTATAACGTTGGTGTGGCCGCCGTAGGGACCATATTCGTCGGTGATCTCGCCAAGGTAATGAAGCTGGTCGCCAAAACCGCTGGAGCCTGCTTCGTTGAACTCGTTGGTGGCGAACTCCGAGGTCCAGTCGTTCACGACCGAGCCGTCGGAATAGGACAGCGCCTGACCGCCCCAGCCGCCGTTCGGCCCGTTGTCCCAAGTGTAGACCTGGCCGTCTTCGGTCACCAGCACGTCGTAGGGGTTGCGGAAGCCCGGCGAATGCACCGCCATCGGGTTGTCGACCAGCTTCAGCTGGCCATCTTCGCTGACCAGAACATAGTCGCTGATCTTGGCCATGTTCAGGCCGTTGTTGCCCCCGGCCCAGTCGGGCTGCAGCACGCCGTCGATGCTGCCGTTGTCGTCGAGGGTGAAGTTGGGATCGAGCGCGAGGTTCTCGATGTCCAGCGTGCTCAGATCGACGTTGTCGCGCGACGGATCGTCGAGCGTGGGCAGATCGAGAATGAACAGATTGCCGTTGGCATCGGTGCGGATGTCATAGGATTCCAGCTCGGTGAGGTTGATCTTGATCACCGACGCCGAGAGGGCGAAGTCCACCGTGCCGGCAAAGTTGTTGCCCGGCGCGCCCTTGTTGGTGTTGCCGCCGACCGTCACCCACAGGTAGGTGTCGCCCGTCGCCGGGTCTGTGGATAGGTCGAGCCCGTTCACCGAGTGGTTTTCCTCGGACCGCGGCAGTCCGCGCACGATGGCCACGTTCGACAACACTTCGCCAGAGTCCGCATCCAGCACGATCCGATGGATCTGGCTGGAGTTGGTGTCGAGGCCGCTGTCATCCCCGACCGCGATCCGCCAGTCCGAGGAGGTGACGTAGAGCACGTCGTTTCCGTCCGCGTCGGTGGTCGCCAGCAGCCCGGTCATCTGCCGTTCGCTGGTCGAGTTGGTCGCACCGTCGTCGTTGAAGTTCTGCGTCTCGTCCGGGATCACATCGATCGCGATGGCCGAGGTCACCACAAAATCAGCGGTGCTGTCCGCATCCGATCCGTCGGCTTGGCGCTCGATCTCGTAGCGGTA
Organism: Salipiger sp. ABF4_146; assembly: GCF_056161345.1. Lineage (NCBI taxonomy): Bacteria > Pseudomonadati > Pseudomonadota > Alphaproteobacteria > Rhodobacterales > Roseobacteraceae > Salipiger > Salipiger sp. ABF4_146. Next base: position 128,303 of record NZ_JBSWYX010000004.1, on the reverse strand, counting down.
GATCGTGCCATCCTGCTGCGCAACGAAGAGCACAGGGTTTCCGGTCTCGCTGAAACCCAGCGCAGTCGGGTTCTCATTAAGTTCGCCGCTGAGGTCGGCGACGCCAAATGTGATATCCTCGGGCATCTGTATGTCCTCTGAGGAGAGGGAAAAAAGGATTTGCTAAAAGTACTTTTTTGTTCGGTCTTGTCGGGTCAGCGGTGATTGAAATGAATCCCGCAGCTAGATCTTCGCTGGTCTCTTGGTCTTCGCGCACCGCTGGTCCGGTGCGGCCTTTAGAACGGGGCGAGCGCGCACCGGGCGCACTCGCCAAAACATTTCAGGTGCTGCGCGACAGGGCGCGGCGCAGCCGGGCCGAAAGGAACTCCGAGCGATGCGGAACCACGACGGCCTGAAACAGATATCGGCTCAGGATATGCGCGCTGAAATCGCTCTTGGCGCTATAGGCGACCTGAACCCGCCCGTTCGGCGCCGTGGCCTGAACGGAACTCAAGTCAACCGCGGCGCTTCGGGTCTGGCCATCGGGCAGGTTCATCACCAGCCGCCCGGTCACCGGCACGTTGAGCACATTGCCCTGCTCGAGGATCAGTTGTTCTTCGTCCACCCAGAACACTGCGCGCGCAGCGCCGTCATCAGACACGAAACGGATGTCATATTCCCGGGCGCGTACCGCCTCGACACGTTCGGCTTTGCCGCGGAACACCCGCGACAGGATCCGCGATCCGGTGCGCGCCAAGACGCAGACGCCGACGATGAACACGAGGGAAATCTCGCCAAGATAGGACACTTCGGTGCGGCACAGCTTGTTGTTCAGCCGCGAGCGGATCGCCTTTGAGGTGCCGTGGCTCATGAACGCCTGCGCAGGCCCGATCATGCCCGGCTTGACGCGGAAGCGGCGCTCGTAGTCCGGGATCTCCGAGGCGTATTGCGCAGCGATTTCGGGGCGGACCGGACGCGGGCCGCACATGTTCATGTCGCCCTTGATGACGTTGAGCAACTGCGGAATCTCGTCGAGCCGGGTTTCGCGCAGGAAGAGCCCCATCGGGGTTTCGAGCCCGGAGCCCTTGGGCAGAACCTTGTCCTTGGTCAGCTGCGCTGCCTTTGCACTGTCGAGGGTACGGAATTTCAGAACGTCGAACAGCTCGCCATTTTCGCCAATGCGCGGGCCGCGGTAGAAGATCGGTGCCCCCTGTGTGAGCGCCACAAGGCCGGTGATCACCAAAAAGAGCGGCAGCACCATCACAAACAGCGCCATCGAAATGGCGAAGTTGTAGGCGCGGTAGAACGTGCGCGACCGCGGCTGAAAGCCAACCGAGAAGCGCGGCCAGATCGCAGTGCGACCGGGCGCGGGAGAGAGCACGCCTGCCTCACCGGTGAGTTCAGCAGTGCGCGCCGCCGATGTCCCCTGATCGGCGCGGTATTGAGTGGATGTGAAGGCTTTGAGGCGGGCAGTGGTGTCGTCTAGAGGCTGGAAACTCTTCGGCTTTTCGATCTCACTATTGGTAGAAAAATCCATCATGAATATCCTCGGCAGACTTAAACGGCGAAAGGGCTAAGCCCCAGCCAAAAGTACGCATAATACGAGCCGTGCGAGCACACGGCGGTCAAAATATGAGCCGGCAAAGCGCCGGATGGTGGCCGAAAAATGGCCGGAACATGCTCCTGAAATACGGCGGAGCGACAAGAATTCAAACGTAATCAATGCTTATGATAGCTAAAAAATAGTAACTTTTCGGTCGGAGAGTGAAAAGCTGTTTTTTGAAACAGGGCATGCAAGTTCGTGAAAACTGCCATGGTTCGGCCCTCTGCGCGCCGCACTTGCCCGTGGGCTGTGCAGCCCGCCCGTGGGCTGTGCAGCCCGAAAGAGAACCTAGGCCTCACCCTCCATTTTCTGCGCTCGTGGGTTCCACCGTCCCCTCAGTGCAATCCTGATCTGTGCAGTTTTCTGCGCCAGCATCCGATTTTCCGGGATCTTTTGCAGGCTTTGGCTTACGGCCTCCGATCACCAGATCCGGCGAATCGATGATATAGCCGGTCCGGTCTCGAACCTCCTGAACAAGCCGGCGATCAACGGCATCAAGCTCCGGCTGGCGTGCCCCGGCACGCGACAGAACCCGCTCTTCGACCTTCGCGGAGGGGAGCACGGGCACGCCGCTGCCCTGGAAGACCGGGCCGTCCGACAATGTTACCACCGCATCCTCACGCAAGGTGCCCACGTTGTCCTGCAGATAGAAGGGCGCGCCCGTCAACTCGCCATCCTGAAGGTGCAGCGGCGGGCGGTCGACGCTGTTGGGACCGGGCACGTAGACGTTGCCAAGAATATGGATTTCCGAGCTGGTGCCCTGAAACCCGCTCGGCCCCCAATTGTAGACAAGGTTGTTCACCCATTCGATGCTGCGGCTCTGGTCCTTGATGTTGGGGTTCCGGTGCCGATTGTGCGCCAAGAGGTTGCCCACCATGGTGATCCGCCGCGCCGCGCCGCCGCCGATCAGCAGACCCATGCTGTGCCGGCCCTTGGGGTGGATCGAATGGTCCAGAGCCTCGGCTATGATGTTGTTCGAGATGGTGACATCCGACACGTTGCCCCAGACCGCCAGCCCCTCGTCCACCGACCAGCTGATCGAATTGCCGTCGATCAGCACGTTGCGGATCAGCTTCTTGCCGTTGCCGATGGAAATGCCGTCCCGGTTCTCGCCGCCGTCGCCGGGCCCGTCACCGGGGCGCACGCGCAGCCCGCGCAAAACCACGTTGCTGCCCACCACCCGCAGGCGGCCTCCGGTCAATGTCACCGGCGCGGGTGCGGTGCTGGCATCCACGGTGATGTCCGGGCCGATCTCGATCTGATGCGTCAGCGGAATCGTCCCGCCCACGTCGAACCGGACAAGCCGCGGCCCGTCCGCAGCCTCCACAGCTGCACGCAGACTGCCGGGCCCGTCGTCGGCGAGCGTGGTCACGGCAACGCTGCGCCCCCCTGCCCCGCCGCTGGCTTCAGCGCCGAAGCCGACCGCCTCCGACGCCGCAACTGGCGGCGATGTCTGTGACACCGCCTCATCAACCATCAAGAACCAGCCGGCGATGAGGCCGCCGGAGATCAACCCTGCCAGCCTCAGAAGGCCGGCCACGCGCACCGAGGGTGCCATAGTACGTATCCTAACAAGGGGGATGACCCGGGCACCACAGCGTCCGGGTCCTGCCTTTCGACTGTTCGGGCGCAGTCACCTCACGAGGTGGTCTGCATCTGCCGCGCGGGCTTGTTCAGCAGGTCCTCGAAATAGGCGATCGTCTTGGCGATCCCTTCCGACAGTTCGACGCCGGGGGTCCAGCCAAGGTGCTCTTGCGCGAGGCTGATATCAGGCCGGCGCTGCACCGGATCGTCGCTGGGCAACTCGCGCGACACCAGCTGCGAGCGCGAGCCTGTCTGCGCCACGATCATCTCGGCCAGCTGCTTCACGGTGCATTCTTGCGGGTTGCCCAGATTGACCGGCCCGGTGAACCCATCCGGGGTTCCCATCATGCGGATCATCCCGTCGATCAGTTCGTCCATATAGCAGAACGAGCGAGTCTGGCTGCCGTCGCCGTAGATGGTGATGTCTTCGTCGTAAAGCGCCTGACGGATGAAGTTCGACACCACGCGGCCATCCTGCGGGTGCATGCGCGGCCCGTAGGTATTGAAGATGCGGACCACCTTGATCGGCAGACCGTGCTGGCGGTGATAATCGAAGAACAGCGTCTCGGCGCAGCGCTTGCCCTCGTCGTAGCACGAGCGCACGCCGATCGGATTCACGTTGCCCCAGTAACCTTCGGCCTGCGGCGAGACCAGCGCATCGCCATAGACCTCGGAGGTGGACGCCTGCAGGATCGGACATTTCAGCCGCCTCGCCAGACCCAGCATGTTGATCGCGCCATGCACCGAGGTCTTGGTCGTCTGCACGGGGTCATGCTGATAGTGGATCGGCGACGCCGGGCAGGCGAGATTGTAGATCTCGTCCACTTCGACATAGAGCGGGATGGTGACGTCATGGCGCAGAAACTCAAAGCGCGGATTGCCGAGCAGATGCTCGATATTGCGCTTGGTGCCGGTGAACAGGTTGTCGACGCAAAGCACCTCGGCACCCGCCTCCAGAAGACGGTCGCACAGGTGAGAGCCAAGGAATCCCGCGCCCCCGGTGACGAGGATGCGTTTGCGGCTGTTGTAATTGCGCTTCAACATGATGCTTCCTTTTCAAAATAAAAATCAATCAGTTATAAATACGAGGCGTCGGATTTCGGTTCGCCGGTCGGACAGACGGCGCGCGGAAACAGCGCAATGAGTGAGGCCAATTTGGCCTTCACCGGAAAGTATTGGGTCGACACGGCAGCATCTCCTACTGCGTTGCCGGATTGGCCAGCCGTCGCGAAGGCGGCAGAGGTACACCTAGGATCGGAGCGCCAGCCCACAGGTTGAACCGGGTGTTGTGATCAAAGCATGATCGACAGAATGAACCCGGCCAGAGCGCCAAAAAATGCAATGCCAATCCAGGCCATAGCCCCAAGGCTGAACCCGACGAAGAATGTAATAAGCCAAGCGTAAAAAATTGCGGTCAGTGCACAGGACGTCGTCAATATCGCCAGCCGGACATAGCTGCGGTCGCGCCGCGGCGTTTCTTCAGCCTGCCTGTCCATGGGCGCATGCCGCGATCTGTCGGCAGAGCCGGGATCGCGCCTCAAGCGTAGCCTCCTTTCCGATATGTTCAGCGGCATCTGCCATTCCCGAGCGAGCGGACGAAATCCGTTGGCAAACATGCCGGAAGTGGCGTGATGACTGACACAGAGTCCCCCTGAAGCTTTGGGACGAAAATCTACAAATTCGGGCTCGCGACGAAAACAGGATGAGCCCACGGTTCTCAACTATTCTTAGACGATACGCAGCGCCCCAAAGGGGCGTCAAGGTTTTATGGCCGCGCCGCCGCCGTGCGCCAACCCCACGTGGCGCGAGCGCCCCTCACTGTGGCAATCGCCGCATCTGAAGCGGCGGCACAGGCACGTCTGCGCGCGGGTGATGCCAGTCGCGGCGCCGCCCGGTCTCGGCGTAGATCGCCAGCAGCCGCTCAACCCATGTGACCGTCCCGTAGCGCCCCAGCGCCCGCTCACGCACAGCCTCGGCGGTCGCTCTACGCAGGTCGGGCGCCGCGATCATTTCGAGCATCCCACGCGCCAGCGCCTCGGGATCGCGCGGCCGCACGAGGATGGACCCGGTGCCTTCCAGCACCAGCGCGTTCTCTCCCACATCAGTCACCACCGGCGGCAACCCGTTGGCCATCGCTTCGAGCAAGGACACAGGCGCCCCTTCCCAATGCGAGGAACTGACGAAGATGTCGCTCGCGGCCAGCACCTCGGGAATGTCGCTGCGCATGCCGAGGAACCTCAGCGCATCGGTCAGGCCAAGCTGATCGGCCTGCGCCAACAGAGCCGCGTGGCGCTGCGTATCGCGCGCATCCCCGACCAAGAGCAGCACGGTGTTCGGCGCGGTCTCACGCACCGACGCAAAGGCATCGAGCAGCAACTCATGCGCCTTTTGTCCGATGAGCGCGCCGACACAGACCAACGCGATCTGATCTTCGGCCAGTCCAAGCTCGCGGCGCAAGCGCGTCCGCGCGCCAAAAGGCGCAACCACGCTGTCGGCAACGGCATTGGGCACAACCCGGCAGCCCGAGCGGCCAATCTCCTTCCCCGCGGCCTGCGCCACCGCCTCGCCGACGGCAATTTTGTTCACCCCCGGCAAGCGCATCGCCGCCCCCTGCAGCAAACGCCGCCCGGCACGGATGCGGCGAACCGAGGGTTTGACGTTGTGGATTGTCGTCACAAAGGGAATCCCCAGCAGCCTCGAGGCGTAGGCACCCAGCGTGCTGGAGGACGCAAGATGCGCGTGCAGATACTCGATTCGGTGTTCGCGCAGCGCAGCTACCAGTCGCCGGAAGCGTCCAAGGTCCGCAAGGTTGCGCCCGGGCAGCATCACCACATCGGTACCGAGCGCGCGCAGTTTTTCGTAGAACGGGGTCCGCAGATCGCTCAGCACGAACACCGTCAGCGCCACGTCCCTGCGGGTGCGGATGGTTTCGGCAAAGGTGAGCACGAGGCGTTCCGCTCCGCCAGTGACAAGTGTATCGATCAGGTACCCCAGACGCAGCGGCTCCGGGCCTTCAAGGGCCAGAGCCGGCGTGGGAAGGTCAATCTTCGCAGCCTTCATGGTTTTTGTCCGTCCGTAAGTGAACTCGGAGGCGCGCGGCGGCAAGGGCCGCGCGCGACGGGATCAACGCGCCAGATGCGCCGGTCGATCGTCACCACGGGGCGACTGCTTCATCACGGTGACGCTGTGCACCTGATGCTCTTCTTCGTCGCGTCTTTGTTTCGGACGCGCGCCCAGCAGCATCGCGATCATATAGGCAGCAAAGCCAGCAATCGCGGCAACCACGATGGCAATCGCGAACTGCGTGCGCCGCGACATGTTCACCGGGTTGATCGGCGGCGTGCCCTCTTCGATCACCCGCACGTTGTCGAAGCCCGAGACCTCGACGGCGCGGGCATCGCGCAAGCGCAGGTCGAGTTCGGCAATCCGATCCAGCTGAGCAGACTGCCGCGTCTGCAGCAGCCGCGCCCGCGGCAGCACCTGCGACAGATCCGACACCTGCGTCTGCGTTCCGGTCAGTTCGCCCTCAAGGTACGCGATGCGGCTTTCGGCCTCCTGCACTTGCGTCTGCGCCTCGACCGCCTCGGCCTCGAAGCCCAGCCGGTTCTCGAAGGACGTTTGCCGCTGGCGCAATGTGATCAGTTCGAGCCGCGCCTCGCGCAGTTCGGTCTTGAGCTGCACCTCATCATTGATCGCATTCTCATACTGCACTTCCAGACCGCTTGCATCGGGACCACCCAGAAGCGCGGTCAGCTCGCCGTCGATTTCCTCAGCCTCCTGTTGCGCTTTCTCGAGACGTGCGGTGATGGTGACCAGTTCGCGCTCGGTGTACATCTCGCGGCGATGGTCGAAGAAGGCGTCGATAAGCGCGTTGACCAGTTCCGCAGCGATCACGGGATCGGTGTGAAAGACCGACACTTTCACCACATAGGATCCGGTGATCAGCTCGATCATCATACTTTCGTCCAGCATGATCGTCGCACCGACGAGACCCGCCTCCGTGTTCGGCATCTCGGGATAAACCCGATCAAGCCCCACCGTTTCGATCGCCTCACGCACCAGCTTGGGGTTGTCCAGCAGCAGCATCTCGGCGTTCACGAACCCTTGGAAATCACCGGCGTTGGGCGCCTTGATGTCCGTAAGACTGGGGTCGGGAACATAGACATACTCGCGTCCCAACGCGAAGGAGACCAGAGATCGCGCTTCGAACACAGGCTGGGACTGTTTGATGGCATAAAGGAGTGGCGTGAGAACTGCGCCGAATACGACAAGTGCAAGAATGATGCGTTTCATGGTCAAAACCAATCCATGGACACCGCAAGGCGTCGGTATAAAAAGAAATTGAAATAGTGCGAAATCACTTAGTCTGATGAGGAACTTTAGCATCGCCCCTCGCTTGCGGCAACAATTCCGCGCCGCACCGCGGAAAAACAAGGGTGCCAAAGCACGCGCCCGCCCTTAACGCGGGAAACTTGTGCACCGCGCCTAGCAAGACGCTTTAGTCCTTTGCCGCGCGCGCTTCAGACCGTAGACTGAAATCGATTCTTAACATTTGGCCGCTGGTCGCTTGCGCGATGCATTTTTCAGGCCGCACTTATTCATTTCCGCTCCTCATGGTTTCGAGGATATTCATGCCACGTGTTCCCAACCGGCCAGGCGACGTCGACGTTCCCGTTCTTGCCCTGCCCTTCACTCTTTTCCGCAAACCGTCTGAACGTTGTGCCGGTGAACTTCATCGTGTGCCAAATCGATGTGCCTGCACTCAGGCCGAAGACAACTTTGGGTCCCCTGCGGCGGGCTTCGAGGTTTCGGCGCAGCGCGGCCCTCACTTGCCCGGAGGCGTCGAGGCTTCTTCGAGTCCTGCACATGTTGGTAACTGCCACGTGCAGCCCGGCGCAGAAGGTCGATCCCGGGCGGTGGCCCGGTTCATCCCCTACGCTCTGCTTGCCCAGGTTTCAGCCAGCAGATGCCCAAACCGGGTCCGGCACGAAGGACCCAGCCCTGCCCTTGGGGGCGGCGCAGTGACGAGCGGAGCAAAGCCATGACCGACACGATGCTGCCGCCGCCGCGCAAAGGCTTTGACTGGCGCGGCACCTTTGCCGTCCTCGGGGCCGGGGTCATGGCGCTCGGCCTATCCTACGTGCTGGCCAGCCGGTCGATGACGCTGCTGATGATCGCGCCCATTGCGCTGCTGATCTTCGCCGTCGGCATCCGCTATCCGATGATGGCGTTGGCCGGGCTGATCGCGATGATCATATCCAACCTTTCGGACAACTTGATCGAGTTCCACGGCCTGCCCTCGCTGGCCAAGATCACCGCCCCGGGTCTCTTTGTCCTGCTCGCGGCGCGCTACGCGATCTACAGGGACAAACCCTATGTGCCGCAGGTCGCAATCATCTTTCTGGCCATCATGTTCGCCTTCAAGCTGCTGAGCGCGACATACGCCCTGCGCTGGGGCACAAGCGTCGATCTGTCGCTGGACTTCATCAAGGAGGCCGTGGTGGCCATCCTCGCGCTGGCATTCATGAACCACAAGCGTGGCTTTGAGACAGTGGCGCTCTCGGCGACCATACCCATTGGGATCATCTGCATGCTGGGCCTCTATCAGCTCGTGGCCGGTCACTCTCCCACGGGTTTCTCCGGGTTCTCACGATTTACCGAGGGCTCAGGCCGATTCTCGGGAATGCTGCTCGATGCAAATTTCTTTGCGGCGATCGTCGTCTTCACCGTGCCGCTCGGCCTCTTCCAGCTTCTCAACGCGCGCAACCCGCTGACGATGCTGCTCTGGGCCCTTGTGGTCGCGGCGATGATCGCCGGATTGCTCGCCACGCAGTCGCGCGGGTCGATGATCGGTCTCTTGCCGGGGCTGATCGTGCTGGCCACCAGCTTTACACGCCGACAATTGCTCGCCGCCTGCCTCATCCTCGCGGGCGTTGTGGTTCTCGCCGGGGCGATTGCCAGCGACGAATTGATCGAGCGGTTCTCCAGTATCGTCAGCACCGCCACGGCGGGCGAGGCGCAGGACACCAGCACCGAAGGCCGGCTGGCAAGTTGGACCGTGGCCTACAACGTCTTTAACGAGAACCCTTGGTTTGGCGTCGGCGTGGGAAATTTCGAGGTTCACTACCAAAACGACGCGCTGGAATCGGGGCTGATTTTCCGCGGAGAGGGCCGCGCGACTCACAGTCTCTATCTGGAGTTTCTCACCGAGCAGGGCCTCGTCGGGCTCATGGCCTTCCTCGCATTTGCCACCTATGGCGCGATCAACTTCTTCCGCAGTGCCGCGCTGGCCCGCTTGTGCGGTGACGAATTGATGTCGCGCCGCCTGATCGCCTACTGCGGAGCCTTCGTCGGTTATCTCGCCGCGATGACCTTCCTGCAGGATTCGATCCCGCGCTTCTTGTGGTACGTCGTCGCCCTAGGCGTCGAATCATACATGATCACCCGCTGCATCTACGCGGATCACCCAGCCATGCGCGCCCGCATGCGGCCCGCTGGCCGACCGCAGCCCGTGCCGCTGCGCTGAGCTGAGCTGCCGGACAGTAGATCGTAGACCACAAAAGCAATGCGCCGGCCCGTTTGGGGGGCCGGCGCATTTTGCATCCGATGTCTCGGAAAGAGTTCCAGTGGTGAGCCGTGCAGGGTTCGAACCTGCGACCCACTGATTAAAAGTCAGTTGCTCTACCAACTGAGCTAACGGCCCACTCTGCAGGAATTTTGACACATGGTGAGCCGTGCAGGATTCGAACCTGCGACCCACTGATTAAAAGTCAGTTGCTCTACCAACTGAGCTAACGGCCCACTATGTGTGGGGCGGCTTCTAGAAAGTGTGGCCGGGAGGGTCAAGCGGTAAAATGAAAAATCTGCCCAACTTGCGCCGCCCGTTTTCGCGGCTGCCCGCGCGCCGGGCGCGTGCGGGCCGGTATGCCCGCTTTCCGACCCGCCCTGTGCGCAAGGCTGCGTCCCGCCTTGCAACACAGGCTGGAAACGTTTGGTCAACGCGCGTATATGCGCGCGGATGAAACACGCGCGCACATATCACCTGCCCTTCATGAAGATGCACGGGCTTGGCAACGACTTCGTCGTGCTCGACGGTCGGGCGCGCGATGTCGCGATGACCCCTGCCCTCGCCGTGGCCATCGCCGACCGTCACCGCGGCGTTGGCTTCGACCAGCTGGCGCTGATTTCCAAGGCCGAAGACGGCGATGCGCATCTGACCTTCTACAACGCCGACGGCTCCACCGCCGGCGCCTGCGGCAACGCCACGCGCTGCATCGCACGGCTGCTGATCGACGAGACCGGCAAGGACGCCCTGACGCTCACCACCGAGCGCGGCGTGCTGCTGGCGCGCGATGCCGGAAATGGCCTCACCTCGGTGAACATGGGCCAGCCGCAGCTGCGCTGGCATGAGGTGCCGCTGGCGCGCGAGATGGATACGCTGAAGCTGCCGATCGACGGCACCCCCACCGCCACCGGCATGGGCAATCCGCATTGCACCTTCTTCGTCGAGGACGCCGAGGCAGTGGACCTCGACACCTTCGGCCCCGCGCATGAGCATCATCCGCTCTATCCGCAACGCACCAACGTCCAGGTCGCCAGCCTCATCGGCCCCGACCATCTGCGCATGCGAGTCTGGGAGCGTGGGGTGGGCCTGACTCTGGCCTCGGGCTCGTCGTCCTGCGCCACCGCCGTCGCCGCCGCGCGCCGCGGCCTGACCGGGCGCCACGTGACCATCGAGCTTGACGGCGGCACGCTGCAGATCGACTGGCGCGAGGATGGCGTCTGGATGACCGGCGGCACCGCGCATGTCTTTGACGGCAATTTCACTCACGATTGGCTGGAGGCGGTGTCATGACGGACGCGCCCAAGTTCACCACACTCGGCTGCCGCCTCAATGCCTATGAGACCGAGGCGATGAAGGATCTGGCCAGCCAAGCGGGCATGGAAAACGCGGTGATCGTGAACACCTGCGCCGTGACCTCCGAAGCCGTGCGCAAGGCCCGGCAGGAGATCCGCCGGCTGCGCCGCGAGAACCCAGACGCCAAGGTCATTGTCACCGGCTGCGCCGCGCAGATCGACCCCGACAGCTTTGCTGCCATGGGCGAGGTCGACGCGGTGGTCGGCAACACCGAGAAGATGGCACCCGAGACTTGGTCGCGCCTCTCCGGCGGCTTCATCGGCGAGACCGAACGCGTGATGGTCAACGACATCATGTCGGTGACCGAGACCGCCGGCCACCTGATCGATGGCTTTGGCACCCGGTCGCGCGCCTACGTGCAGGTTCAGAACGGCTGCGATCATCGCTGCACTTTCTGCATCATCCCCTATGGCCGCGGCAATTCGCGCTCGGTCCCCGCCGGCGTGGTCGTCGACCAGATCAAGCGGCTGGTCCAGCAGGGCTACAACGAGGTGGTGCTGACGGGGGTAGACCTGACGTCTTGGGGCGCCGATCTGCCGGGCACTCCGCGGCTTGGCGATCTGGTAATGCGCATCCTCAAGCTGGTGCCGGACCTGCCGCGCCTGCGCATTTCGTCGATCGATTCCATCGAGGCCGACGACAACCTGATGCAAGCCATCGCCACCGAGCCGCGCCTGATGCCGCACCTGCACCTGTCGCTGCAGCATGGCGACGATCTGATCCTCAAGCGCATGAAGCGCCGCCACCTGCGCGACGATGCCATCCGTTTCTGCGAGGAGGCGCGGCGCCTGCGCCCCGAGATGACCTTCGGCGCCGACATCATCGCCGGTTTCCCGACCGAGACCGAAGAGCATTTCACCAACTCGCTGAAGCTGGTCGAGGAGTGCGACCTGACGTGGCTGCACGTCTTCCCCTACTCCTCGCGTCCCGGCACCCCTGCCGCGCGCATCCCGAGCAAGGTGAACGGCAATGACATCAAGTCGCGCGCCGCGCGCCTGCGCGCCGCCGGCGAGGCCGCGGTCGAGCGCCACCTTGCCGCCCAGCCGGGCCGCACGCATCACATCCTGATGGAAAGCCCCGAGATGGGCCGCACCGAGCAGTTCACCGAGGTGCATTTCGACGCCCCGCAGACCGAAGGCGCCATCGTCACCGCGACGATCACCGGCATCCGCGGCACCCAGCTGACGGTCTAAGGGCTGCAAACCATGCATCCGAACCCAACCTTCCGCCGGACCGAGCTTGCCCGCAGCCTCGATCTGGTGCGCGCCCGCGCGTTCGGCACGCTGGCGGTCAGCGCCGAGGGCGCGCCGCTACTGTCGCATGTGCCGTTCCTGCTGTCGGACGATGCCGATCACGCCGATCTGCACCTCGTGCGCTCCAATCCGATCTGCCGCGCCGTGCGCGCCGGGGTACCAGCCCGGCTCGTGGTGACTGGCCCCGACGGCTATATCTCGCCCGACTGGTACGGCGATCCGGGCCAAGTGCCGACGTGGAACTACGTCGCCGTGCATCTGACCGGCACGCTTGAGCCACTGCCGCCCGAGCAGATCGATCCGCTGCTGGCCGAGCAGAGCGCCGCCTTCGAGGCCCGGCTTGCGCCCAAGACACCTTGGACCATGGACAAGATGGACCCGGACGCGCGCAGCAAGCTGCAGCGCATGATCCTGCCCTTCCGCCTGCACATCGACGAGATCGACAGCACTTGGAAGCTTTCGCAGAACAAACCAGCCGAGATGCGCGAGGCTGCCGCCGTGCGGCTGCAGGAGGGCTTCGGGGCGGATCTGGGCGCGCTGGCCACGCTGATGAAGGATCCTCCGCCAGACAAGGCGTGATGATTGCGCACTGGCCGCATTTCCGCCAAGACGGGCGGCATGACACTCCAAACCCGTGCCCTCATCGTCCATCTGCTCACCGCCACCGGCGCGGTTTTCGCCATGCTGGCCATGCTGGCCGCCGCGCAGGAGGACTGGTCGATCATGTTCCTGTGGCTGGTGGTGGCCTTCGCCGTGGATGGCGTCGACGGCCCGCTTGCGCGCAAATATGACGTCAAACACAACTCGCCCCGTTTCGACGGGGTGCTGCTCGACCTGATCATCGACTATCTCACCTACGTCTTCATCCCTGCCTTCGCCCTCTTCAATTCGGGCCTGTTGCCGGGCTGGACGGGATGGTTCGCGATCATCGTCATCACCTTCGCCTCGGCGATGTATTTCTGCGACTGCCGGATGAAGACCACCGACAATTCGTTTCAGGGCTTTCCGGGCTGCTGGAACATGCTGGTGCTGGTGCTCTTCGCCCTGAAACCCGACTTCTGGGTGATCCTCGCGCTGGTGGCCTTGCTGTCGGTGGCGATGTTCCTGCCGCTGAAATTCATCCACCCGGTGCGTACTGCGCGCTGGCGCCCCTTCTCGCTGCCCATGGCGCTGGTCTGGACCGGCTGCGCCGGCTGGGCCGCATGGACCAATTTCCACGCCGGAAGCTGGGCGCACTGGGGGCTGGTGATCACCTCGGTCTACCTGATCTTCGCCGGCATCGCGCAGCAGGTGATTCCCCAGCGCCGCTGAGCCCGACCACATCATCAGGCAGGTCTCCCAACCCAACAAAAAACGCCGGCCCGTCCGTACGGGCCGGCGTTTTGCTTTGCTAGGTCGGACCCCGAGGTCAGGCCTTGAGCCGCCATCCGGTGCGGAACAGCGACCACGCCCCCAGCGAGACCAGCAACGTCGCCACCACAGAGACCACCGCGCCAAGCGCCGGGTTCGCATCCGACACGCCAAGCACCCCGTAACGGGCACCATCGATCAGATAGAACACCGGGTTGAAGAAGGTGATTTCATACAGCAGGGGCGGCAGCGCCTCGCGCGAATAGAAGGTGCCCGACAGAAACGCGAGCGGCGTCACGATGAAGTTGGTGATCGCCGCCATCTGGTCGAACTTGTTGGCGAAAAGCCCTGCCAGAATGCCCACCGACGACAGGAACGCCCCGCCCAGCAGCACAAAGCCAAGCACCACCAGCGGATGCGCCGGCACCAGCCCCGTGGTCAACCACAGCCCAAGCAGGATGGCGCAGGCCACGACCAGTCCGCGCGCGATCCCTCCGCACAGGTAGCCGATCACCAGTTCGAACGGCGCCAGAGGGGGCATCAGCGTATCGACGATATTGCCTTGCACCTTCGAGATCACGATCGACGAGGAGGTGTTGGCAAAGGCGTTCTGGATCACTGTCATCATCAGGATCCCCGGCGCGATGAAATCGGTGAAGGGCACGCCCAGCACCTCGCCGCGCGTCGGACCTATCGCAATGGTGAAGATCACCAGAAACAGACCCGCGGTCACCAGCGGCGCCAGCAGCGTCTGCGTCCAAACCGCGAGAAAACGCTGGGTTTCCCGCCGGCACAGGGTGGCGAGCCCCAACCAGTTCACCGCGCCGAAACGCCGTGCACCGGGTTCAAAGCGAGCTTGGCTGTCCATGAGGTCTCCTTTCCGTTTGGGTCCGGCTTGTAACTCGCCATACGATGACTACAATAGGGCCCCTGATGGAATTTTCAGGCGGCCCTCGATCACGGGCCGCTTTTTCGCAAGCAAGGATCGGACATGTCCTGGACGGATGAGCGCGTCGAGCTTCTCAAGAAGATGTGGGCCGAAGGACAGTCGGCCAGTCAGATCGCCAAGGAACTTGGCGGCGTCACCCGCAATGCGGTGATCGGCAAGGTTCACCGGCTGGGCCTCTCGAACCGCACCGCCCCTGCTGGCGGCACGGCGGCCCCCGCTGCGCCCGCGGCCCCGGCCAAGGAAGCCAAGCCGGCGGCGAAAGAGGCCAAGGCCAAACCGGCACCCAAACCCGAGCCTGCGGCAACGGCAGAGCCCGCTGCGCGCGAAGCGGCCCCGGTGCCCGAAACCCGCCCGGCCCCGGTCGGCCCGTCGCGCAAGCCGATCGTGCCCGCGGGTCAGCCGCTGCCGCCGCAGCCCTCGGCAAACGAGATCAGCCCCGAGGCGCTGGCCAAGGTCAGCGAGGTCGAGAAGAAGGCCAAGAAGCTGTCGCTGATGGATCTCACCGAGCGCACCTGCAAATGGCCCGTCGGCGACCCGGCGACCGAAGATTTCTGGTTCTGCGGGCTGCCCGTGCAGCAGGGCAAGCCGTACTGCGAGGCGCATGTGGGCGTGGCGTTCCAGCCGATGTCCTCGCGCCGCGACCGCCGCCGCTGAGCCGCGCCGCAGCCCTGTACTTTGAGCCGCCCGCGCCCCATGGCGCGGGCGGCTTTTCGTTTCGGCGCCGCAGCCTTTCCAGAGCGCGGCAAATTCTGCAAACCCGGCAGGGGGTTGCGCAACCAAGCCGCGACCTGCAGCGTTATCCCCGACCAACGGGTGACAACCTATGACCGAACTACAGACCCTGATTGAGGACCACGCCGCGCTGCTGTCGCTGGCGCTGATCCTCGGCCTCTTCGCTCTGTTCATGCTCGAACTCTACCCGCCCGAGGTGCCCGCCGCCGGCCTTGCGGCGCTGTTTGTCGCACTGGGCTTCGTCTCCACCGACGAGCTGCTCTCGGTCTTCTCCAATCCCGCGCCCCTGACCATCGGTGCGATGTTCGTGCTGTCGGGCGCGCTGGTGCGCACGGGGGTGCTCGAAGCGATCTCCAACATGGTGATCAGCCAAGCGCAGGAAAAGCCCGCGCTGGCGCTGGCGGTGATCCTCGGGGTGACGCTGGTGGCCTCGGGGTTCGTCAACAACACGCCCGTGGTGCTGGTGCTGATCCCGGTGGTGATCCGTCTTGCCGCGGCGCTCGGCAAGGCCCCCACCCGCCTGCTGATCCCGCTGAGCTACGTGGCGATCCTCGGCGGCACCTGCACCTTGATCGGCACGTCGACCAACCTTCTCGTCGATGGCGTCGCGCGCGGCCAGGGGCTGGACGCCTTTGGCATCTTCGAGATCACCCCGATCGGCCTGATGGTGGCGCTGGCTGGCGGCGGCACATTGGCGCTGCTCGGACCGTGGCTGCTGCCCGACCGTCAGGCCAGCGATCCCGACCAGATGCTTGGCGAGACCACTTTTCTGTCGGAGGCCGTGCTGGCCGATGACAGCCATGATGGCAGCCCGCTGGCCGAGATCGGCCCCTTCAAGCGGGGCGGCGTCAAGGTCATTGGCCTGCGCCGCAAAGGGCGGCCCCTGCCAGCGCCGCTTGACGAACAGGTGCTGGAAAAGGGCGACACGGTGATCTTCCGCGCCCCCACGTCGGAATTGCTGACCCTGCACGACGATCCGGCGCTGAAGATCGGGCTGCGCCGCGGCGAGCCGCCCGAGGGCGAACTGGTGACGGTGGAGGTGGTGGTGTCGCCGCGCAAATCCAGCCTCGGCCGCAGCCTTGGCAGCATGTCGCTGGGCCGCCGCTTTGGCGTGCGGGTGCTGGGCGCGCACCGGCACGAACACAACGCCGGCCCCGACCTCGGCTCGGTGCGCCTGCGCCCGGCGGACAAGCTGCTGCTCGAAGGGCCAGCGACCGCGTTCCAGACCCTCGAGGACGAGGCGCAGCTGGTCTCGGTCAGCCGCCCCACCGGGCGCGCCTTCCGGCGTGGCCGCGCGCCGCTGGTGCTGGCGGCACTGGCCGCGGTGGTGCTGCTCGCGGCCTTCGGCGTGATGGAAATCGCCACCCTCTCGATCCTCGCGGTCTCGGCCATCCTCATGCTGCGCTGCATCGATGCCGACGAGGCATGGGGCGCGGTGGACGGCGCCATCCTGATGCTGATCTTCGCCATGCTGGTCGTGGGGCTGGGACTGCAGAACACCGGCGCGGTTGATCTGCTGGTCAGCTGGCTGTCGCCGCCGATCTCGGGGCTGCCCCCCTTCTTCGCGCTGCTCTCAATCTATCTCCTGGCCTCGCTGCTCACGGAAACCGTGACCAACAACGCCGTTGCGGTGGTCTTCACACCGATCGCCATCGGCCTTGCCGACAGCACCGGGCTCGACCCGCGCGCGCTGACAGCAGCGGTGATGTTCGGCGCCTCGGCTAGCTTCGCGACGCCGATCGGCTACCAGACCAACACGCTGGTCTATGGCGCCGGCAACTACCGATTCTCCGACTTCCTGAAGATCGGGCTGGCGATGAACTTCGTGGCGGCGCTGGCCGCCTGCGGTGGGATCCTGTTGCTCTACGGCTGAACCGGTGCCGCAAGGGGGCGCTGCCCCCTCGGCGCTGACGCGCCTCACCCCCCTTGCGTATTTGAAAAGAGAAGAAGAACCGGCCCTACCTATAGGCTTCTTCTCTTTTCAAATACGCGCGGCAGGGCGGTTCGGCACGCGATGGGCAGAGAATGCAGCGCGCCGGTGCCAAGCGCCCTTTTCCGGACGCGAGAGAGGGCGTATATGCCGCGCATGCAGAATCCGCCCGATCTTCGCCCCGACCTTGCCCGCGCCCGCGTCACGGAAACCCGCCGCGACGGCCAGCCGACCATCGGCATGGTCTCGCTTGGCTGCCCCAAGGCGCTGGTCGACAGCGAGCGCATCCTCACCCGGCTGCGCGCCGAAGGCTACGGCATCTCGCCAGATTATTCGGGCGCGGACGCGGTGATCGTCAACACCTGCGGCTTTCTCGACAGCGCCAAGGCCGAAAGCCTCGAGGCGATCGGTGAGGCGCTGAAGGAAAACGGCCGGGTGATCGTCACCGGCTGTCTCGGCGCCGAGCCCGAGTATATCACCGGCACCCACCCCAAGGTTCTGGCAGTCACCGGCCCGCACCAGTACGAGCAGGTGCTCGACGCGGTGCATGGTGCCGTGCCGCCCTCCCCCGATCCTTTCGTCGACCTGCTGCCGGGCTCGAGCGTCAAGCTCACGCCGCGGCACTACAGCTATCTGAAGATCTCGGAAGGCTGTAACCACAAGTGCAAGTTCTGCATCATCCCCGACATGCGCGGGCTGCTGACCTCGCGGCCGCAGCGCGCCGTCGTGCGCGAGGCCGAGAAACTGGTCGAGGCGGGGGTGAAAGAGCTGCTGGTGATCAGCCAGGACACCTCGGCCTATGGCACCGACTGGAAGGACCGGGACGAGAAATTCCCGATCCTGTCCTTGGCACGCGAACTGGGCCAGCTCGGCGCCTGGGTGCGGATGCATTATGTCTACCCCTACCCGCATGTGCGCGAGCTCATTCCGGCGATGGCCGAGGGGCTGGTGCTGCCCTATCTCGACATCCCGTTCCAGCACGCCCACCCCGAGACCCTGAAGCGCATGGCGCGCCCCGCCGCCGCCGCGCGCACGCTCGACGAGATCGCCGCCTGGCGTTCGGACTGCCCGGACATCACCCTGCGCTCGACCTTCATCGTCGGCTACCCCGGCGAGACCGAGGACGAGTTCCAGACCCTGCTCGACTGGATGGACGAGGCGCAGCTCGACCGGGTCGGCTGCTTCAAATACGAGAACGTCGAGGGCGCGCGCTCGAACGCGCTGCCGGATCATGTGCCCGAAGAGGTCAAGCAGGACCGCTGGGAGCGCTTCATGGAGAAGGCGCAGGCGATCTCGGAGGCCAAGCTCGAAGCCAAGGTCGGCCAGACACTGCAGGTGCTGGTGGACGAGGTCGACGCGGACGCCGCCACCTGCCGCACCAAGGCCGACGCGCCGGAGATTGACGGCAACCTCTTCATCGATGAAGGCTTCGAGCACCTCAAGCCCGGCGACATGGTCACCGTCGAAGTCGACGAAGCCGGAGAATATGACCTCTGGGGCCGCATGGTCTGAAACCACCGCAAGCATTCCGAGGCACAGGTGTGAGCAAAGCCAGCAAAAGCTACCGGGAGATGACCGCCGACCAATGCCTGCAGGCCTTGGCCGCCATGCCGCACAGGCAACGCCAGAAAGAGGCGCGCGTCCTGCTCTACAAGAAGGCCCGCCGCCCCGATGACATTGGCGAGCAATTCGATCTGCTCGACGGGCTGACCCGCGACAGTACGCTCACCGACTTCGACCGACTGTTCGCCATGGTCGCCGGCGGCCACAAGCTGTCCGAGCAGGCCTCGCCGCGATCGGCGGACTGGCTCGACCGGATGCTGACCGCGCTGGAAGAGGTCCGCGCCACACCGCTCGGATACGGGCTGCGCCGCGACCGCACGCATCTGGTGTTCTCGGCGCTCAACGTGATGCTGAACCTCGATCTAGCCACCGGCGCGCGACACGGCGCGCAACTGGCGCAGATCGCCTTCGACGAGATCGCCGGGCTGAACCCGCGGCGGATGACGCCCTATTTGTTCAACACGGTGTGCAACGTCGTGAAGGTGGTGGGCCTGTCGATTCTACACGATCCCGAGGCCGCGCCGCTTCAGGCCGCGCGCTGCGAAAAGCTCGCCTCCTACGCCATCGAGATCAACAACAACGAACACTGGTGGGTCTTCTCGCGGCTGCGGGCACCCCGCACCGTGGATGACCTCAAGCTGCGCGCGGCGTTCAGATCTTTCCGCAACACGATGGACCGGCTGCGGGCCATCGAAAACGCGGCCACGTCCGACCCCGGGGCCCGGCGCGCGGTGCTGATGCGCGTTGCCGAGCTGTGCGTCGGCCAGAAAACGCCAGCGCAACGTGCCGCCAATATGACCGGAGCGGCAGAGCTGCTGGATCGAACGCGGGCCGAACCCGAGGCCTGACAGCGATAGCGCGGCCACAGCGTCGCCCCACCCGCGCGGTCAGCCTTGCGCTGCGCGCTAGGCTGCGGCAGGACAGCGACCATGGCCAAGCTGCATTTTCACTATTCGACCATGAACGCCGGTAAATCGACCCTGCTGCTGCAGGCGGCGCACAACTATCGCGAACGCGGCATGGAGGTGTTCCTGCTGACCGCGCGGCTCGACACCCGCGCCGGGCTGGGCCGCATCGGCTCGCGCATCGGGCTGGGTCAGGAGGCCGAAACCTTCGGCGCCGAAGACGATCTTTTCGCGATGGTCTGCGCCGCGCGCGAGGCCACGCCACTCGCGTGTGTCTTCATCGACGAGGCGCAGTTCCTGACCGAAGCACAGGTCTGGCAACTGGCGCGGATCGTCGACGATTTGAAGCTGCCGGTCATGGCCTATGGCTTGCGGGTCGATTTCCGCGGCAAGCTGTTCCCCGGCTCTGCGGCGCTGCTGGCGCTGGCCGACACGCTGCGCGAGGTGCGCACCATCTGCCATTGCGGGCGCAAGGCGACGATGGTGGTGCGACAGGACGGCGACGGCAACGTGCTGACCGACGGGGCGCAGGTGCAGATCGGTGGCAATGAATCCTACGTCTCGCTGTGC
This sequence comes from Salipiger sp. ABF4_146, assembly GCF_056161345.1. NCBI lineage: Bacteria > Pseudomonadati > Pseudomonadota > Alphaproteobacteria > Rhodobacterales > Roseobacteraceae > Salipiger > Salipiger sp. ABF4_146. Next base: position 107,967 of record NZ_JBSWYX010000004.1, on the reverse strand, counting down.
CGCAAGCACTGGCGCGAGGCGATGGGGGATTGCGCGGCACAGGGCTGACCCCGCCCCCCCGCGAGCCCCAGCCCCAGAAGCGGACCTCCGCGCGCGCCAAACGCCCGCGGAGGCAGTGTTCAGACCGGGTTCGGCACCGCCTCACCAGCAAAGAAGGCGCGCAGGTTGTCCAGCGCCATACGCCCCATCTCCTCGCGCACTTCCAGCGCGGCCGTGCCGAGATGCGGCAGCAGAACCGCGTTGTCGAGCTGGCGCAGCGCCTCGGGCACATCGGGTTCATGCTCGTAGACATCGAGCCCGGCACCGCCAATTTCGCCCGCCTGCAGCGCCGCGATCAGCGCCGCCTCATCGACCACGTCGCCGCGCGAGATGTTGATGAAATGCGCATGCGGCGGCATCGCCGCCAGCACGTCGGCATTCACCGTATGGTGCGTCGACGCGCCGCCCGGCAGAGCGGTGACGAGGATATCGACATTCGCCGCCAACTCCTCGGCGGTCTCGTAGCGCTGCGCCGGGTGGGCCAGCGACTTCTCGGAGCGGCTGACGTAGGCCACGGGCATGCCAAAGCCGAAATGGCAGCGCCGCGCGATCGCCTGCCCGATGCGCCCCATGCCAAGAATGCCCACCGTCTTGCCGGTCATATGCAGCCCCAGCATCTGCACGGGGTGCCAGCCCTGCCAGTTTCCCATGCGCACCATGCGCTCGCCTTCGGCAGCGCGGCGGCAGGACATCAGCATCAGCGTCATGGCGATATCGGCGGTGGCGTCGGTGACCGCGCCGGGCGTGTTGGTCACGGTGACCCCGGCATTGCGCGCCACCTCCACGTCGATATGATTGAAACCGACGCCGAAGTTCGCAAGGATTTTCGCGCGCGGCACCCCGGCGGCGGCAAAGACCTCGGCATCGTATTTGTCGCCGAGGGTCATCAGCACACCGTCATAGTCAGCCAGAGAGGCCAGCAGTTCTTCGCGGCTCATCGGATCGGGACGATCGCGATAGGTGACGTCAAAGCTCTCGCGCGCTTCAGCGACAACGCGCTCCGGCAGGTTCCGGGCGATCAGGATCTTGGTCAATGCAGGCGTCCTCCCAGCGGTACACTCTTGTCAGGGGTGGCAAGCACGACCGCGCCCGCCTCGTCGGAGAAACCTAGAACGAGAACTTCCGACATGAAGGGGCCGATCTGCCGCGGCGGGAAATTCACCACCGCCATCACCTGTTTGCCGATCAGATCCTCGGGGGCATAATGCACGGTGATCTGCGCCGAGCTTTTCTTCTCGCCGATCTCCGGGCCGAAATCGATCCACAGTTTGATGGCGGGCTTTCGCGCCTCGGGAAAGGGCTCTGCGCGGGTCACCTTGCCCGCGCGGATATCGACCTTGAGAAAGTCGTCAAAGCTGATCTCAGCCATTGGCCAGCGCTTCCGAGCGCCGCACCGCCGCGCCCACCGTGGCGCGGATCAGCGGCGGCAGCCCTTTGTCCTCGTCCATCAGTACCTCGAGCCCCGCCTGCGTCGTGCCGTTGGGCGAGGTGACGTTCTTGCGCAGCTGCGCCGGCTCGTCCTCTGCCTGCATCGCCAGTGCACCCGCGCCAGCCACCGTGGCCTTGGCCAGCTGCATGGCCAGCTCGGGCGCCAGCCCTTCGGCCTCGCCCGCCTTGGCCAGACATTCGATCATGTGGAAGACATAGGCCGGCCCCGAGCCGCTGACCCCGGTCACCGCATCCATCTGGCCCTCGCCTTCAAGGCGCACGACCTCGCCAACCGCCGAGAGTAGCTCCTCGGCCATGGCCATATGCGCCTCGCTGGCTTTGCCGTTGCCGGCAAGCGCGGTGATCCCCTGCCCCACGGCGGCGGGTGTGTTCGGCATGGCGCGGATCACCGGCGTTTTCTCGCCCAGCATCTGCTCGTAGGTCGCGATAGTGACACCGGCGGCCACCGACAGGAACACGGTGGGGCCATTGCCGAGCTTGGCCAGTACCGGCAGCGCATCGGCCATCATCTGCGGCTTCACCGCCACCAGCACAATCGCCGGGTCCGCAGGCAGATCCTCGTTGAGGTGCACGCCCTGCGCTTGCAGCCACTCAGAGGGGCGCGGGTCTTTGACCCAGACGGAGGCGGCGGGCAGTCCGCGCTTCAGCCAGCCTTCGAGCATCGCCGATCCCATCTTGCCACAGCCCAGCAGCACGAGCCCGCGCTGCGCTAGTTCACCGTCCGTCATCCGATCCTCCTGTCGACGTTCGCGCAAGTGATACGCGCCCCCCACCAAGGGTGCAACGGCAGCCACCCAAGCGGCCTTACGTCTTCGTCTAGATGAAAATATCCCGGGGGAGTCCGCAACGCGGACGGGGGCGGAGCCCCCGCAGACTGCAGCCCCCAGAAGCGCAAAGGCACGTCGTCCGCGCCCTGCGATCAACCGCGGCTCAGGCGATGATGTCGGGGGTCAGCCGGTCTTCGATCATCGCGATCTTGTCCTTGAGGAAGAGCTTCTTCTTCTTCAGGCGCTGCAGGGTCAGCTGGTCGGCGGTGCCGCGCTCCTGCAGGGCGCGGATCGCGTCGTCGAGATCGCGGTGCTCGTGGCGGAAGACTTCAAGCTCCACTCGCAGCACCTCTTCGGTCTTCATCGAGATGTCTTGCGGCGCGTTCATGGCTGTCCATCCTTGGAACTCACGGGAAGCATTACAATACCAAGACTTGCCGCGCCCGCAAAGCCCCCGCAAGACCCTTGCGCTGCCCGATCAGGCTTCCCATATTCTGTGATGTCGGGTTGCCGCTCAAGGGGCCCGGCAGACGGTCGCTTCCCTGTCAAGGACATGTCATGAGCAAACTGACCCTGGGTTCCTATCCGCATATGCTCGGCTTCGAGCAACTCGAGCGCCTGCTCGAGCGCACAGCCAAGTCGAGCGAAGGTTACCCTCCCTTCAACATCGAACAGACGTCGGATCACTCCTACCGGATCACCTTGGCCGTGGCCGGGTTTTCGGAGGCCGATCTCGCCATCACCGTCGAGGACCGCCAACTGGTGATCCGCGGACGGCAGCGCGACGACGGATCCGACCGGATCTTCCTGCATCGCGGCATCGCGGCGCGGCAGTTCCAGCGCAGCTTCGTGCTGGCCGATGGTGTCGAGGTGGGCGAGGCGGTCATGGAAAACGGTCTGCTGCACGTGGATCTGACCATGTCCCGTCCAGAGACGGTGGTGCAGACCATCAATATCAGAAAGGGTTGAGCCATGAACACGAAGTACGACTTCACCGAATTCGATGCCGACCGGATCGTCTATGTCCGCTCGGTTGAGGTGAGCGATCTGCCCGAGGATGTGCAGGAACAGGTCGGTGACACGACTCGCCTCTACGCGGTGCACCGCGCCGACGGCGAGCGTCTGGCGCTGGTCCGCGACCGCGGCATGGCCTTTGCGCTGGCGCGGCAGAACGATCTCGCTCCGGTCACGGTCCATTAAGTTGGCCACAAAGCTTGGATGAGCCATTGAGCACGCTGCCGCTGGACTGGGTCGACGCGTTTACCGATCGCCCGTTCGGCGGCAACGGCTGCGCCGTGCTGCATGGCGGTGCAGCGCTCGACGATGAGACCTGCAAGCGCGTGGTGCGCGAGACCTCGCTGGTCGAATGCACCTTCACCGGCCCCTCCGAGGTGGCCGACGTGCGGGTGCGCTACTTCCTCGCCAGCGGCGAGATTCCCTTTGCCGGACACCCCACCGTCGCCACCGTCGCGGCGCTGCTGCATCGCGGATTGGTCAGCGGCACACGGCTGACGCTGGAGACGCTGGCCGGGGTGATTCCCATCGAGATGGACCACTCCGTCGCCCCTCCCCGCATCGTGATGACACAGATCGCGCCCACTTTCGGCGCGAGCCCCGACAAGGCGCTGGTGGCCGACGCGGTCTCGCTGTCACCCGCTGACATTCTGGGACAGCCGCAGGTGGTCTCCACCGGGCTGCCCTTCTGCGTTACGGTGCTGAAGGATCGCGACGCTCTGGAGCGTGCGAGGCTGGACCCGGAGGCGCTCGCGCGGCTGGCGCAGGACACTGGCGGGCGCATGGATCTGGCCGAGCCTTTCCTCGTCACACTTGGTGGCGCGACAGACGCGGGCGACACCTTCTCGCGCCTGCTGCTTGCCCCGCCGAGCCCGCCCGAGGATCCGTTCACCGGATCCGCCACCGGCGCGATGGCGGCCTACCTTTGGTCCAAGGGGCTAATCGATGCCGCGCTGTTCACCGCCGAGCAAGGCCATGGCATGGGTCGTCCCGGTCAGGCGCAGGTCGAGGTTCTGGGGTCGCCCGACGCAATCAGTGGCGTGCGCGTGGCAGGTCAGGCGCATGTGCTGATCTCTGGCGAGATCCACCTTTGAACCGCCGCATCAAAACCGGATGTTGTAAGCGGTGCTAAGCACCAGCGGCTGCACCGGATCGAACACCTGCGTGCCATTTAGGTTGAGCGTGAAGCTGCGCTTTTTATGGGTCCAGCTCAGGCCGGTTCGCAGGCTCGGCGTCTCGGAGTCGCCGGAATTGCCGTCATCCACCCAAGCGCCATAGCTGTAACCCAGTTCGAAATAGGGGCGAAAATTGCGCTCTAGCCGCAAGGTCGCGCGGGTGCGCAGCGTCGCGGCAAGCTTGCCGACCTGCCAGCCCGACACGCTGCCAATCCCGCTGCTGGCTTGCCGCGACAGGGAGAGCCCCGCAGAGCCGGACAGATCGAGCATGCGCAGCTTATAGGCCCCGTTCGCGTTCAGCCCCGCCGCGGTGCGCCACGCGGCGCGCGGCGTGCTGTCGAGCCTGTAATCGGGCCGGGCCAGCGCCGCCCACGCCTTGAAGCCGAGATTGTCGTTCAGCTTTGTCTGCAGATACGGCGCGAAGCTGAGCGTGCGCGAGCGGATCTCGCGTCCGGTGTCCAGATCCGCGACACCGTAGCCGGTGGCAAAGCCAAGCCGTGTGCGCGCCCCCAGCGGCTTTTCAAAGCCAAGCAGCATGTCGAATTTCCGGCCTCGGGTTTCGCCGTGGTATTCACGCGCCTCGAAGGCCCACCACATGCGCGGCGCGGTACCGGTGCTGCTGGGTGTCGCAAGAAAAAACCCCTTGTCGGTCAGGCGCACCTGCCCATAGCCGCCCGCCGCGTGGCCCAGCACGCTGCTGAATGCCCCGACCGAGGCATCCAGAGTGGTCGCCACACCGCTGCGATAGGCCGACCGCAGCGCATCCTCGGCCCGCAGCGGCAGGGCCGACAGCAGGCTGAACAGCAGCAACAGCAGCAATGGCGCGATCGCGCGCAAGGGTCTTGCGGTCTTCATGGCGGTCTCCGGCGGCGGCGATCCGGGCGACATGGTTCCGGGTGTTGAAAGGGATCCGAACGCCTGTACTTGGCGTCTACTTGGCGTCGGGGCGAAGTCTTCGAGTCTGGTGGTGGGACTGCAGATAATCGGCCCGGCGCACCGCATCAAACCCCCTGCCGCGCCAAGCGCCTCAAATCTGTGAGAGAGACGCAGCGTTAGCCCACGGGCGCGGCGATGCAGCAGAAAAAGTACGCGCCACTGCAGGAGCGGGGGCATCTCGCAATGAAAAACGGCGCGGCGCCCTTCCGAGCACCGCGCCGCCTGTGTCTAAGCGACACGCCTGATCAGCTGGCGGATTCGACCGGCACGCCATGGCCCAGCGGCTCGCGGGTGTCCTTGCCGGCCTCGAGCCCCTGCTCGGCCAGCCAGCGCTCGGCTTCCAGCGCCGCCATGCAACCCATGCCCGCCGAGGTCACGGCCTGACGGTACTTGTGGTCGGTCAGGTCGCCCGCGGCAAAGACGCCGGGGATCGAAGTTTCGGTGGTGCCCGGCTTGGTCACCACATAGCCGCCCATGTGGGTTTCTAGCTGGTCCTTGACCAGTTCGGAGGCGGGCGCGTGGCCGATCGCCACAAAGACGCCCTTGGCCGGGATCTCGGTGATCTCGCCGGTGGTCACGTGCTTCACCTTCACACCCGTCACGCCCTTGGGCATGTCCTCGCCAACCACCTCTTCGAGCTGGTGATGCCACAGGGTTTCGACCTTTGGATGGGCGAACAGGCGCTCTTGCAGGATCTTCTCGGCGCGCAACGTGTCGCGGCGGTGCACCAGCGTGACCTTCGAGGCAAAGTTGGTGAGGAAAAGCGCCTCTTCCACGGCGGTGTTGCCGCCGCCGATCACCACGATCTCCTGCCCGCGATAGAAGAAGCCGTCACAGGTGGCGCAGGCCGAGACGCCAAAGCCCTTGAACTCTTCCTCGGTGGGCAGGCCCAGCCACTTGGCGCGGGCGCCAGTGGCGAGCACGACCGCGTCGGCGGTGTAGGTGGTGCCGCTGTCGCCATGCGCCACGAAGGGCCGCTTGTCGAGTTCGAGCTTGGCGATGATGTCGCCCTCGATCTCACAGCCCATGGCGCGCGCGTGCGCTTCCATTTTCACCATCAGCTCGGGGCCTTGAATCTCGGTCTCACCGGGCCAGTTCTCCACCTCGGTGGTGGTGGTCAGCTGGCCGCCGGGTTCGAGCCCCTGCACCAGCAGCGGCGACAGCATGGCGCGGGCCGCGTAAACGCCTGCGGTGTAGCCGGCCGGGCCGGAGCCGATGATCAGAAGCCGTGTGTGGCGGGTGTCGGACATGTCGTGCCTCTCGCGAGCTATGGCATTTGCTTTGCGAAGTGCATATAGCCACGCGCGGCGGCGACGCAAACCCCGCGCCGACCGCTTCCCCACCCGATTTCCGTCCCGTTAAGAATCTTTCAAGAATATGAAAGATTATTGCGCCGGCGATCTGGTTGATATAATATTCGCGAAAAGCTTCAAGGAAGACGCATGCCCGCCCACAGGCTCGATCCCATCGACAGGAAGATTCTGGCAGAACTGCAGGCCGACGGCCGCATGACCAATGTCGAACTTGCCCGCCGCGTAGGCATCTCTGCCCCGCCCTGCCTGCGCCGTGTGCGCACGCTTGAGGAGCAGGGCTTCATCAAGGGTTACCACGCCGAGGTTGATTCCCGCGAACTGGGCTTCGAAGTGCAGGTGTTCGCCAGCGTCGGGCTGCAAAGTCAGGCCGAGGCCGATCTGCGCGCCTTCGAAGAGCGCTGCCGCAACTGGCCGCTGGTGCGCGAGTGTCACATGCTCAATGGCGAGGTGGATTTCATCCTCAAGTGCGTGGCCCCCGATCTGTCGACCTTTCAGGCCTTCCTGACCGAAGATCTGCTGACCGCGCCGAACGTCGGTTCGGTGAAGACCTCGCTGGTCATTCGCTGCGCCAAGGATGAGCCGGGCGTGCCCTTCGATGTGCTCGAAGAACGCCTAAGCCGGACCGCCTGACGGCGGCCCGGTCGCGGGGCGTCACAGCGCGATCAGCTGATCCAGCGCCTCGCGCGTCGAGCGCATCATCGACAGCTCACCGAAGTCCTGCAGCCCGTCGATGTTTTCGAACATCGACAGGAACAGCGCGCGCATGCTGTCGCCGCCAAGCGCCGACAGCGCCGTGCCCGGGTGATAGGTTTCCATCTCGATACTGCCGACGCGGATCGTCGCGTGGCGCTGCACCATGACGTGGTAAAGCTGCACCGCGCCGCCGGGCGTGACCGGCACGATGCGGTCGAAGTCGGCCTCGTCGGCGACCGGCACCAGAACGCTGTCATTGCCCAGAAGGGCGCGCAATTTGGCGCGGCTCACCACCATGCGCGCCGCCGGACCCAGCAGCAGATCGCTGCCGGGGCGCCCCAGTCCAAAGGCTTCGGCGGTGATGCGGGTCAGCGAGTCGAGCTTGCTGTTCTCGCTGCGCACGCCGGGCACATAGGTGGTCGAACCGATCCAAGTCACCGCCTGCAGGCCGCGACTGGTTTCGATGGAATCACCGGGCAGCAGATCCTCGATGGCGATCGGGCCGCGCGAGGTCTGGATCAGCGTACCGCGCGCGAAGGCCGAGCAGGCCTCTTCGAACAGCGGCAGCGCCGGGGCGATCTGCTGTTTCATCGACAGCGACAGATCGGGCAGCAGTGCGGCGACCTCGTATTTGCGCATGAGAGAAGTTGCGCGCCGAGGTCGCCCACTCCGGAGAGAAACCGGATCCCGAGGAATTGCTTGCGAAAACGCATCGTCGCGGCCTCGTACCGCGTGATGAATACTGGTCATGTGAACATCCCTTGCGAGGCTGTCACATCCGTGTTGGCCCCCACCAACAACGACAGACGGACGTCAAACCGACTGGCCACGAACAGGCCTCAATCTGACATTTCTGTCAAAATTGAAGAGCCTTTGTCGGGACTTGGCACTCAATAATGCAACCCTTACGAGATTGTCGCGAGGGCAGCAACCTGTCCGCCACATTTTGGTACAGAGATTTTCGAATCAATGCCCCGAACATGGCGCGCGGATAACGGATGGGTAGCAGGCGTGGAGGCTCAGAGGCGAATGGCCGAGATCAAGCGACCGTAGTCGGCCTCTCGCTGATGCGTGGCACGCCGGAACGAAAAAAACCGCTCCGGGTCCGAGTAAGTGCAGTGCCGGGTCCATTCGGCGTCGACCCCCGCTTCACGCAGACGGTGCAGACCGTAGGCGGGCAGATCGAACTGCACCCGATCCCCCTCTCCCCCGGCGAAGAAACGCGCGTTGCCCTGATCCTCGTCGAGAAACTCTTCGAAGAATTCCGGACCGACCTCATAGGCGCGCTGGCTGATGGTCGGGCCGATCACCGCGCGAATGCCGTCGCGCCGCGCACCGAGCGCCAGCATTGCCTCGACCGTCTCTTCTAGAACGCCGCCCTGCGCGCCGCGCCAGCCCGCATGGGCGGCGCCGATCACCCCGGCCTCGGCATCGGCGAACAGCACCGGCTGGCAGTCTGCCGTAAGCACCGCAAGCGCCAGCCCCGGCTCTCGGGTCACCAGCGCGTCGGCCTCGGGTCGCGGCTCTGGCAACGCGCCGGTCACTGTCACGACCCGCGGAGAGTGCACTTGGCTGACGGTGATCAGCGCATCGTCCGACACGCCCATCGCCTGCGCCACGCGGGTGCGGTTGATCGACACGATCTCGCGCTGGTCGGATGACCCCGGACCGCAATTGAGCCCCGCGAAGACGCCGGAGGACGCGCCGCCCTTACGAGTGAAAAACCCGTGTCTGAGTGGGGAGAGCGAGTCTGCGGTGATGATTTCCAGCGTCATGCGTCCAATCCGGGCGGGGTCGGTGAGCCCGGGGCGAACAGCCCCAGTACCTTGAACAAACTTCCCATTTCCTCGGGGTGCGTCAACCGGCGATGTGCATGGATGTGATTGTCCAGCGCCGCGCCGGTCAGCCGGGCAGCCAGCGCGCGGGCGCGCTCGGTAATGCCGAGCCGTTCAAGAAAGACGCCCTGCGCCGTCAGCCCCGAGGCCGTCGCCGGAGCAGCGGCAGCCGCCAGCGCGCGAAAATCCACATGTGCCGTCAGATCGGCCTCGCCCGGCGTCTCCAGCGGGCTGGTCTTTCGATGCGCCCGCACCGCCTGCAGCGTGTCGCCAAGGCTGCCCCAGCTGCCATAGTCCACCAGCAGCGCCGCGCCACCATGGGCGGCAACGCGGCGGCCGATTTCTTGCGTGATGGCCTCGGCCGGGGCGCAGGTCTCGACCAGATCGCCCTGCTGCGTGTCGGCCAGTCGATGCTCCAGCGCCGCCTGCGGCGCGATGTCGGTAAGTCCGAACGCAAGCCTGCCCTCGTGCCAGCCGACCACGCGTTCGCGCCAGCCCGCGCCGTCGCGCAGAAACTGGCGCACCGGCAGCGCGTCGAAAAATTCATTGGCGATCAGGAAAAGCGGCGCCTCGGGCAGATCGGCAAGGCTGTCGTGCCAGACCGGCGCGGCGCCCTCGAGGCGCGTCTTTTGCTCGGCGCGCAACTTGGGCGAGGCCTCGACGAGATGCACCTCCGCCGCCTCCAACAAGCCCGGCACGCCGCGCATGGCACGCAGCGCGTCGGCCATCAGCGTGCCGCGGCCCGGCCCCAGTTCGGCGAGGACAATGCGCCCCGGACGCCCCTGCTCCAGCCAGCTTTGCGCCAGCGCGAGCCCCAGCAGTTCGCCGAACATCTGGCTGATCTCGGGCGCGGTGGTGAAATCGCCCTCGGCGCCCAGAGGATCACGCGTGGTGTAATAGCCGTGCTGCGGATGCAGCAGGCACCATGTCATATACTCGGCCACCGTCATCGGCCCCTCGGCCGCGATGCGCGCCTCGAGCAGCGGCAGCAGCGCACTCATGCCCGGCGCCGTGCCCAAAGGATCAAGCCGGCCCCGACAAGGATCATCGGCAGCGACAGCATCTGGCCCATGGTCAGCCCGTAGCCGCCCACGTGCCACGCCAGTCCCAGCGGATTGCCGGGCGTGACGAACTGCGCGTCGGGCTGGCGCACGAACTCCACGACAAATCGCGCGATGCCGTAGCCGGCCAGAAACACGCCGGCCAGTTGCCAAGGCGTCTTCAGCCCGCCTTTACGCAGCGCCAGCCAAAGCAGCAGCCCACCCAGCACGATGCCTTCAAGCGCCGCCTCGTAGAGCTGCGAGGGGTGGCGCGCGCAAAGCTCGCCCACCGCCTGCCCGCAGGATTGCGCCGCGTTGCCGGGGAAGATCACCCCCCAAGGCAGGTCCGTCGGGCGGCCCCAAAGCTCGGCGTTGACGAAATTGGCAATGCGCCCCAGCAGCAGGCCCGGCGGCACCGAGATCGCCAGCATGTCGGCGGTGGAGCCAAGCGGGATGCGGTTTTTCAGGCAGAAGCCGAAAAAGCCCACCAGCACCCCGAGAAAACCGCCGTGGAAGGACATGCCGCCCTGCCAGACCATGAGGATCTCGGCCGGGTTCGAAAGGTAGTAGGCCGGCTGGTAGAACAGCACGAAGCCAAAACGCCCGCCAAGGATGATCCCCAAGATCACCCATGTCAGCAACTGCTCGACCTGCGCCGGGCTCATTGGCGGTGTGTCGGCAGGCCAAAGCCGGGCGCGCTTCACCGCCGCGACGGAGATCCGCCAGCCGATGATGATGCCCGCGATATAGGCAAGCGCGTACCAGCGCAGGGCGAATTCCATGCCAAAGGCCGAGATCGAGAAGACCTCGGAGGACAGGGGCGGAAAGGGAATGGCAGCTTTCATGCGCGATGTGTGCCGGGAGTTTCATGACGAAGTCAACCTTGTGACCGGGCGCCTGCCGCTCCATATAGATCCCAATCACATGACGGAGAGCCCAATGCAGACGCGCAACAAGGTATTCGAAGATCTGTCGCAGCTCATGACCAACGCCATGGGCGTGGCGCAGGGCGCGAAAGACGAGGCGGAGACCGCGATGAAATCGATGATCGACCGCTGGCTGGCGGATCGCGATTTCGTGACGCGGGAAGAATTCGACGCGGTCCGCGCCATGGCGCAGAAAGCCCGCGAAGAGAACGAAGCGCTGAAGGCCCGCCTCGACGCTCTGGAAAAGGGCGAGGGCTGAACCGCGCAGGGCTTCGGCCCAGTTCGACACTCTGAGCAGGGCGGGCCGGGCCCGCCCCTCATCAACCGGCCTTCGTGATCTGGCCCCTTCTCACCCCGCCCTGGTCATCCAGCCTGGCGCTGCGCGACCAGATCGCCGCTCGTCAGTTCCGCTGGCGGGTAGAGCACGATCTCATCGCCCTCGCTCAGCCCCTCCAGCACTTGCACCTCGATGCCATTGCCCTGCCCGAGCGTGACGGGTACCTGCACGGCGCGCCCCTCCTCGACACGAAAGACTGCCCAACCCGCGCCCGCCCGGAAAGCCGCGCTTTGCGGGACCTGCAGCGCCTCCTGCTCCTCCCATGTCACGATCCGCGCCAGCACCCGGTAACCATGCCCCAAGGTGGCGCGCGCCTCGGGCGGCGCGATGAAGCGCAGGATCACCCGCACGCGCTGTTCCTCCACCCCCAGCGCCGAAACCTCGGTGGTGCCGAGCGGCGCGATGCGTTCGACCTCGGCCTGCAGCGCGCCCGGCCCGCCCCAATCCTCCAGCATCGCCCGCGCCCCCGGCGTCACCTGAACCGCGTCCGACGACAGCAGGTCCACCGCCACCTGCAGGTCTTGCGCGATATTGCCGATCTCCAGCACCGGGGCCCCCGCCGCCAGCGTGGTTTCCGACTGCTCGACCACCTGCAGGATCCGCCCGTCCACCGGCGCGCGCAGCGGGATGTCGCTGGCTCCGACCTCGGCCAGCGCTTCGGCCAGCCCCTGATCGTCGAAGCCGATGAGCTGCGCCTGCGCATTGGCCAGCTCGGCCTCGCGCATGGCCACCGCCGCGCGCGAGGTCTCGAGCCGCGCCTGAGACGCCAGCGCCGCGGTGCGCGCCTGATCCAGCGCGGCGGTCGAGATCGTGCCGCGCGCCGCCAGCGCCTTGGCCCGGTCATGATCCGAAACCGCCAGTTCCACATCGGCCTGCGCCGCGCTGACCTCGGCCTTGGCCTGCAGCAGCGCCGCCTGCGCGGCGGCCACCGCGGCGCGCGCCTGCTCGCGCGTGCGCAGATCGAGCACCGACGGCGCGGCGGGCCGCATATGGGCCACCACGTCGCCCTGCGCCACCGCGTCGCCGTCAATCGCCTGAACCCGCAGCAACCGCCCGGCGACCGGAGTGGTCACCACGTAGACGTCGCGCACCTCGGTCTTGCCCTCTTCGTCGATGGTCACCACCAGCGGCCCGCGCGTCACCGCGCCAAGATCGACAAGCACCGGGCGCGGCCAGAAGGCCGCCCCCAGCGCAAGGCCCAGCAAGAGTGCAAGGCCAAGGCCAAGGATCATGCGGGTGCGCGTTCGGGTGTGATTAAGGGCCATGAGATCAATCCCGTGTCTTGAGCGCCGCCACCAGATCGGCGCGGTCCACATCGCGTTTCACCAGCAGCCCCGACAGCACCGCCCCGGCGATCACCACAAGCGCGGCGAAGCCAAAAGCGGCGGGCTCGAAGACCACCGAGATGGTGTAGAGGTCGGACGAATAGGCCGCCGCCAGAAGATGCGCGATGCCCCAGCCAAGCAGCGCGCCGCAGGGCAAGGCGAGCAGCGTCACGAGGCCCAGTTCCCCAAGCAGCACATAGGCCGCCTCGCCCTTGGAAAAGCCGATGACCCGCAGGCTGGCAAGGTCATGGGCACGCTCGGCCAGCGCGATGCGGGCGGCGTTGTATATAATGCCGAACGTGATGGTGAAGGCCACGGCGGCCATGATGTAGCGCGTCGCCCCGGTGCCTTGGTTCATCACCCGCTCGAACGCCTCGCGTGCCTCGCCCTTGAGGCTGACCCCCGCCACCACCGGCAGACCGCGCAGCCAGATCTGCACCGCCTCGGCCTGCGCCGGGTCGAGCCGCAGGGCCGCGCTGGAAATGCGGCGGGGCTCGAAAAGCGCCCGCCCCAGCGCGTCGAGCGACATATAGGCTGGCGCGCCGAGCACGGTTTCCGACACGCCGGTCACCGGCAGGCGCAGCACCGGCTGCGCCCCCTCGCGCACCTCGACAGTCAGCACATCGCCCACTTGCGCGCCGAGCGTGCTCGCCAGCGCGTGGCTCAGCACCAGCCCCGGCCCCCGCAGCGTGATCGGCACGAGCTCGGGCGTCAGCGCCCGGACCAGCGCGGGCTCTGGCGGCAGACCGATGATGGCACCGCGATAGCTGGTGCGGCCATGGCGCAGCACCACCGGCACCGAGCGCGCTCCCTCGGCGCGCAGCACACCGGGCTGGCGGGCCAGTTCCAGCAGGGTCTCTTGCGACACCGCGTGGGTGAAGGTGACGCTCGCCTCGGACCGGTCGAGCACATCGAAGCTCATCGCCACCGCCTGATTGAACCCCGCATGAATGGTCAGCATCGCCACCGACAGCCCCATGCCGAAGGTGATCCCCACCACCGCCCCCAGCATGCGAAAGGGCGTGCGGGTAAAGCGCCGGATCACCATACGAGTGGGTTGATCAAAGACGTTCAGCGCCCCGGCCCACCGACCGGCGCGGCGATAGTCCGCGGGCGCCGGGGGCCGCATCGCCTCGGCGGGTTGCAGCGCGAAGATGCGCCGCAGCACCACCGCGCCGCCCGCTGCCGCCGCCAGCACGCTCACCGCCAGCCCCAGCGCCAAAGCGCCGGGATCAAGCCGGAAGACGAGGAAGGGAAACTTGAAGAACTGCAGGTAAAGCTGGACCATCCCGCGCCCGCCCAAGATGCCCAGCCCCGCGCCCAGCAGCGCGCCGGCGACCGCGATGACCAGCACCAGCTTCATGTAGTGCCCGCCGATCTCGGACGCGCGGTAGCCAAAGGCCTTGAGCAGCCCGATCTCTTCGCGCTCGGCCTGCACCATCCGGGCGATGACGATGTTCAGCAGGAAGGCCGCGATGCCAAGGAACACCGGCGGGATCGCGCCTGCCGTGTCACGCAGCCCGTCGATCTCTTCCGACACGAAGCGATGCGAGAACTGATCCTGCCGGTCATATGCCCCTGCCGCGCCCCATGGTTTGAGCACCCGGTCGAGCGCCGCGATGATGCCGCGCGGATCGGTGCCGCGGGTCAGCGTGACGAGGAACTCCGAATAAGCCCCCTTCATGTCATAGGCCGCCGCCAGCGAGGTTTCCGACATCCACAGCACCGCGAAGCGCGCGTCATCGGGCACCATCTCGCCGGGCGCGGCGGCGTAGAGAAACTCGGGCGCCCGCGCCAGCCCGACGATCCGCAGGCTGCGCCGCGCGCCGTTCATCACCACCTCAAGCCCATCGCCGGGCAGCAGCCCATGCGCCTCGGCGAAACTGTCGAGCAGCACCACCTCTTCCGGCGCTTCCGGCGCCGCCATGCGCCCGCGCTGCAAACGGATGGCGTTGAGCCGCGGCGCGCCGTGATCGGGCAAGGACAGCGCCTGCGCAGAAACCGGCACCGCGCGCCCCGGCAGTTCGATCCGCGCCAGCCCAGAGATGCGGCCCTCTGCCAGAGCGACGCCGGGCAGCGCCGTGACCTGATGCAGCGCATGGCGCGGTGCGCGGGTCACCGGCGCAAAGACCTCGGCAAAGCGGTAGCGTTCGTAGTAGCTGCGGCGGGTTTCGTCGAGCGTATCGACCAGCCCCGCCATCATCACCTGCATCATCACGCCCAGTGCCATGACCACGGCGATCGCCGCCGCCTGCCCCTTCATGCGCCACAGATCGCGCGAGAGTTTGCGGTCGAGAGCACTCATCGGCTCACCACACGATCTCTTCTGCAGAGCGCGGGGCCACGTTCATCTCGACTTGCAGGATCGCCCCGTCGGCAAAACGGATCACCCGATGCGCCATGGCAGCGGTGGCCGCCGCGTGGGTGACGATCATTACCGTGGTGCCAAGGCTGTGGTTGAGATGCTGCAACACGCCCAGAACCTCGCGGCCCGTGGCACTGTCCAGCGCGCCAGTCGGCTCGTCGCAAAGCAGCACCTCGGGGCGTTTGGCAACGGCACGCGCAATGGCGACACGTTGCTGCTCGCCGCCTGACAGCTGGCTTGGGAAGTGCCCGCTGCGTTCGGCCAGCCCGACCAGCGCCAACGCTTCGGCGGGGGCCATCGTGGCGTGCGCGATCTCGGTCACCAGCGCCACGTTTTCCTCGGCGGTGAGCGAAGGCATGAGATTGTAGAACTGGAACACGAACCCAAGGTTGTCGCGCCGGTAGCGCGTGAGCGCCCGGTCGCGCATGGCGGTGAGTTCCTCGCCCCGGAACCACGCCCGCCCAGAGCTAGGGCGATCCAGCCCGCCAAGGATGTTGAGCAGCGTCGACTTGCCACTGCCCGAGGGGCCAAGCAGCACGCTGATCTCTCCCGGCGGCAGCACGAGATCGACGCCGCGCAGCGCATGCACGGCCGAAGCGCCTTCGCCGTAGACGCGGGTAAGCCCTTCGACACGGTAGATCGGCTGCTCCGCCACGATCCGCTCCTCCTTCGACCCCAGCCTAGGGCAGAGACGGCACCGCTGTCTTGAGCCGGATCAAATGGCGCGTCCTCACGCCGGGCGTGCCAACCCCTTCGCCGCATCGAGCAGCGCCTGCAACACGGGTGTGTAGGGTTCCTGCCACGGCGCAATCAGCCCGACCTCATGCGCCCGGCTGTCCTCGGCCATGGGCACCAGCGCCAGCGGCTTGCCATCAGCGAGAAAGGTCGCAAGATCGGTGGGCAGGATGGTCACCCAATCGCCCATCAGCACGTTGCTCACCAGCACCACTGTAGAGTTTGATTCGATGGCCGGGGCGGGCTCTATCCCGGCCTCCATGAACTGCCGGTTAATGATCCGGCGGTTCTGCATCTCTGGCGTCAGCAGGCACAGGTTCAGATCTGCCAATTCGCGCCACGCCAGTTGCGATCGCCCGGCAAGCGGATGATCCGCATGGCACACAAGATGGTACGCCTCGCGATACAGCGGGCGTGTGGTCACCCGGCCCAGCGGTTCGTTGTCGAGATACGAGATGCCAGCGTCGATCTCGAGATCGTCAAGCATCGAAAGGATGTCGGCCGAGGCGCGCGACAGCACGGTGAAGGTGACGCGCGGATGGCGCCGGTTGAACTGCGCCGCAAGCGTCGAAGCCCATGTCAGCGCGGTGGGGATCACCGCCAGCCGCAGGTGGCCCGCCAGCCCCTCGCGCGAGGCGCGCATCTCGTCGCGCAGCCGCCGCGTATCGCCAACGATCTGCCGCGCCCAGACCAAGGCGCGCTGGCCCTCTGGCGTCAGCCCCCCAAAGCGTGAGCCGCGCTGCACCAGCTTCACCCCCAATTGGTCCTCCAACTGCCGAATGCCGGTCGACAATGTCGGCTGGGTGATGCCGAGGCTGAGCGCGGCACGCCCGAAATGCTGCTCCCGGGCGAGCGCGATGAACATCTCCAGCTTGGGGATCATACTGACCTATCGAATAAGCGTATTCTCATCATATTCATCTATCACAGCCTGCCGTGCAATGCTGCGCCCGCATCGGGGAACCGCACGCCGTCCACGGCATTGATATTGCGACCGATCCATTGGAGTTTCCATGACCGCCTACCTCATCGGCATCGCCTTCATGCTGTTGACCGCCTGCCTGCACCACGGCCTACTGGTTCTGGCCACATCGAGCGTTCCGGACAGCCTGCGCAGCAGCAAGGCCTTGCCGATAACCGTGTTCGCCCTGCTCGCGCTGATTCACCTGATCGAGATCGCTGCCGGCGGTGCGGTCTACCTCTGGCTGCACACCACCCTTTTTCCCACGGCCTTCGGCGGAAGCTTTGGAGGCACGTGGAACGACTACCTCTACTTCTCGGGGATGAATTTCACCACGCTGGGCCAGACCGGTATGGACGTGACCGGCCCCCTGCGCATCGTCGCGATGATGCAGGCGCTGGCGGGCTTTATGGTGCTGACATGGTCGGCGAGCTATCTCTACGGCGCCTGCCGGCAGCAGTTTGTCGGCGAGTACGAGCAGAGCCAAGACGGCTGAGCACCCTCTCAAGACGACATCCAAAGCCGGAAAACTGGCGATCCCGGCAGGATTCGAACCTGCAACCTGCCCCTTAGGAGGGGGCTGCTCTATCCAGTTGAGCCACGGGACCGACGCCCTCCCCTTAGCGCGGGCGCGGCGCGTTGTCACCACGGAAGCGGAAATTCCCGGCAGACATGGGCTTATGCTTGTATGCCCCGGCAGAAAGGCTAACATTCAGGTATTTAGAGTATTGGAGGAGCCTGCCGTGGCCGACACAGATCCCCGCCCCCTCACCCTGCGCGACGTGTCCGAAGCCTCCGGCGTCTCCGAGATGACCGTGAGCCGCGTGCTGCGCAACAGGGGCGACGTGTCAGAAGCAACCCGCGCCAAGGTGCTCGAGGCCGCCAAGACGCTTGGCTATGTGCCCAACAAGATCGCCGGCGCATTGGCCAGCCAGCGGGTGAACCTTGTCGCGGTGATCATCCCGTCGATGCGCAACATGGTGTTTCCCGAGGTGATGGCCGGCATATCGTCGGTGCTCGAAGACACCGAACTGCAGCCGGTGGTCGGCGTGACCGACTATATGCCCGAGAAGGAAGAGCGTGTGCTCTACGAGATGCTGTCGTGGCGTCCCTCGGGGGTGATCATCGCCGGGCTGGAGCACACCGAAGCGTCGAAGGCGATGATGAAGGCCAGCGGCATCCCGGTGGTCGAGATCATGGACATCGACGGGAACCCTGTTGACTGTGCCGTCGGCATCTCGCACCGCCGCGCGGGCCGCGAGATGGCCAAGGCGATCCTGCGCGCCGGCTACCAGAAGATCGGCTTTCTGGGCACAAAGATGCCGCTCGACCACCGCGCCCGCAAACGCTTTGAGGGGTTCACCGAGGCGCTGGCGAAAAGCGGCGTCGAGGTGGTGGATCAGGAATTCTACTCCGGCGGCTCGGCGCTGAAGAAGGGCCGGGAGATGACGCAGGCCATTCTGGAGCGCGAGCCCGAGATCGATTTCCTGTATTACTCCAACGACATGATCGGCGCGGGCGGCCTGCTCTACCTGATGGAACAAGGCCGCGACATCCCGGCCGAGATCGGCCTTGCGGGCTTCAACGGGGTCGAACTGCTGCAAGGGCTTCCGCGCCAGTTGGCGACGATGGATGCGCACCGTGCCGAGATCGGGCGCAAGGCGGCGGAGATCATCTCCGCGCGGGTCGAGGACCCCGAGGCCGACTACGAGCGCATCGTCGAGCTGACGCCCAAGATCGCCTACGGCGACACGCTGCGCCGCTGATCGGCCGGCGCGCCGCACCGGCGTCCGCTCAGAGCAGCGGTCGCCGCGCGGGCTCTTCGGTATCCGCCATCGCCACATCGGCGATCTTTTCGATATCGCCGATGTGCAGTTCACCGTCCTGCCAGTGCGCAAGCCCCCGGCTGCGCAGCCGCGCCAACGTCTTGTTGGTGTGCACCAGCGACAGGCCAAGCGCGTCCGCGAGGTCCTGCTGCCTGTAGGGCAGCGGCACCCGCGCGCCCTGACCGATCCCCAGCTCCGACAGGCGGCGGTGAATCTTCAGCAGCGCCCAAGCCACCCGCTGCGTCGCGTCGCGCTGACCCAGCGTCGCGACCGTCTCGCCGAGGAAGTGCTCTTCTGCCGCGGCGATCCATGTGACGTCATAGGCCAGCGACGGCTGCTTGCGGTAAAGCGCCCAGAGGTCATTGCGGTTGAACACGCACAGGCGCATCTCGCTGGTGGCCTGCACCGAATGCTTCATCTCGCCAAGCAGCCCGGCCTGCAGCCCCACCAGATCGCCGGGCAGCAGAAAGTTGACCACCTGCCGGCGTCCGTTCTCCAGTGTCTTGTAACGTAGACCCATGCCCTCGAGCACGGTGTAGATTTGCGGTGAAGGTGCGCCTTCGATCATCAGGTGGGTGCCTGCGTCGACGCTAAGTTCCCCCGCCTTGAAGCCCTCCATGAAGGCGCTTTCGTCATCGTCGAAGGGACGGAACAGCGCCTTTCGACGCAGCGGGCAATGCTCGCAAGAAATCTGACGCATGAGGGGCCTCCTATGTCGCAGATTAATGCGCACCCCCCTGCTTTGGTTCCAGATGGCCCCCAGCGAGAGGAGACCGCGAATGATTCCCGAAGACACGCCCGATTCCGGGCCGGGTTTTCTCGTGCTGCTGAGTGATCCCTTTGTAGCCGAAGATGTTGCCCGGAGCATTTCCGAGCACGCGCCCGGCGCGCGCGTGCTGTGCGCACAGACCCCAGAGGCGGCGCTGCTGATGGTGCTGGCCGAAGGCCGCGTCAACGTTGCTCTGCTGCAGATGCCTCCCGAAGAGGTGCCGCAAAGCCCGCTGGGCAGACTACTGAGCCAAGCGGGCACGCGCATCGCGTTGGCCGGCGACGTGGCCGAGGAAATGGGCAGCGCCTGCCCCTACGAGGTGCTGCAACGTCCGTTCAACAGCAATCAGCTGATGCAGACACTGCAGCGCGCCCGACCGGCCTGACCCTGCCCCGATACCCGCCCGAGCTTTTGTCCGGAAGCTGACCTGATCCGGGCCTTGAGAGATACATTCACGGGCCTGACCAAGCGGCACGGTCATGACCCCGTTACATCTACGTCACCTCACCGTCACCAGCGCGCCCTAGGAGTTGCGTGTCTTTGCTGAGTGGCGTGGTTTCGTGTGCGGCGAATTGGATTCGCATCCCCAGTCAGAAAACCCAGTGATTTTATGAAGAAAGGGGTGGCGCTTGCGCCACCCCCATTTTCTTTGCTGCGTTCGCGTTTACTGAAGTGCCGCATCGGTGATCTTGTGGGTCCAGGCGGCCTCGCCCGGATCCTCGGTGATCACCGGATCGGCACCGGCGCTC
Organism: Salipiger sp. ABF4_146; assembly: GCF_056161345.1. Classification (NCBI taxonomy): domain Bacteria; kingdom Pseudomonadati; phylum Pseudomonadota; class Alphaproteobacteria; order Rhodobacterales; family Roseobacteraceae; genus Salipiger; species Salipiger sp. ABF4_146. The sequence continues at coordinate 87,713 of NZ_JBSWYX010000004.1, read as the reverse complement.
ATCAGCACGTCCACAGTGCGCTGAAAATCCTCCGGGTCGAGCGCGCCGTTGGAACCGGCGGTGAGCTTCGCCACCTCGCCCATCATGCGCTTTTGGTGCTTTTCGGTCTGCGCGCCGGTGGCATCGTTCTCGAGCACAATCTCGGCGGCCTCGTCCGGGTTCTCCTCGGCCCATTTCCAGCCCTTCATCGAGGCCCGCACGAACCGCGCCAGCTTGTCCACCATCTCGGGATCGTTGAGGTTCTCCTCGGTGGTGTAGAGGCCGTCTTCAAGCGTTGCGATGCCCTCATCCTGATACTTGAACACCACCAGATCGTCGGGGGTGAGCCCCGCGTCGATCACCTGCCAGTATTCGTTGTAGGTCATGGTGGTGGCGCATTCGACCTGCTTCTGCAGCAGCGGATCGACGTTGAAGTTGATCTTCTGGATGGTCACCCCGCCCTCGGAGCCGTCAGTCGGGTAGCCGAGCTTGGACATCCAAGAATAGAGCGGCAGCTCGTTGCCAAAGAACCACGTGCCCAGCGTGTGGCCGGGGAAATCCTCGGGGCTTTCGATACCGTGCTCCTTGAGGCAGGTCAGCATCAGGCCCGACGATTTGAACGGCTGCGCGATGTTGAGGATCGGCGCGCCGTTCTCGCGTGCCGCCAGCGCCGAGGGCAGCCAGTCGACCATCACGTCAGCGCCGCCGCCGAGCAGCACCTGCACCGGCGCGATATCCGGCCCGCCCGGTTTGATCGTCACGTCGAGGTCTTCTTCGTCGTAAAAGCCTTGCTCGGCCGCCACGTAGTAGCCGGCGAACTGCGCCTGCGTGACCCATTTGAGCTGCAGCGTCAGCGCGTCGGCGGCCTGTGCGCCGCTCGCGCCCAGCGTCATCGCCGCAGCGATCCCCCATGCGGTAAACTTGGTCATCATACTCTCCTGTTGCGTTGCGCGTTTCTTGGTCTTGTCTGTGTCACTGGCCCCGTTGCGAGGGGTGCCAGAAGGTGGTGGCGCGTTCGATCAGCGCCACGCCGCCGTAGAAGGCCGAGCCCGCAAGCGCGGCCACTACGATCTCTGCCCACACGAGGTCGAGCTGCAGCAGCCCGACACTGGTGGAAATACGAAAGCCCATGCCGCGGATCGGCGAGCCGAAGAACTCGGCGACGATGGCACCGATCAGCGCGAGGGTGGAGGCGATCTTCAGCCCGTTGAAAATGAAGGGCAGCGCCGCCGGCAGCCGCAGCTTCCACAGGCTGGTCCAGTAGCTGGCGGCATAGGTGCGCATCAGGTCGCGCTGCATGGCGCTGGTATCCGCCAGCCCCTGCACCGCATTGACCAGCACCGGAAAGAACACCATCACCACCACGACCGCCGCTTTCGACTGCCAGTCGAAGCCGAACCACATCACCAAAATCGGCGCGATGCCGATCACTGGCAGCGCGGCGACGAAATTGCCCACCGGCAGCAGACCTCGCCGCAGGAAGTCGAAACGGTCGACGATCACCGCCGTCACCAGCGCCGCGCCGCAACCAAGGACGTAGCCCGAGAGCGCGCCCTTCAGCACGGTCTGCACGAAATCCTCCCACATCACGCCGCCGGACTGGCCAAAGCGCGCGGCGATCACCGATGGCGCCGGCAGCAGCACCGGCGAGATGCCAAAGCCGCGTACCACCGCTTCCCAGACGAAGATCAACGTCAGACCGAAGATCACCGGCACCGCCAGCGCCGCCCAGCGGCTGCCCTTCAGCTTTGACAGGTGGACGTTGAGCGCCAGCCCCGCAGCCCAGACAATCAGTCCCAGTACAATCCAGATCATGCCATCCCCATCCGCTTGAGTGTCGCCCGCTGGAGAAGGCCGATCAGCCCCACCAGCACCGCCGCCAGCGCCGCCGCCATCAGCAGCGCCGACCAGATCTGAATGGTCTGGCCGTAGTAGCTGCCCGCCAGCAGCCGCGCACCAAGGCCCGCAACTGCGCCCGTCGGCAGTTCGCCAACGATGGCGCCGACAAGGCTCGCCGCCATGGCGATCTTCATCGAGGCGAAGAGATAGGGCATGGAGGCCGGCAGCCGCAGCCGCAGAAACTCCTGCCCGCGCGAGGCGCTCCACGTGCGCATCTGGTCAAGCTGCATGCGGTCAGGGCTGCGCAGCCCCTTCACCATGCCAACCACCACCGGGAAGAACGACAGATACATCGAGATCATCGCCTTGGGCAGCAGCCCCGACAGCCCCATGGCGTTGAGCACCACGATGATCATCGGCGCGATGGCGAGGATCGGGATGGTCTGGCTGGCGATCACCCAGGGCATCACCGACATGTCCATCACCCGGTTGTAGACGATGCCCAAAGCCAGCGCGAAGCCCAGCAGCGTGCCAAGACCGAAGCCCAGCACCGTGGCGCTCATCGTCACCCAAGCGTGGTAGACAAGGCTGCGCTTGGAGGTGGGCTTTTTCATCGCCACCGTGTCCCAGAGCTCGCCCGCCACCTGATGCGGCGCGGGCAGCTTGGGCTTTTCCTGCGACCATGTCGCGGCGATGAGTTGCGGCGAGGTCAGCGACTGCTCCTGCCGGGCCGCCTGATCAAGCACCCATTGCTTGTTGAGCATTATGGCCGCGCCGTACCAGATCACCACGATGGCCAGCACCACGGTCAAAACGGGAATAAGGTTTCTCATCGCACCCACTCCATTCGCATTTCCTCGACGGTCTCGGGAGGCTCGGGCGCAATACGGCCGGTCTCGACAAAGCCTTCGCGCCGGTAAAAGCGCTGAGCGTCAGTGTTGGGCACATGGGTATGAAGCCAAAGCCGCTCACGCCCCTCTTTCGCCATATCCAGCAATGCCTTGCCCAGCCCCGCGCCGGACCGCGCGCAATAGAGCGCCCCGATCTTGAGGGTTACGGGATCAAGCGACAGATAGGCCTCCACCGGCGCCCCGGTCACCCATATCTCGCGCGCGGGGAAGGCTTCGCGGATGAAACCCTCGATCTCTTCAGCGGAGAAGATCCGCGGTAACCATGGCGTCGCGTCGATCCAGCCGTTGACCACCGCGGCGCAGGCGGGAATGTCAGCCTCACCCGCGCGCCTCACCTCAGGATGGGTCATCCTAGCCCCCTACAGCTTTCATCTTTCCTCAAATACTCATGCCCCTCTCCCTGTGGGGTCCGGTCTGCCTTGAGTATTTTCAGAAAGATGAAAGGTTTGAGTGTTTCCCTATTCACGCGGTACAGGCTGGAGAGCCGATGACCGCGAAAGGTGAAAGGGGAGCCCGCGTTCCGAGACCCTCTGCGGGGCGGCACCGGGGCGCGGCGCGAAATCGGCGCGCTCCGGGTCGCAGCGCGGGCTTTGTGCGGTGCAGACTGCGTGTCAGGCACTTGAACATCAGTCATAGGCATGCCCCGCGCGCAGCCCCTCGCGCACGCGGTGGGCGATCTCGAGAAACTCCGGCGTGTCGCGGATATCCAGCGGACGCTCTTTCGGCAGCGGGCTTTCGATCACGTCGGTGATCCGCCCCGGGCGCGGCGACATGACCACGATCTTGGTCGACAGATACACCGCCTCGGGGATCGAGTGGGTGACGAAGCAGATGGTCTTCTGAGTGCGCGCCCAAAGTGCCAGAAGCTGCTCATTGAGGTGGTCGCGGACGATTTCATCAAGCGCGCCGAAAGGCTCGTCCATCAGCAGAATATCGGCGTCGAAGGCGAGCGCGCGGGCGATCGAGGCCCGCTGCTGCATGCCGCCAGACAGCTGCCACGGATATTTTTTCTCAAAGCCAGAAAGCTCCACGAGATCCAGCACACGCTTCACCCGCTCGGCCTGCTCTGCCTTGGAATAGCCCATGATTTCCAGCGGCAAGCGGATGTTGCCGCCAATGCTGCGCCACGGGTAGAGCCCCGCCGCTTGGAAGACGTAGCCGTAGGCGCGGGCTTTGCGGGCGGCCTCGGGGGTCACGCCATTGACCAGAACGGTGCCCGAGGTCGGTGTCTCAAGGTCTGCCATCACCCGCAGGAAGGTGGTCTTGCCGCAGCCCGAGGGACCGATGAAGGAGACGAAATCACCCTTGCCGATCTTCAGGTCAACATCCTTGAGGGCCTGCACCGGGCCATCGCCGGTTTCGAACACAAGGTTGAGCCCTTGCGCCGAGATCACCGGCGGCATGGCTGACGGACCGGCCTGTTCCCGTGTGGTCTGGGTCTGCGCGCCCTTTGACTGCATGACCTGTGTCTGTGTCATCTCTTGCCTTCCTGTTGTGGCGGAAGCGTCTGCCGGCCCCCTGCCCTGTCAGTTTCGCTTGCCTGTCAGTTTCTCTGCCCTGCCGGCTTCTCTGCCCCGCTCAGACGCCGCTGGCGGGAATGCCGCCACGCGCCACCGGACGCGGCGCGGTCAGACCCTTCCACGCGCTCAGCGCCTTGTTCACGGGCCCCGCGGGCGGGCGGGCGACGAACTGGCCGTGCCCCTCCTCCGAGAGCATCCCCCCCTCGATGACCGAGACCTTGCCCCGGCTCAGCACGAAGCGCGGCAGGCCCTTCACGGTCATGCCCTCAAAGACGTTGTAATCGATGGCCGATTGCTGGCTTCTTGCCGAGATCACCTTCTCGCGGGCCGGGTCCAGCACAACGATATCGGCATCCGCCCCCACGAGGATTGCGCCCTTGCGCGGGTAGATGTTGAGGATCTTGGCGATATTGGTCGAGGTCACCGCAACGAACTCCTGCGGTGTCAGTCGCCCCGTTCCCACGCCCTGCGTCCAGAGCATCGGCAGCCGGTCCTCAAGGCCACCGGTGCCATTGGGGATCTTGGTGAAATCGCCCAGGCCATAGCGCTTTTGATCCGTGGTGAAGGCGCAGTGATCCGTCGCGACGCAGGACAGCGAGCCCGCGGCGAGCCCGGCCCAGAGGCTGTCCTGATGCGCCTTGTTCCGGAACGGCGGCGACATAACCCGGCGCGCGGCATGGTCCCAATCGGGGTTGGCGTACTCTCTATCATCCAAAGTCAGATGCTGGATCAGCGGCTCGCCCCAGACCCGCTTGCCGGCCTGCCGGGCGCGGCGGATCGCCTCGTGGCTCTCCTCGCAACTCACATGCACCACGTAGAGCGGCACGCCCGCCATATCGGCGATCATGATGGCGCGGTTGGTGGCCTCGCCCTCGACCTGCGGCGGGCGGGAGTAGGCATGCGCCTCGGGGCCGGTGTTGCCCTCTGCCAGAAGCCGCGCCGAAAGCTCGGCCACCACATCCCCGTTCTCGGCATGCACGAGCGGGATCGCCCCCAGTTCGGCGCAGCGCTGGAACGAGGCAAAAAGCTCGTCGTCGTTCACCATCAGCGCGCCCTTGTAGGCCATGAAGTGCTTGAAGGTGGTGATGCCGCGGTCGACGATCTCCTTCATTTCGTCAAACACCTGCTCGGACCACCACGTCACCGCCATGTGGAACGAGTAGTCGCAATGCGCGCGGGTGGACTTGTTGTCCCACATCTGCAGCGCATCCAGCAGCCCCTGCCCCGGCGCAGGCAGCGCGAAATCGACCACCATGGTGGTGCCGCCGGCCAACGCCGCGCGGGTGCCGCTGTCGAAGTCATCCGCCGAATAAGTGCCCATGAAGGGCATCTCGAGATGCGTGTGCGGGTCGATCCCGCCCGGCATCACATAGCAGCCCGAGGCGTCGAGCACCTCGTCACCCGTCAGGTCCGGGCCGATCTCGGCGATCCGGCCGTGCTCGACCAGCACGTCGGCCTCATAGCTCAGATCGGCGGTGACGATCGTCCCGCCCTTGATCACCGTGGACATGTCTCTCTCCCTCTGTCCTGCGCGGGTCCGGGCTTCGTCTAGATACAAATATCCCGGGGAGTCCGCGGCCCCCGGGCCGCGGATGGGGCAGAGCCCCACTTCAGCCCACGACCTCCGCCGTCTCCAGCACCGCGTGCAGCAGCACGTTGGTTCCAGCCGTCGCCCACTCCTGCGAGATCTCCTCTGCCTCGTTGTGCGAGATGCCTTTGACGCAGGGGCACATGATCATCGTCGTGGGGGCCACCTTGGCTGCCCAGCAGGCATCATGCCCGGCGCCCGACACGATGTTCATATGCGAATAGCCTAAGTCCTCGGCCGCCGCGCGCACGGTGCCGACCAGTTCGGGGGTGAAGGTGACCGGATCGAAGTGGCCCACCGCCTCGACCGCACAGTCCACGCCCAGTTCGGCGCAAATCTCCGGCGCACGCTTTTCGATCTCGGCCCGCATGCCGTCGAGCTTGGCCTGATCGGGCGAGCGCAGGTCGACGGTGAAGATCACCTTCTCGGGCAGCACATTGCGCGAGTTGGGCTCGAAGGTCATCTGCCCGACGCCCGCCATGGCGTGCGGCTGCGCGGCCATCGCCACCTCCTGTGCCATCTCGAGGATGCGGCTCATCGCCAGCCCGGCGTTGATCCGCATGTCCATCGGTGTCGATCCGGTATGCGCAGCGCGGCCTGTCAGCGTGAACTCCAGCCACCACAGGCCCTGACAATGGGTGACGACGCCGATGTCCTTGCCTTCGGCCTCGAGGATCGGCCCCTGCTCGATGTGCAACTCGTAGTAGGCGTGCATCTTGCGCGCGCCGACCGGCTCGTCGCCCTTCCAGCCGATGCGGTCCAGTTCATCACCGTAGGTCTTGCCCTCCAGATCCTTGCGCGCATAGGCGAAGGAAAGGTCATGCACCCCGGCGAACACGCCCGAGGCCAGCATCGCGGGGGCAAAGCGCGCGCCTTCCTCGTTCGACCAGTTGGTGACGACGATCGGGTGCTTTGTCTTGATCCCCAGATCGTTCATCGTGCGCACCGTCTCGAGCGCTGCCAGCACCCCCAGCACGCCGTCGTATTTGCCGCCCGTCGGCTGCGTGTCGAGATGCGAGCCCATGTAGACCGGCAGCGCATCGGGATCCTCACCGGCGCGGGTGGCGAACATGGTGCCCATCTCATCAAGCCCCATGGTCAGGCCCGCAGCCTCGCACCAGCCTTGGAAGAGTGCGCGGCCCTCGGCATCCTCGTCGGTCAGCGTCTGCCGGTTGTTGCCGCCCGCCACGCCCGGTCCGATCTTCGCCATCTCCATGAGGCTGTCCCACAAACGCTCGCCATTGATCCGAAGGTTCCTGCCCGGTGCCGCGCTATCCTGTGCCGCCATAGTCTTGTCCTCGCCGCCTTGTCCTGCGATGTGCATGTCTTGCAATGAGGCGCTTGCGCGTCTCCCGCGTGTTTTTTACCGTTTGGTAAAGGCTTCATTGCAATGCGCCCCAGAGGCTTCCGCAAGGTCGCCTTCCGGCAGTCGCAGCATATGCACAGTGATCGGGCAGAGGCGCCCGCAAAAACAGCAAGACAGGAACCGGATGCCCGTTTCTCCCGTGAAAAAGCCCAGCCGGATCCAAATCCGCAATCGCCGCAAGATCATGGAGGCGGCGCTGGACGAGTTTTCGCAGCACGGGTTTCGCGGCGCGACGCTGGACCGGATCGCCGAGGCGGCGGGGATGTCGAAGCCCAACCTGATCTACTATTTCGATAGTAAAGAGGCGATCCACGTTGCCCTGCTGAACGCGCTGATGACCGAATGGCTCGACCCGCTGCGCGAAATGGACCCGGACGGCGAGCCGATGGAAGAGATTCTCGGCTATGTCCGGCGCAAGATGGAGATGAGCCGCGCCTACCCGCGTGAGAGCAGACTCTTCGCCACCGAGATCATCCAAGGCGCGCCGCGCATGCTGCCGCATCTGCACAGCGATCTGAAACCACTGTTCGACGAGAAATGTGCACTGATCGCCGGCTGGATGGAGGCGGGCAAGCTGGCCCGGCAGGACCCGCAGCAACTGATCATGTCGATCTGGGCGCTGACCCAGCATTTCGCGGATTTCGACACGCAGGTGCGGGTTCTGGTGCCCGACGAAGAGCCCGGCTGGGCCGCCGCCAACGCCCATGTCGAGACGGTGTTCCGCAAGATTCTCGCTCCCGAGGTCTAGCCCGGGGCTGACCCGGTCGCGGGCGCGCTCTTTTCTCTCGGGAACATCCTGCCGCCGTTGCGACGGCGCCGTGGCTTGCTCAGCCTTGCCCTGCCTTACCTTGCCGCGAACACCGTGCCCGACGCTTCGCCAGCGCTTCGCCAGACCTTACGCCACAAAAGCAAAAAGGCCGCGCTTTTCAGCACGGCCTTTCCAATATCGTACGGACAGAAGGATTAGTTCTGTGCGTAGTATTCGATGACGAGGTTCGGTTCCATCTGAACCGCGTAGGGCACATCGGCAAGGCCGGGGGTGCGCACGAAGGTCGCGGTCATCTTGGAGTGGTCTGCCTCGATGTAGTCGGGCACGTCACGCTCTGCGAGCTGAACAGCTTCCAGCAGAACGGTCATTTGCTTCGACTTCTCGCGAACCTCGATGACGTCGCCTTCCTTCACGCGGTAGGAGGGGATGTTCACGCGCTTGCCGTTCACCAGCACGTGGCCGTGGTTCACGAACTGACGGGCCGCGAAGACGGTCGGCACGAACTTGGCGCGGTACACGACGGCGTCCAGACGGCGCTCGAGCAGGCCGATGAGCAGCTCACCGGTGTCGCCCTTGATCCGCTCCGCTTCGCCGAAGATGCGGCGGAACTGCTTCTCGGTCATGTCGCCGTAGTAGCCCTTGAGCTTCTGCTTGGCGCGCAGCTGCAGACCGAAGTCCGACATCTTGCCCTTGCGGCGCTGGCCGTGCTGGCCCGGGCCGTATTCGCGCTTGTTCACCGGGGACTTCGGACGGCCCCAGATGTTTTCGCCCATGCGGCGGTCAATTTTGTACTTGGCAGACGTGCGTTTGGTCACGGCTGATCTCCTTCATAAGTTGTGAAGGGCGTTGTCCTCCTGCCCGAAGGCCGACAGGCATCCCCTTGCGGGGGCCACCAACACCAATGAGCGCGCGCTTATATGGGCTTTGGCGGGGGAGTCAACAGGCCATGAGCACCCTGCCCGCTTTTCGCCCCCAGTTTCCCGCTGGGCGCGGCTTAGGTGGTGATTAACCCCTCGGTGTGCACCATGCCACTGCCCTCAAAGGGAGAGCGTGATGTCCAGTTCAGTGCCACACCGCAATCGGGCGAACGCCGCACCGCATGCAGGCGGCGCAGGACGCGCCGGCGCACCGGGTCGCGCGGGTCCGGTGCCCGTTGGCGATCCGCTGGACACAGCCCTGAGCCTGCGCGATCGCGACGTGCTGCAGCGCGTCCGCGAAGCGATCCGCCATCGGCAGGTGCTGCTGGTGTTCCAGCCGGTGGTGCACGCCGCTGCTCCCGCGCAGGTCGCCTTTTATGAGGCGATGCTTCGGGTGATGGATGAAACCGGCCGCATCGTCCCCGCGCGCGAGTTCATCTTCGAGATGGAAGAGCGCGAAGAGGGGCGGATTCTTGACTGCATCGCACTGGAACAGGGGCTGGCCGAATTGATCCACACACCGGGGCTGCGCCTTGCGATCAACATGTCCGCCCGCTCGATCGGGTACCGGCGTTGGATGCAGGTGCTGGAACAGGGACTCGCCACAGACCCCACGGTGGCCGAGCGGCTGATCCTCGAGATCAGCGAACGCTCGGCCATGCTGCTGCCGGAACTGGTGATCGGCTTCATGGCTGACTTGCGCCGCCGCGGCATCACCTTTGCCATGGACGATTTCGGCGCCGGGCAGACCGCCCTGCGGCATTTCAAACGCTTCTCCTTCGATATTCTCAAGATCGACGGCCAGATCATCCGCGGCATCGCCCGCGACCCCGACAATCAGGTTCTGGCGCGCGCCATCGTCGCCATCGCCGAGGAGTTCGACATGTTCACGGTCGCCGAATCGGTAGAGTCGCTGGACGACGCGCAGATCGCGGCAGCCAGCGGCATCGATTGCCTGCAGGGGTATTTCTATGGCGCGCCGACAATCAGCCCCGACTGGCGCACCGACGCGGCGGAAAGCGCCTTGCGTCAAGGCAGGGGCGGGTAGCACGCGCCATACACGCTTCATACCGGCCTTCTCCCTGAAACTGCGACGAATTGCGCTATCAAACGCAAAACCGTGAAGCTGCCTCTGTGCAGTTGCGGATCCCCGCGTTATCAACAACGGTGAGGCCAATAGCGGAGGCCCTGACCCCGCCACGAGGGCGGCGGACGGGCACTCCGACTGCACGCTTTGCTTGGAGGGAGAACTTCATGACCAATGTCGTCATCGCGTCTGCGGCACGGACCGCCGTGGGCAGTTTCAGCGGCGCTTTTGCCAACACACCTGCGCATGATCTGGGGGCCGCCGTGCTCGAAGCGCTGGTCGCGCGCGCCGGGATCGAGAAGGGAGAGGTTTCGGAGACCATTCTTGGTCAGGTGCTGACCGCCGCGCAGGGACAGAACCCGGCGCGTCAGGCCCATATCAATGCCGGTCTGCCGAAGGAAAGCGCTGCCTGGTCGATCAACCAGGTCTGCGGCTCGGGCCTGCGCACCGTGATGCTGGGCGCCCAGCACATCCTGCTGGGTGACGCCGATATCGTCGCCGCGGGCGGTCAGGAAAACATGACCCTCTCGCCGCACGCCGCGCATCTGCGCGCCGGGCACAAGATGGGCGATGTGAAATACATCGACACGATGATCCGCGACGGCCTGTGGGACGCGTTCAACGGCTACCACATGGGCCAGACGGCCGAAAACGTCGCCGAGCAGTGGCAAATCAGCCGCGAGCAGCAGGACGAGTTTGCCGTCGCTTCGCAGAACAAGGCCGAGGCCGCGCAGAACGCCGGCAAGTTCGATGACGAGGTGATCCCCTTCGTGGTCAAGCATCGCAAGGGCGACATCACCGTCGACAAGGACGAATACATCCGTCACGGCGCCACCATCGAAGCCATGCAGAAGCTGCGCCCGGCCTTCACCAAGGATGGCTCGGTCACCGCGGCCAACGCCTCGGGCATCAACGACGGCGCCGCCGGTGTGCTGCTGATGAGCGCCGAGAACGCCGAAAAGCGCGGCATCCAGCCGCTGGCGCGCATCGCCTCCTATGCCACCGCCGGGCTCGATCCGTCGATCATGGGTGTCGGCCCGATCCACGCCTCGCGCAAGGCGCTGGAAAAGGCCGGATGGAAGCCCGAGGACCTCGATCTCGTCGAGGCCAATGAAGCCTTCGCCGCACAGGCCTGCGCCGTGAACAAGGACATGGGCTGGGATCCGTCGATCGTGAACGTCAACGGCGGCGCCATCGCCATCGGCCACCCGATCGGCGCCTCGGGTGCACGCATCCTCAACACGCTGCTGTTTGAAATGCAGCGCCGTGACGCCAAGAAAGGCCTCGCGACCCTCTGTATCGGTGGCGGCATGGGCGTTGCCCTCTGCGTCGAGCGCGACTGAACGACCGCCGCGGGCGCCGCTGACCCTGTCAGCCCGGTGCCCGCGGCTTCCGTGCCCACGCAAGGACACGAAGGACGGCCATGACGACAAGTCCCGATAAGCCACGGCTTCCCGACACCCCCGCGCAGATCGTCTTTTCCGGCGGCGGGCTGCGCTGTTTCTGGCAAGGCGGTTTCATGACCGAGCTTTGCCGCCACCGCCCCCCACCCAGCCCCAAGCGCATCACCGGTGTCAGCGGCGGTGCACTCGCGTCCTGCGCCTATATCGCCGGTGTAGAAGAGCGCTTGCTGGACCGCATGTGCGCCGCCTTCGAAAAGCAGGACAGCAATATCGACCTGCTGCGCCCCGACGAGAACGGCATCACCCCGCATCAGGAGCTTTACTGTGGCGTGGTGTCCGAGGTGATCGACGCCGAAGCCGCCCGCAAGATCGCTGAAGGGCCGCAGTTACAAATCCTTATTGCACATCCTCCCGAGACCGGCCTGCCGACGATGACCGGCACGGCGCTCGCAGCGGCCTATGAAGCCGAACTGCATCTCGTCGGATCGCCGCATTTCAACTGGGCCGAGAAGATGGGGCTCACCGCCAACCTCATCAATGCCAACACCGCTGCCCGCGAGGGGCGGCTTATCGATCTCATCTGCGCCGCCGCGGTGATCCCTCCGGTGTTTGAACCGCCGCTCTGGGAAGGCCGGCGCGTGGTCGATGGTGGCATGGCCGATCAGGCACCGCTGCCCGAACCGGACGACGGCGAGACGATGGTGCTGCTGACACGCGAATATAAACGTCTGCCCGATGTGCCGGGCCGTCATTACCTCTGGCCCTCGCGTGAGACCGCAGCCGACAAGATTGATTTCACCGACCCGCAGAAACTCCGCGACACTTGGGCACAAGGCGCCCGCGATGCCCAACAAATGCTGGACAGGTGACGACTTCTGCGCAACAAAGTTACCCAAAGATTAACAAAAACATAACAACGTTTCAAATCACGACGGACTGGACTGGAGGATACTATGGCGAAAGTTGCACTGGTCACGGGAGGGAGCCGCGGGATCGGGGAGGCGATCTCCAAGGCGCTCAAGGCCGAGGGATACGAGGTGGCAGCGACATATGCCGGCAACGACGAGAAGGCCGCCGCCTTTACCGAGGCGACCGGCATCAAGACCTACAAGTGGGACGTCGCCGACTACGAGGCCTCCAAGGCCGGGCTCGCGCAGGTTGAGGCTGACCTTGGACCGATCGACGTGGTGGTGGCCAACGCCGGAATCACCCGCGACGCGCCGTTCCACAAGATGACGCCGCAACAGTGGAAAGAGGTCATCGACACCAACCTCACCGGCGTCTTCAACACCGTGCACCCGCTTTGGCCGGGCATGCGCGAACGCAAGTTCGGCCGGGTCATCGTGATCTCGTCGATCAACGGCCAGAAAGGCCAGTTCGCGCAGGTGAACTACGCCGCCACCAAGGCCGGGGATCTGGGCATCATCAAGTCACTGGCGCAAGAAGGCGCGCGCTATGGCATCACCGCCAACGCCATCTGCCCCGGCTACATCGCCACCGAGATGGTCATGGCGGTGCCCGAAAAGGTGCGCGAGTCGATCATCGCGCAGATCCCCGCCGGCCGCCTCGGCGAGCCCGAGGAGATCGCCCGCTGCGTGGTCTTCCTCGCCGACGAAAAGGCCGGTTTCGTGAACGGCTCGACGATCTCTGCCAACGGCGCGCAGTTCTTCGTCTGACCCGCCGCCACGGCACCCGACACCCACCCAGAGCCCCGGCGGTACACCTGCCGGGGCTTTTGCTTGGCGCGCGGGATGTGCGCTGATGCACCCCTTGCGCGCGGCAGCGTTCGTTTTCTGATGATGCCCTTCTCCTTATATTTCTAGCAATTCCGCATCAGGAGAGAGACCATGCTTACCCAAATCAAAGGCCTGCATCATGTGACTGCGCTGGCCAGCAGCGCGTCTCGCAACAACGCTTTTTTCACCGACACGCTTGGCCTGCGCCGGGTGAAGAAGACCGTCAACTTCGACGCGCCCGACGTCTATCACCTCTACTACGGTGACGAGGTCGGCACGCCGGGCAGCGTGATGACCTACTTCCCCTTCCCCAATGCCGCCCGCGGCAAGCGGGGCGCAGGTGAGGTGGCGACCACGGCCTTTGCCGTGCCCGAGGGATCGCTTGACGCGTGGGAGGCGCGGCTGACCGACGCGGGCGTGAAGGGTTTGGAGCGGCTCAACCGCTACGGTGAGCACCGGCTGGAGTTCGAAGGCCCCGACGGCGACGGGCTGGCCTTGGTCGAGGCCGACGACAGCCGCACGCCTTGGACCGGCAGCGGTATCGGCGACGACATGGCGATCCGTGGTTTCCACTCGGTGCAGATGCGTCTGCGCGATGCCGGCCCCACAGCAGAGCTGCTGAAGTTCATGGGCTACGAGGAAGAGTGCCGGCAGGGGAACGTGATGCGCCTCTCGCTGCCCGAGCACGCGGGTGCGGGCACCATCGACATCGAAACAGTCGATGCCCCGCAAGCGGGCCAAGGCGCCGGCAGCGTCCACCACATCGCCTTTGCGGTAGAGAACCGGGCTGCGCAGCTTGAAGTGCGCAAGGCGCTGACCGAGAACGGCTTTCAGATCACCCCGCAGATTGATCGCGACTATTTCTACGCGATCTACTTCCGCAGCCCCGGCGGCGTGCTGTTCGAAGTGGCCACCAATGAGCCGGGCTTCGACCGCGACGAGGACCGCGCACATCTGGACGGGCCCTGAAGCTGCCGACCCAACACGCGCACCTGCGCGCGCAACTCGAAGAACAGCTCGAACCGATCGACTGACCCGGCGCGGGCGCCCCCGCCCCGGAAACGAGTGCGCCCCCGGAGCCTGGCTCTCCGGGGGCGCTTTTTTCATGCAGGGCATGTTCCCGCACACGGCCTTGCTCACGCGCGGGCGATGCCTGCGCCTCTTCGTGCAAGGGGATGAAAAGGGGGTCGTGAAAAGCCGTGCTTTGAAATTGCCGCGCGCCGTCTGGCGCCTGCCCTGCCGCCCGGGCCCAAAGATTCGGGCCCGGAACCTCTGCGGTCCGGCGGCGCGGCTGCCGTGCGGACCTGATCGCTCTCAAGGTGGGTGGGTTCGCCCCGGTCGGGCCAGACCTGCCCGGGCCCGCTTAGCTGGCCTCGACCGAGAGCCTGTTAATCTCTTCTTTGATACGGAGTTTTTGCTTCTTTAGAGCCGCGACATGCAGATCGTCCACGCCCGGACTGCGCTGCATCTCTTCCACGGTAGTGGCGAGGTTTTGGTGCTTCTTCTTCAGTTCCTGCAGGTGAGAAGTTAAGCTCATTATGTCCTCCTTTTTTGCTTTGGGCAGATACAGTGCAGCATAACTTTTACATTCTGTCACGCCGCACTCGCAGCATTGCTTTACGGAAGGTCAGAGACCTGCTCCAAACCCCGCTCATCCAGAAAAGCTGATCGGTTTTCCGTCACGCAAGGCTGCTTTAATGACATTTGTATAATTCTCGCCGTCTTCAAGGTGACACGCGCCAGCGTGAAGGATCAGCGGCGGGCAAAGGCGGAAAGCCGCGCGCCCGCCCTTGCGGCCCCGCGCGAGAATCAGCCGGGGCTCGCGTCCCGCCCGCGGCGCCAGCGGCAGCACTTCCACAGACCCCAGATTCGCCGCCAGCGCCGCCAGCAACTCGGGCAGCCGCTCAACCCGCTGCACGAAGGTGGCGGTGCCGCGCGGCTTCAGCCGCCGCGCCGCCAGTGACACCCACTCTGCAAGCGGCAAGGCCCCTGCCAGCGCCAGTTCGCGCCCGGCGTCCGGGGCTGCACTGCGCTTGCCCTCTTCGAAATAGGGCGGGTTGGCGAGAACGTGATCGAAGTTGCGCGCCTTCAAAGCCGCCGGCGGTGCCGCCAGATCGGCGTCGTATATCTCTCCGTCGAGCCCGTTCTCGGCAATGTTACGGCGCGCGAGCGCAGCATATGCGGGTTGAATTTCCGCCCCGGCCAGCCGCAATCCGCCGATCCGCGCCCCAAGGCAGACCAACGCCGGGGCACCGCCGCATCCCAGTTCCAGCACCTCTTGGCCCGGCCGCGCCTCGACCGACGCCGCCAGCAGCACGGGATCCACGCCCGCGCGATATCCAAGCCCATGTTTTGGCTGCCATATATGCGCCATCCCGCCAAGGAATGCGTCTTTGCGCAAATCCTCCTCGGCGAAGGGATCGCGCCTCATGCACCCGCCTCGAAGGCAACGCCGTTCTCGCGCAGCACACGCCGCGCGGCTTCCAGATCGCCGCTGCGCACCATCAGGCGGCGCGGCAGAATGCCAAGTGATCCCTCTAGGACGCTCATATTTACGTCCAACTCAAAGCTGTCTATACCCTGCCCATCAAGGAGGGTCTTCGCCAGCGGGATCAGCGTTATGTCGGTGGTTCGCAGAAGTTCTTCCATAAAGGGGATGTAAGGACAGGGCCCCGGCCTTGTCGAGCCTGTGACGGGGGTCTGATGGGCTTGGATACGGCAAAAGCGAAACCGCATGATCGTCTGGCGTCGATGCTGGTCGAGGATATGGGCGCGGTCAACGCGCTGATCCGCGAGCGGATGGCATCAAAACACGCGCCGCGCATTCCCGAAGTGACGGCGCATCTGGTCGAGGCTGGCGGCAAACGCCTGCGGCCGATGCTGACACTCGCCGCGGCGAATATCTGCGGTTATGATGGTCCCTATCACGTGCATCTGGCCGCGACGGTGGAGTTCATCCACACAGCAACGCTGCTGCATGACGACGTCGTGGATGAAAGTGCGCAGCGCCGCGGTCGCCCGACAGCGAACCTGCTGTGGGACAACAAATCCTCGGTTCTGGTCGGCGACTATCTCTTCGCCCGCAGCTTCCAGTTGATGACCGAGCCGGGCAACCTGCGCGTGCTGGAGATCCTGTCCAACGCCGCCGCCACCATCGCCGAGGGCGAGGTGCTGCAGTTGACCGCGGCGCAGGATCTGCGCACCGACGAGGACATCTACCTGCAGGTGGTGCGCGGCAAGACCGCAGCGCTGTTCTCGGCCGCGACCGAGGTGGGCGGCGTCATCGCCGAGGCCGATCCGGCGCAGGTGCAGGCCCTGTTCGATTATGGCGACGCGCTCGGCATCGCCTTCCAGATCGCCGACGACCTGCTCGACTACATGGGCGACACCTCTGCCACCGGCAAGAACGTCGGCGACGACTTCCGTGAACGCAAGCTGACGCTGCCGGTGATCAAGGCTGTAGCCGCCGCCGATGCCGAAGAGCGGGCCTTCTGGCAGCGCACCATCGAGAAGGGTAAGCAGGAAGACGGCGACCTCGAGCACGCGCTGGAACTGCTGAACAAGCACGGCGCGCTGGAAGCCACCCGCGAGGATGCGCTCGGCTGGTCGGAAAAGGCCAAGGCCTCGATGGCGCAGTTGCCGCAATCCGAGATGCGTGACGTGATGATCGAACTGGCAGACTTCGTGGTGGGGCGGCTTTACTGAGCCTGCGCCGCGCGCGTAGCGCCCTAAGTCAGCCTCGGCGCGGCATCGCCCGCGCCTGCTGATCCCCCAGCAAACCTTCGGCCACCCACCAGTCCGGGCGCGCAGCACGCAGCGCCTCTGCCGCAGCTGCGGCCTCATCCATGCTGGCAAAGAGCCCGAAACACGTCGCGCCAGAGCCCGACATGCGCGCCAGTCGGCAGCCGGACTGGCCCTGCAGCTCCGACAGCAGCGTATCGATCATCGGCTCCAGAGCCCGCGCCGCAGGCTCCATGTCGTTGCGCATATCCTTCAGCCAGTCGATCAGCCCTTCCGCGCCGGCAAACTCCGGCAGCATGTCTGGCATCGGCGGGTTATCGCGCGAGGTCAGGCTGCGGAAAATCTGCGGCGTGGAGACCGGAACGCGCGGATTGACCAAGACCGCAGGCAGTGGCGGCAAGCTGACCGGCTCCAGTCCTTCCCCGATGCCGCGCACCCGCACCGGGCGGGAGGCAAGGCACATGGGCACATCGGCTCCCAGTGCCAGAAGAGCGGCCTCAGCGCGCGCCATCATGGCATCGTCGAGCGCGTTGGACCCTGCCAGCACGGCGCGCGCAGCCGCCGCCGCGTCCGCCGAGCCACCGCCGATGCCCGACGCAACCGGCAGAAGCTTTTCCAGAACGATCCGAACCCCCTGCCCTTCGCCCACCATGGCGGCGGCGCGCAGGGCGAGGTTGTCGCCATTGGCCGGCAGGCCTTTGGCTTCTGGACCTTCGAGGTGCAGCGTCAGTTCTTCGGCAGGCGCGACGCGCAGCGCATCACCCACGGGCGCAAAGACGACCAGCGAGTCGAGCAGGTGATACCCGTCGTCGCGCTGGCCGGTGATGTGCAGGGTAAGATTGATCTTCGCCGGAGCGAAGACGTCAGTCCACGTCATGCGCCACCTTCAGCGGCGGCTTGCCTTCATCGGCGAGAACCGCGTCGAGCCCGACCTCGAGCTTGCGGCGAATGCGGTCCGGATCGACATCGTCCGAGGCATCCTCCCAACCCACGAAAGACAGCGCCCGCTGCCACTGGAAGCGCGCTTCGGTCTTGCGACCGACGGCCCAGTAAACATCGCCGAGGTGATCATTGACCACCGGGTCCACCGCCATCAGCTCTGCCGCGCGCTCCATATGCTCCACCGCCTCGTCATAGCGGCCCAGCCGGTAGAGCGCCCAGCCAAGGCTGTCGACGATGTAACCGCTCTGCGGTTCGGCATCGACGGCGCGTTCGATCATCTCCAGCGCCTCGTCGAGGTTCACATGATGCTCGACCATGGAGTAACCGAGGTAGTTCAGCACCTGCGGCTGGTTCGGCACGAACTCCAGCGCGGCACGGAAATCCTTCTCGGCGGCATCCCAATCGCCGCCGCGCTCTTTGCAGATGCCGCGGGCGTAGTAGAGGAACCATTGCGCCGGATCGGGCTCGTCAAAGGTGGAAAGCGCCCGATCATAGGCGGCAATCGCCTCGTCATAGCGTTCCAGCTGGCGCATCAGATCGCCCAGCGCCGATTGCACCGCAGGCAGGTTGCCATGAGTGTCGGCCAACTGTTCCAGCACTTCCACCGCCGCGTCGAGCTTGCCTTCGGCGCGCAGCGCGTCAGACCGGCCGAGTTCCGCGACGTGGAACGAGGCATCGTCGCGCGGCACGCGGCGATAGGTTGCGGCGGCAAGCTCGTATTGCCCCATCTGTTCCAGCAGTTCACCCGCCATAAGCAGCGCCCCAACATGATCCGGGCGCAGGTATTCGGCGACCCGCACGTGCAGCAGCGTATAGTCCTCGGCGCTTTCGTTCGCGAGGGCGCTGGCGATGGTGAAGAACACCTCGGCAACCCCATCCCGCGCAGAGGAGATCACGTCGAAGGGCAGCGTCTCGCCAGCTTCGAGTTGCGCCCGCAATTCGGCAACGCCCGGATCAAGCTGCTGGCCGAAGGCCTCGTCGATCAAGGTGATGGCGTCATCCTGACGGTCGATCTGCGACAGAATTTCGAGCCGCGCCATGACACCGCGGCGGGTCATCTGCATGCCTCCGGCTCCGGGATCGGCAAAGATCGCCTCGGCGCCTTCGAAATCCCCGACCGACGCCAGAGCCAGCGCTTTGTGATACGCCGCGAAGGCGGCCAGCCCACGCTCTTCAGAGACCGCGTCAAAGCCCGCCAGAGCGGCACTCACATCGCCACGGCCAAGCTCAGCCCATGCTTTGATCAGCCCGTCGACCAAAGGCCCGGCAGAGCGGCCTTCCTCGACGCGGGACAACAGCGCGTCGTAGTTTTCCTCATGCGCCAGCACGGCGACCTCGGCGAGATGTCCGACCTGACTGTTGTGGCCCTGCGCGGTCAGGCGCTCGGCCAACGCCTCTGCGCTGTTGAAATCGCCCAAACCGATATTGGCGAGCGCAGCCCGCTCGAGCAGGTCCGCATTTTCGGGATCATGCTTGACCGCCTCGCCGTAGTAGCGGGCGGCCGCCTTGAAATCACCGGAGAAGCTGGCCTGCCGCGCGGCAAGGTAATCACCCGACAGGCTTTCGGCCGAAACCGCACCTGCAGCCATCAGCGCCAGTGCCATGACTGTGCCGCGAAGTGTCCCGATTGCCTTGCCCGACATGCCGCCTCCTGTTGATTGGTTGCCGCGAAGACTAGCCCGCAGGGCAGTGCGGCGCAATCCGTGCACCGTTCACGCAAAGGGGAGCGCGGCGCCCCGCTGACGACGCGGCGTAAAGGTGCGACCTTCTGCGCCAGTCGGAAGCCCGGCATTTAGTTTGTATTGCAAATTATTTTTATCTACATTAAATCTCATGACACAGTATTCCGCCCCCCGCGACCGCTTCGGGTTCGCTTTTGTTTCTCTGGCCCGGCAGTGGCACCGCGTCGTCGACATGCGTCTTGCCGAGGCGGGGCTGACCGACGCCACGTGGCGCCCCCTGATCCATCTCGCCGAAGGCGGAGACGGCATCAGCCAACGCGATCTCGCGGCCCGCATCAGCCTTGATACCTCGACCCTTGTACGGCTACTGGACCTGCTGGAAGATCGCGGCTTTGTCGAGCGCCGGGTCGATCCGAACGACCGCCGCGCACGGCGCATCCACTTGACCGAAGACGGCCGTGAAGAACTGGACAGAGTTCGCGCCATGCTGCTGCGCGCCGAGCATGAGCTTCTGGCCGGCATCGGCGACGACGACCTCGCGGCGATGCTCGACGGGTTCGCCCGCATGGCGGCGCGTGCAGAGGCGATGCTGGACGACAAGTACACGCGGGAGGTGAACGCATGACCGCGGCCCTACAGTCCCTCGGATTCGACAAGGCACGGCTTATCTTTGCTCTGCGCACCGCCTTTGCCTCCTGCCTTGCACTGATCGTCGCGTGGCTGCTTGGGCTCGAACATCCGCAATGGGCGGGGATGACCGTCTGGGCCGCGTCTCAGCCTGTGCGCGGGCAACTGCTCGAAAAGAGCCTCTTCCGCTTTGCCGGCACCGTAGTGGGGACGATCGCCGGGGTCGGCCTGATCTTCGCCATGCTGGTGCATCCGGCGCTGCTGGTCATCGGGCTGGCGTTTTGGGTGGGCCTGTGCACGGGCCTCGCCAACCTCGCGCGCGGCTTCGTCGCTTATGGCACCGTGCTAGCGGGCTACACTGCAGCGATGGTTTCGCTGCTTGACGTCGGGCACCCCGAGAACGTTCTAGCACTGGGCGCGGACCGTATGGCGACCGTGCTTGTCGGCGTGGTTGCCGCGCTGCTGGTGGGCTGGCTGCTGGCCCCCGCTGCGGATGGCAAGGCGCTGCGCGGTCGCATCCGCAGCTTGCTGGCTGACTTGTGCGAACAGATCGCAGCACCGCAACAGGACTCGGAAGCCGCTCGCGGCCTGATTTCAGCCATGGCCCGCGCCGAAGACACGCTGGACCCCCACGCCGCCGGATCGCTGCGGTCGCACCGCGAGACACGCGCAACGCGCAACCTGCTGTCAACGGCGCTGGCGCTGCTGCTCTGGCGGCGCGGGCACGAGGGCGCGGCGCTTCCCGAGGCCGCCACCATCGCGCTGACCGACGCCGCCGGGGCCCTGCGCGCCGATGACGGCGCCGCCGCGCTGGAGGCGCTGAAGCGCGCTGCCGCCCTGCCCGGCCTTGAAGAGCCCCTGCGTCCGCTTGTTGCCGCGCTGGCCCAGTGGCGCGCCCCTGAGAACCGCAGCGCCCCGGTGCCGGAAAGCGCCCTGCCGACCGTCCTGCACCGTGACTGGATCGGGGCGCGAGAGGCGGCGATCCGCGCCACGGCCGCCCTGTTGCTGTTCGGTGCGCTGTGGCAGATCACCGGCTTTGCCGCTGGCGCGTTTCTGCTGCTGGGCATGTCGATCATGATCTCGATCTTCACCACCTTCGAGAACCCGATCGCCATGCTGCCCTTTGTCTTTCTCGGCCAACTCATGGGCGCGAGCATGGCGATCGCGATCCGCTGGCTGCTCTGGCCCTATGCCGGGGCAGAATGGCAGATGGTGGCGATGATGCTGCCGTTCATTGTGCTTGGCGGGGTTCTCGGCGGGCACGACCGGGGCATGAAGGTCAGCTTCGACTACAATATGGTGATGCTGCTTTTGTTACATCCGGCCGTGCCGCTGACCGGCAGCTTCGGCACTTCTGTGATGATGGGGCTCGCGGTGGTCGCCGCGCCGCTGGCGGCGCTGGTGGCGTACCGCACGGTCTACCCGCCGACCCTGCGCCGCAAACAGGCGACGCTGGCGCGGATGATGCTGCATGACGTGGCAGCGCTGGCCGCCGATCCGGCAGCCCCGCAGCACAAGGACGTCTGGCGCGCCCGGCTCTACCACCGGCTGCTGCGTCTCTTCCGACTGACCGAACACTCGGCAAGAGCGCAGCGCGATGCGCTGGATACCGGGCTGGCGCTGCTCGACCTGGGTCATGCGGCGATGCGCGCGCAAGAGATCCTCGGCGCGCCAGAGACCTCGGCAGCCGAACGCCGCGCACTACGGGCCGCGCTTGCCCGGATGCGGCGGCTCGAAACGGCATCGGCGCGTGCCGAGGGCGCGCTGAGCCGCCTGTCCCGCCGCGCTGTGGGCCGCGATGCCCAGCTGTTCCGGCACGCCGCACGCAGCGCGCGATTGCTGGGAAACTGATCCCGCGCCGCTCAGAGACGGCGCAACCAGCGGTGCGCGAGCGCCATCTTCTCGCGCACCGGCTGGGTCAGCACAAAGGGATAGAGATCGGGCAGATCAAGCGCCCGGTTCACGTGGTTGACCGCGATCGACAATTTCACCGCCTGTGAGATCACCGCATCGGTGTCGGCCTCCAGGTACGGATCATACCCCTCCCCCGGCATACCGGGCAGCCGCAGCCCGCTGGCCACACCGCTGTCGAGCATCGAGACCAGATGCTGCAGATGCGCCAGCGTTTCGGCCCAATCCTCATGCGGGTGCGCCGTGGCGTAATCGGTAATGTGTGTCTCACCCGGCGCGGCGGGCGCCTGGTAATGGCGCTGCAAGGCGGCGCCGTAGTCCTCGCGCTCATCCCCAAAAAGCGGGCGGAAGGCATCAAGAAACCCCGGCTCCCCCGCCAGACGCAGGAACAGGAAGTGCGCCATCTCGTGCCGCATATGGCCCAGCATCGTCCGGTAGAGTTCGCCGAATTGCTCCTGTCGCTTGGCAAGAACCGGCTCGCTCGCCTCGGTGACATTGATGGTGATCAGCCCGTCGGCATGACCCATGATCACATCCGTCTCGCCGGTAAGTGTCTCCTCCGAAAGCATGCGGAACACCGGCCGCGCGCCGGCATCGGACGAGGTGAACCAGCCCCAGCGGCCAAGCTCGGCCAGCATCCGGCGCTTGGCGTATTCGCTGCCCTCCCAGAGCGGCAGGTTCTGCGCGGCGCGCAGGTCCGGCACCGTCTCTGTCATCGCGCAGGAGCGGCAGAGCCCGCCCTGCTCGGCCACCCAGTTGCAGCCGATGTCACCGCGGTTGGCGCAATGGGGGGCGCCTGCGATCATGGTCTGCGCGTCGGGATCAAAGCTGACCTCCTGCCCGCAGCCGCAGGCGAGGTTGTGAAAATAGACCGGGCTGGAACAGGCAGGGCAACGGAAGATTTGCATCAAGGGTCCTCTTGGGCGGAACACGCAGCGGAAACGGCGTGGCCCCCCGGCGGGTTCCACCGCGCAAAACGAATTGACGGAAGGTCGCGCCAATGAAGCGGCAAACGCCAGAAGATGGAAAGCGTTTTGCGCGACAGCGAGATGACGCACGGCCTGCGGCAGTCCTGCGCGCGCAGCCGGGGCAGAATTGGCCTCCCTGCCCCAGACCGCAAATGAATCACCCTTGCGAAATCCACCGCAGACACGTATATGGCGCCTCAACAGCGGCGCGTCGGTCCTGGCACCGAAGCACCACCGGGAAACACCGACGGGCCGCGCGCCCGTATTTTTGTTTCCGAAGGAGTCGGAGAAAATGACCGACCTCATCGCCAAATCATCGCTTGATAAGCGCCTCGCCGAGATCGTTGGCCCCGTCATCGAAGACATGGGGTTTGAACTTGTGCGACTCCGCCTGATGGGCGGCAAGACCTCGACGCTGCAGATCATGGCCGAACGCCCCGACGGCGGCATCGAAGTGGATGAATGCGCCGATATCTCCACCGCGGTCTCGGCCGTGCTGGACGTCGAGGACCCAATCATCGACGCCTATACGCTCGAGGTCTCCTCGCCCGGCATCGACCGCCCACTCACCCGCCTCAAGGACTTCGAGACCTTCGAAGGCTACGAGGTCAAACTTGAGACCTCGGAACTGATCGACGGCCGCAAGCGCTGGCGCGGGGTTCTGACCGGGGTGGAGGGCAGCGAAGTGCTGCTCAACATCGAAGACGGCGGCGAAGAGCAGACCATTGGCCTGCAGTTCGACTGGCTGTCCGACGCAAAGCTAGTTCTGACCGACGAGCTGATCCGCGACATGCTCCGCGCCCGCAAGGCGCAGGAAGTAGACGAAACCAAATTCGACGACATCGAGGCCGACGACGCGGCCGCTCAGGAGGACTAAGACCATGGCAATCACCTCTGCCAACCAGCTCGAGCTTCTGCAGACCGCCGAGGCCGTCGCCCGCGAGAAGATGATCGACCCCTCGCTGGTGATCGAAGCGATGGAAGAGAGCCTCGCCCGCGCCGCCAAGAGCCGCTACGGCTCGGAGATGGACATCCGCGTGAAGATCGACCGCAAGACCGGTCGCGCCACCTTCACCCGCGTGCGCACCGTGGTCGAGGAGGACCTCCTCGAGAACTATCAGTCCGAGATGACCGTCCAGCAGGCCAAGCAGTACATGGCCGATCCGCAGGTGGGCGACACCTACGTCGAGGAAGTGCCGCCGGTCGATCTGGGCCGCATCGCCGCGCAGAGCGCCAAGCAGGTGATTCTGCAAAAGGTGCGCGAAGCCGAGCGTGACCGTCAGTACGAAGAGTTCAAGGACCGTCAGGGCACCATCATCAACGGTCAGGTCAAGCGCGAGGAGTACGGCAACGTCATCGTCGACATCGGCCGTGGCGAAGCGATCCTGCGCCGCAACGAGAAAATCGGCCGCGAAAGCTACCGCCCCGGCGACCGGATCCGCTGCTACGTCAAAGACGTGCGCCGCGAGGCCCGCGGCCCGCAGATCTTCCTGTCGCGCACTGCGCCGGAGTTCATGGCCGAGCTGTTCAAGATGGAAGTGCCGGAAATCTACGACGGCATCATCGAGATCAAGGCAGTGGCCCGTGACCCCGGCTCGCGCGCCAAGATCGGCGTCATCTCCTACGACGGCTCGATCGACCCGGTCGGCGCCTGCGTCGGTATGCGCGGCAGCCGCGTGCAGGCCGTTGTGAACGAACTGCAGGGCGAGAAGATCGACATCATCCCGTGGAACGAGGACATGCCGACCTTCCTCGTCAACGCGCTGCAGCCGGCCGAAGTGTCGAAGGTGGTTCTGGATGAGGATGCCGAGCGCATCGAGGTCGTCGTGCCCGACGAGCAGCTGTCGCTGGCCATCGGCCGCCGCGGTCAGAACGTGCGTCTTGCCTCGCAGTTGACCGGCCTCGACATCGACATCATGACCGAGGAAGAAGAATCGGCCCGCCGCCAGAAAGAATTCGAAGAGCGCACCAAGCTGTTCATGGACACGCTGGACGTCGACGAGTTCTTTGCCCAGCTGCTGGTTGCCGAAGGCTTCACCAACCTCGAAGAAGTGGCCTACGTCGAGCAAGACGAGCTGCTGGTGATTGACGGCGTCGACGAAAGCACCGCCGAAGAGCTGCAGACCCGCGCCCGCGAGTTCCTCGAAGAGCAGGCCCGCAAGGCGCTGGAAAAAGCCCGCGAGCTGGGTGTCGAGGACAGCCTTATTGAATTTGAGGGCCTCACTCCCCAAATGGTAGAGGCACTGGCGGAAGACGGCATCAAGACGCTCGAAGATTTCGCCACCTGCGCCGACTGGGAACTTGCCGGCGGCTGGACCACCGTCGACGGCGAGCGCCAGAAAGACGACGGCTTGCTCGAGAAATTCAACGTCGATCTTGATGAAGCGCAGAACCTGATCATGACCGCCCGTGTTATGCTGGGCTGGGTCGACCCCGAGGAACTGGTGGCCGACGACGCCGAGGGCGAAGAGCTCGAAGCTGAAGACGGCGAATCCGAAGAGTCGGAGGCCTGAGCCACAGATGACTCGCGGAGGCCGGGATAAAGACAGGGCGGACGGGCCCGAACGGCGCTGCATCGCTACCGGCGATGTAGAGCCAAAGACCGGGCTGATCCGCTTCGTGGTTGGGCCCGAGAACCAAGTGGTTCCCGATATCGCCGGCAAACTGCCGGGACGGGGCATCTGGGTCTCATCCGACCGCAAGGCATTGGAAAAGGCGGCGGGCAAAGGTCTCTTTGCCCGCTCTGCCAAGGCACCAGTGACGGTGCCGGACGATCTGGCGAACCTCGTTGAAGGGATGCTGGCGCGTCGTGTCGTCGATCTTATCAGCCTTGCCCGCAAGGGCGGCGGAGCGGTCGCCGGCTATGAAAAGGTGAAGGATTGGCTGGGTAAGGAAGAAGCCCGCGTGCTGATTCAGGCCGAGGACGGAAGCGCCCGCGGCAAGACCAAACTCAGTACTCCCTACGGGGGGAACTACATCGGCTGGCTCACCGCGGACGAGCTGGGGCTGGCCTTCGGACGTGAAAAGGTGATACATGCCGCGCTTGGCGCTGGTGGACTCACCAAACGTGTTGTAGAGGAGGCCCAACGATTGAAGGGCCTGCGCGTCGCATCGGCGGACGCGAGAGCGGCAGCAGGGGCTGCCGCGGGCGGCAAGGGCCGCCGGAAAGGATAAGAGAATCTTAATGAGCGATAACGACGGCAAGAAGACTTTGGGTTTGCGCGGCGGCTCCCGTTCGGGGAACGTGAAGCAGAGCTTCAGCCACGGGCGCACGAAAAACGTCGTGGTAGAGACCAAGCGTAAACGCGTCGTGGTCCCGAAAACGGGCGCCGCTGGCGGTGCAAAGGGTTCGGGCGGCGGATCGCATGGCGGATCGGGCAAGCGCCCGGCGGGCATCACCGAAGCGGAGATGGAACGCCGGCTGCGCGCGCTGCAGGCCGCCAAGGCGCGTGAAGCCGAGGAGGCTGCACAGCGCGAGGCCGTAGAAAAGGCCCGCGCTGAAGAGCGCGAGCGTATGCGCGCCGAGAAAGAACAGAAAGAGCGCGAGCAGCGCGAAGCCGAAGAGCGTGCCAAGGCGAAAGCCGAGGAAGAAGCGCGTAAGGCCCGCGAGGCAGCCGAGGCTGCGGAAGCAGCCAAGAAGGCCGATGCCGCGCCGAAGAAGCCCGCAGCGGCTGCCGATGCTTCGTCGACCCCGGCGCGCCCCGCTGGCGCAGCCAAGCCGGCGGCACAGCCGCAGCGCAAGGCCGACCGCGAGCGCGAAGAGCGTGGCCGGTCAGCCCGTGGCCGCGACGATGGTGGCCGCCGCTCCGGCAAGCTGACGCTGAACCAAGCTCTGGGCGGCGGCGGCGGTCGTCAGAAGTCCATGGCGGCGATGAAGCGCAAGCAAGAGCGCGCGCGTCAGAAGGCGATGGGCGGCAGCCAACAGCGCGAGAAGGTCGTGCGCGACGTTCAGCTGCCCGAGGCGATCACCGTCGCCGAGCTGGCCAACCGTATGGCCGAGCGTGTGGCGGATGTGGTTAAATCGCTGATGCAAAGCGGCATCATGGCGACGCAGAACCAGACCATCGACGCTGACACCGCGGAACTGATCATCGAGGAATTCGGCCACCGCGTGACCCGCGTGTCCGACGCCGACGTCGAAGACGTGATCAAGATCGAAGAAGACAAGCCGGAAGACCTGGAAGGTCGTCCGCCGGTCATCACGATCATGGGCCACGTTGACCACGGCAAGACCTCGCTGCTCGACGCGATCCGCAACGCCAATGTGACCTCCGGCGAAGCCGGCGGCATCACGCAGCACATCGGCGCTTATCAGGTAACCACCGAAAGCGGCGCGGTTCTGTCGTTCCTCGACACCCCGGGCCACGCGGCCTTCACCTCGATGCGCTCGCGCGGTGCTCAGGTGACGGACATCGTCGTTCTGGTGGTTGCCGCGGACGATGCGGTCATGCCGCAGACGGTCGAGGCGATCAGCCACGCGAAAGCGGCCGGTGTGCCGATGATCGTGGCGATCAACAAGTGCGACAAGCCCGAGGCCAACCCGACCAAGGTGCGCACCGACCTGCTCCAGCACGAGGTTGTGGTGGAAGAGATGTCCGGTGACGTGCAGGACGTCGAGGTTTCCGCCAAAAGCGGCAAGGGCCTCGACGCGCTGCTCGAAGCCATCGCTCTGCAGGCCGAGATTCTGGAACTGAAGGCAAACCCGGACCGGGCAGCCGAAGGTGCGGTGATCGAAGCCAAGCTTGACGTGGGCCGCGGCCCGGTTGCGACCGTTCTGGTTCAGAACGGCACGCTCAAGCAGGGGGATGTCTTCGTTGTCGGTGAGCAGTACGGTAAGGTCCGTGCGCTGATCAACGACAAGGGCGAGCGCGTTCAGGAAGCCGGTCCGTCGGTGCCTGTCGAGGTGCTGGGTCTTAACGGCACGCCCGAGGCCGGCGACGTTCTCAACGTCACCGAGACCGAGGCGCAGGCCCGCGAGATCGCCGAGTATCGTGCACATGTCTCGAAAGAGAAGCGGGCCGCCGCTGGTGCTGCCACGACGCTTGAACAGCTGATGCAGAAAGCCAAAGACGACGAGAGCGTCTCGGAGCTTCCGGTCATCGTCAAAGCGGACGTGCAGGGCTCGGCAGAGGCGATCGTTCAGGCGCTCGAGAAGGTCGGCAACGACGAGGTGCGCGTGCGCGTCATCCACTCGGGTGTGGGCGCAATCACCGAAACCGACATCGGCCTTGCCGAAGCATCGGGCTGCCCGGTCATTGGCTTCAACGTCCGTGCCAACGCTCCGGCCCGCAACGGCGCCAACCAGAAGGGTGTGGAGATCCGCTACTACTCGGTGATCTACGATCTGGTCGACGACGTTAAGGCGGCTGCTTCCGGCCTGCTGTCGAACGAAATCCGCGAGCACTTCATCGGCTACGCCGAGATCAAGGAAGTGTTCAAGGTTTCCAACGTCGGCAAGGTTGCAGGCTGTCTGGTCACCGAAGGCGTTGCACGCCGTTCGGCTGGCGTTCGCCTGCTGCGCGACAACGTGGTGATCC
Source organism: Salipiger sp. ABF4_146 (assembly GCF_056161345.1). NCBI lineage: Bacteria > Pseudomonadati > Pseudomonadota > Alphaproteobacteria > Rhodobacterales > Roseobacteraceae > Salipiger > Salipiger sp. ABF4_146. The sequence continues at coordinate 59,190 of NZ_JBSWYX010000004.1, read as the reverse complement.
ACGAGGGCACGCTGAAGACGCTCAAGCGCTTCAAGGACGAGGTTGCCGAAGTGCAGTCCGGCCAGGAATGCGGCATGGCGTTCGAGAACTACGACGATATCCGCCCGCAGGATGTCATCGAAATCTTCGAGCGCGAGGAGGTCGAGCGCAAGCTCTGACCCCTCCCCTGCCTCTTCGCGGAGGCCTCACATATCGAAAAAGCCGGCGATGGATCATCGCCGGCTTTTTCATGTTGAGGGGAAAGCTAGGGGAATGCGCTTTTCACCCTCGGACCAATTCGGCACAGCCGCAGCCATTCATAAGCGCAAAAAAATACGAGCCGCCCGTTTCGGGGCGACTCGCAAATCGTTGACTTCTAGGGGCGTGAAAATCAGACCGGGCGCCCGGTGAAGAGCTGCTGCCCGACACGCACCATGATGCGTCCATCGGGGAGAGTCTTCTCAAGAAAGCCCTGGACCGAAATGCAGCTACCCATGATGATGGTGCGCAACATGTTGTGTCCTCAACTAAAACCTTGTGCAGTAACTTTTTACCGCATGCGCGCAGTCAAAACTACACTTAAGTTGCACAATTCTGTTTCATTACTAGGCAATTCCGCACTTTTTTGCGCTGAATTTATGGTCAATCAGGCCGAAACCGGAGAATCCCCTTGCCTATAGCAGATCTCGAAGAATCGGGATCAGAGGGATATCGGCAGGCGGCATCGGATAGGTCGACAAGTCCTTTGCCCGCGCCCATTTCAGCACTTGGCCTTCCTGCGCCTGCGGCACGCCCTGCCATTTGCGGCAGGCAAAAAGCGGCATCAACAGATGGAAATCATCATAGGCATGCGAGGCGAAAGTCAGCGGTGCGAGACAGCTGTCCCAGGTCTCGATTCCCAGCTCCTCGTGCAATTCCCGGATAAGGGCCGCTTCGGGAGTTTCGCCGGCCTCGACCTTGCCGCCGGGAAACTCCCAGAGCCCGGCCATGGACTTGCCTTCGGGGCGCTGCGCCAGCAACACGCGGCCCTCCACGTCGATCAGGGCAACGGCGGAAACGAGGACGATCTTCTTCATGGAGCGGCGCTTTCGGCTGGGTCGGGAAAGCGAGGGGCCTGCCCCTCGCGCTCCCCGGGATATTTGCCTCTAGACGAAGAGGCAACCGCTCAGGAGCGGTAGTCAGCGTTGATGCTGATGTAGCCGTGGGTGAGGTCACAGGTCCACACCGTGGACGCGCCCTGCCCGAGCCCAAGATCGACCGAGATGGTGATCTCTGGCTCTTTCATCAGCCGCGCGCCGTCTTCCTCGCGGTAGTCCGGCGACACCCACCCCTGCTCGGCCACCAGCACATCTCCGAAGCGGATGGTCAGCAGGTCGCGATCTGCCGCTGCGCCGGATTTGCCGATCGCCATGACGATGCGGCCCCAGTTCGGGTCCTCGCCAGCGATCGCGGTTTTCACCAGCGGCGAGTTGGCGATGGCCATGGCGTGGGTGCGGGCATCCGCATCGCTTTCCGCACCGGTCACATTGACCGTGACGAATTTGGTGGCGCCTTCGCCGTCCTTCACCACTTGATGCGCGAGATCGAGGAAGACCTCCTCGAGCGCTGCGGCGAAGGCGGTATCGGCCTCGGTCACCTCGACGCCAGAGGCGCCGGTGGCGCCCATCAGCAGCGTGTCGGATGTGGAGGTGTCGCTGTCGACGGTGATGCAGTTGAAGCTGCGATCATTGATCTTGCTGACCAGCGTCTGCAGCAGCGGCTGCGGCACCTTGGCATCGGTGAACACATAGACCAGCATCGTCGCCATGTCGGGCGCGATCATCCCCGACCCCTTGGCAATGCCCGCGATCTTCACCTCGCCGCCCGGCAGGCTGACTGTCACAGCCTTGCCCTTCGGGAAAGTGTCGGTGGTCATGATCGCCTTGGCCGCGCCGGAGATACCGCCCGCTTCGAGCCCGGCGACAAGCTCTTCCACCTTCGCGGTGATCCGCTCGTGCGGCAGCGGCTCGCCGATCACGCCGGTGGACGACGAGAACACCCGGGTTTCCGGCAGGCCAGTGGCGGCGGCGACCGCCTCGGTCACCGCGCGGGTGGACGTGATGCCGTTCTTGCCGGTGAAGGCGTTGGAATTGCCCGAGTTGACGATGATCGCCGCGCCCTCATCCGAGGCCGCGCCGATCTTCGCCTGACAGTCCAGCACAGGGGCGGACCGTGTGGCCGAGCGGGTGAAGACCCCCGCCATGGTGCTGCCCGCGTCGAGCTGGGCCAGCATGACGTCGGTGCGCCCCGCATAACGCACCCCGGCGGCGACAGAGGCGAACCGCACCCCGTCGATCACCGGCAGTTCAGGAAAGGCCGCGGGGGCCAGCGGGGAAACGGCGAGGGTCTTGGCCACTCACTCCTCCAGAAGCTCGAAGTTGGACAGAACCGAGGGATCGATCTCGCCGGCCTCGGTGCGGGTGATCTCGGCGCCCGAGATGGCCTCGTCCATGTAGGACTGCACCGCCGCCTGCTGCACCTGTTGCGCGATCTGGTCGCGCACCTCGTCGAGGGCCGGCGCTTCCTTGGCGCGGGTCTCGTTGAGCTTGATCACGTGCCAGCCGAACTGGGTCTGCACCGGGGTCTCGGTGATCGCGCCGGTTTCCATCCCTTCGACCGCCGCTTGGAACGGCTCGACCATCATGCCGGCGCTGAACCAGCCAAGTTCGCCGCCGTTGGGACCGGAGGGACCGGTCGACTTCTCTTGCGCCACTTCGGCGAAATCGGCGCCGCCCTGCAGATCTTCGATGATCGCATTTGCCTCTTCCTCGGTTTCCACGAGGATGTGCGACGCGTTGAACTCCTGCCCCTGATCGGCATTGGCGTACTGCGCGTCATAAGCGGCCTGGATCGCCTCGTCGGTCACCGCGTCTTCGGCCACGGCCGAAACGGTCTCGGCGGCCATCAGCGTGCGGCGCTCGGTGGCCATCGACAGCTTTACGCGGTTGGTCTCGACCGCCTTTTCGTCCTGCGCCAGCACCTCTTGCTGCACCAGCTGGTCGAGGATGCCGCTCCAGAGCACGTCATCGCCAAGCTGCTGGTACTGGTCGGGCAGGCCGGCGCGGATGATCAGCATCTCGCCCAGGGTGATGTCCTGGCCGTTCACCGTGGCGACGACGGTCTCGGCGCTCGGCTCTTCGGCTTGCTCCTGCGCGTGAAGCGGCAGCGCGAACGTCAGGGCAAGCGCGGCCGCGCCCAGTTTGGTGAGGGTTTTGGGCATCTAGGCGTCCTTCCTGTTGGCCGCCCGCCACCGGGCGGCGTTGACACTTACCAACCTGCCGCTTACATCGCCAAAAGGCTCTGCAAGGCCGGTCGTTCCCCTGTGTCATATGGGTTGAGTGCGAGGCGGGCAAGCGGATGCCTCACGCAGAACACGACTTTGTCAGACAGGACAGGCAGGCCACATGCTCGGAATGGGAAAACTCGCGCGGAAGGTGTTCGGCACCCCGAACGACCGCAAGATCAAGGCCACCCGACCTCTGATCGCTCAGATAAACGCGCTGGAACCCGAGTTCGAGGCTCTTGATGACGCTGGGCTGATCGCCAAGACCGAGGAGTATCGCAAGCGCGTTGCCGACGGCGAAAGCCTCGACAAGCTGCTGCCCGAGGCCTTCGCCAACTGCCGTGAGGCGGCGAAACGAGCGCTTGGCCTGCGCGCCTTCGATGTGCAGTTGATGGGCGGCACCTTCCTGCATCAAGGTAACATCTCCGAGATGAAGACCGGTGAGGGCAAGACGCTCGTCGCCACCTTCCCGGCCTATCTGAACGCGCTGACCGGCAAGAGCGTGCACGTGGTCACCGTCAACGACTATCTCGCCCGCCGCGACGCCGAATGGATGTCGAAGGTGTTTGGCGCGCTCGGTATGACCACCGGTGTGGTCTACCCGCAGCAGCCCGAGGCCGAGAAGAAGCAGGCCTACGCCTGCGACATCACCTACGCCACGAACAACGAGCTGGGCTTCGACTACCTGCGTGACAACATGAAGGCCGAGCTGGATCAGATGATGCAGCGCGGCCACGGCTTTGCCATCGTCGACGAGGTGGACTCGATCCTGATCGACGAGGCGCGCACGCCGCTGATCATCTCCGGCCCCTCGCAGGATCGCTCGGATCTCTATGTGTCGATCGACCGGCTGATCCCGGAACTGCCCGAGGACGCCTATACGCTCGACGAGAAAACACGCAACGTCACCTTCACCGACGAAGGCAACGAGGCGCTTGAGGATATGCTGCATCGCCGCGGCATCCTCGAAGAAGGCCAGACGCTCTACGACCCGGAAAGCACCACCGTGGTGCACCACGTCAATCAGGGCTTGCGCGCGCACAAGCTCTACACCCGCGACAAGGACTACATCGTCCGCGACGGCCAAGTGGTGCTGATCGACGAGTTCACCGGCCGCATGATGGCCGGTCGCCGCCTGTCGGACGGTCTGCATCAGGCGATCGAGGCGAAAGAGGGCTGCCAGATCCAGCCCGAGAACGTCACCCTCGCCAGCGTCACTTTCCAGAACTACTTCCGCCTCTACGACAAGCTGTCGGGCATGACCGGTACGGCGCTGACAGAGGCTGAGGAATTCGCCGAGATCTACAAGCTGGGTGTGGTCGAAGTGCCAACCAACCGCCCAATCGCGCGGATCGACGATGACGACAAGGTCTATCGCACCGCCGGCGAGAAATTCGCCGCGATCACCGAAGAGATCAAGGTCGCCCACGAAAAGGGCCAGCCGGTCCTCGTCGGCACCACGTCAATCGAGAAATCCGAGATGCTGTCGCAACTGCTGACGCAGGCCGGGCTGAAGCACAACGTGCTCAACGCCCGTCAGCACGAGCAGGAGGCGCAGATCGTCGCAGATGCCGGCAAGCTGGGCGCGATCACCATCGCGACGAACATGGCGGGCCGCGGCACCGACATCAAACTCGGCGGCAACTTCGAGTTTCAGGTGATGGAGGCCATCGCCGCCAGCCCCGACGCCGACCCCGAGGACATCCGCCAGAAGCTCGAGACCGAGCACGCCAAGGCCGAAGCGGAAGTGAAAGAAGCCGGCGGTCTTTTCGTGCTGGCCACCGAGCGCCACGAAAGCCGCCGCATCGACAACCAGCTGCGCGGCCGTTCCGGTCGCCAGGGCGACCCGGGCCGCAGCTCGTTCTACCTGTCGCTGGAAGATGACCTGATGCGCATCTTCGGCTCCGAGCGGCTCGACAAGGTACTGTCCAAGCTCGGCATGAAGGAAGGCGAGGCGATCATCCACCCGTGGGTGAACAAGTCGCTGGAACGCGCGCAGGCGAAGGTCGAGGGCCGCAATTTCGACATCCGCAAGCAGCTGCTTAAGTTTGACGACGTGATGAACGACCAGCGCAAGGTGATCTTTGCGCAGCGCCTGGAAATCATGGAGGCGCAGGACCTGTCGGAGATCGCGCAGGACATGCGCCACGAGGTGATCGACGAGCTGGTCGACACCTATGTGCCCGCCAAGGCCTATGCCGACCAGTGGGACATGCAGGGCCTCTACGCTGCCTGCATCGAGAAGCTGGGCATCGACCTGCCGGTCATCGCGTGGGGCGAAGAAGAGGGCGTCGACGCCGAGACCATCCGCGAGCGCATCGAAGAGGCCACCGACAAGCAGATGGCCGAGAAGGCCGAAGCCTTTGGTCCCGACACCATGCGCCAGATCGAGAAGCAGGTGCTGCTGCAGACCATCGACCAGAAATGGCGGGACCACCTGCTGACGCTCGAGCACCTGCGCTCGGTGGTGGGCTTCCGCGGCTACGCGCAGCGCGACCCGCTCAACGAGTACAAGACCGAGGCGTTCCAGCTGTTCGAGTCGATGCTGGAATCGCTGCGCGAGCGCGTCACAGAGCAGCTCGGCCGGGTCCGCCCGATGACCGAAGAAGAGCAAAAGCAGATGTTGCAGCAGATGGCCACGCAGCAGGCCGAGCAACAGCGCGTCGCCGAGCAGGCCAAGGCCGTGGGACCGAGCGAAGCCGCCGGCACGCCCGAAGCGCATGAGCCGTTGGTCGCGGGCTTTGACGAGAGCGATCCCGCGACATGGGGCAACCCCAGCCGCAATGACCCCTGCCCCTGCGGCTCGGGCAAGAAGTTCAAGCACTGCCACGGCAGCCTCTGAACCTCTCGACAGCACTGACGGAACGGCGGGGCGGGTCCGCGGCACACTATGTCGCAGGCCCGCCCCGATGACTCCGCGGCATTGCCCAACCAGCGCCTCTTTTCTCAGACAGACTGTTTTCCGGACCAGTTCGAGTGGCCGTGTCTCTGGCCAGGGTTAAGAGTGATGGGGGAGTTCATGGGACGGATGAAGACCTACAGGCTTGGCGCCGTGACGATTTGCGCCGCAGTCGCCATCGGTTTTGCGATGCAGCAGTACGACGCGCGCGACACAGCGCCCGCCGCATTGCAGATCGCACAGATCGAAGACACCTCCTCGGCGACCCTGCCGCGGCTGCCCGCCGACCGCGCCGCCGAAACCGCGCTGCCAAAGGCGCAGGTCCATCTCGCCTCAGCCGCCACGGACCCCGCTGCCAGCGCGCCCGGTCTGCCATCCCGGCTGCCGGAGGAAACTTCGCTGGCCGCCCCTGACTGCAGCGTTCAGATGAGTGCGCGCACCGGGGCCGGGGCCATCGTGGCGCTGGACATCGAGGCCCCCTGCTACGCCTCCGAGCGCCTGACCATCCATCACAACGGGCTGATGTTCACCGAGGTGACCCAACCCGACGGCACCCTGCGGGTGAAAGTGCCTGCGCTGGCCGAAAATGCGCTGTTCATCGCGGCCTTTGCCAATGGCGACGGCCAGACCGCCATGGCCGAAGTGCCCGCCCTGCCCTTCTACGATCGCGTCGTGCTGCAGTGGCGCGGGGACAGCGGGCTGGCACTTCACGCCAACGAATTTGGCGCCCGCGGGACCGAGACCGGCCATGTCTGGGCCGCCGCCGCGGGCGATCTCACCCGCACCGCGCAGGGCGAAGGCGGCTTCCTGACCCGGCTCGGCGACGCCGACAGCCCCGATCCCCGCATTGCCGAGGTTTATACGTTCCCCGCCGCCGCCGCGCAGACCGAAGGCGCCGTGGCGCTGACCATCGAGGCCGAGATCACCGGCGCCAACTGCGGCCAGCAGATCGAGGCGCAGATGCTGGAACGTCGGGTCGGTGGCAGCCTGCGGGCGCGCGACCTTACGCTCGCGGTCCCCGATTGCAGCACCACCGGCGATTTTCTGGTGTTGAAAAACCTGCTCGAAGACCTGAAGATCGCCGCAAAGTAGAACGAGCGGTCAAGAGGCCCAGATGAGACAGGTCCGTGCGGCGATCCTCGCCGCACTTTTCATTCCGGGCGCCCTCACCGGCATGGCTTTCGGCACAGCCGCAGAAGCGCAGGACGTCACCCTGCGCTCGCGCGATGGCGGCATCGAACTGAGCGGCACGATGCTGGGGTTCGATGGCGAGTTCTATCGCATCGACAGCCGCTACGGCGAACTCACCGTCGACAGCTCTGGCGTGCTTTGTGAAGGCGTCGGCTGCCCCTCGCTCACCGATTTCGTGGCCGAGCTGCGCATCTCCGGCGCCGCCACCATGGGCGAACTTCTGATGCCCGCGCTGATCGAGAGCTTTGCGCAGCGCAACGACTATACCGCCGCCCGCAGCACGCTGGAGGGGGGCGGCACGCGCTTCACGCTCAGCGATCCCGAGCGGGTTATCGGTCGTTTCGACGTCGCCCCGTCGAGCACCGGCGAAGGCTTTGCCGATTTGCTGGCCGATGAGGCCGACATCGCCATCGCGCTGCGCGAGATCCGGCCTGCCGAACGTGAGCTGGCGCAGGCTGCCGGTTTGGGCGATCTTGATGCGCCGAACCGCAGCCGCGTGCTTGCGCTGGACGCGCTGATCCCCGTCGTCGCGCCGCAGAACCCCGTCAGTGCAGTAACCCTGCCGGATCTGGCGCATGTCCTGTCGGGCGAGATCAGCAACTGGCAGACCCTTGGTGGGCCCGACGCGCCCATTGTCCTGCATCTTCCCCCCGAAGGCTCGGGACTGGTGCAGGCGCTCGAAGACCAGTTGCTGCAGCCCCCATCCCTGACCATGCGCAGCGCCGAAACCCGGCGCCACGCCAACGCCGCCGCCTTGTCCGAGGCGGTGACGGCGGATGCGCTGGGCCTCGGCTTCGTCAGCGCCGCCGAGGTTGGCAACGCCCGGCCTCTGGTGCTGAGCGGCAGCTGCGGCTTTCACCTTCGCGGCAGTCGGCAGGCGATCAAGACCGAGGATTACCCGCTGACCACGCCGGTGTTTGTCTATCTGCCCGCCCGGCGGCTGCCGAAGCTGGCCCGCGAGTTCCTGGAGTTCACCCGCTCCGCCCCGGCGCAGATCGTCATTCGCCGCGCCGGTTTCGTCGATCAGACCCCCGAGGAACTGCTGCTTGACGCGCAGGGCGACCGGCTCGCCAACGCCGTGCAGGTGGCCGAAGGCGAAGAGGGGCTTGCTGAACTCAAGCGGCTGGTCACCACGTTGTCGCCCATGCGGCGGCTCACCACTTCGTTCCGCTTCGAGCCCAATTCCGCCCGGCTGGATGCGCAGTCACGCTCAAACGTGCAGCAACTGGCCCGCGCGCTGGAACTGGGGGAATATGCCGGGCGCACGCTGGTTTTCGTCGGCTTCTCGGATGGGCAAGGACCGGCGGCAGGCAATCTGGAGATCGCCGCGGAGCGCGCCGCCTCGGTGCGCGATGCCGTGCGGACCGCTGCCGAAGCCACCGATCTGGCGGGCATCACGATGGACACCGATGCCTTTGGCGAGGCGATGCCCATGGCCTGCGACGAGACCGTCTGGGGCCGTGAGGTGAACCGCCGCGTCGAGGTCTGGCTGCGTTGAGCTAGAGCAGCCCCTCGGCGCGAAAACTCAGTTCCTGCGAGCGGCCGATCACCAGATGATCGTGCAGCGTGATCCCCATGACCGACGCCGCTGCCTCGATCTGGGCGGTCATCTCGATATCCGCGCTGCTTGGCGTGGGGTCGCCCGAGGGGTGGTTGTGGACAAGGATCAGCGCGCTGGCGTTAAGCTCAAGCGCGCGTTTCACCACCTCGCGTGGGTAGACCGGCACATGATCCACCGTGCCGCGCGCCTGCGGCTCATCGGCGATCAGCACGTTCTTGCGGTCAAGAAAGAGGATGCGGAACTGCTCGGTCTGCTGGTGTGCCATGGCGGTCTGGCAGTAAGCCAGCAGCGCCTCCCACGAGCTGACAACCTGCCGCTGCAGCACCCGGCTGCGCGCCAGCCGGTGCGCCGCAGCTTCGACGATCTTCAATTCAAGGACCACGGCCTCCCCCACCCCCTGCACATCGCGCAACCGCGCAGGCGGAGCCGAGACCACCGCGTTGAAATCGCCAAAACGGTCCAGCAACCGCCGTGCGAGCGGTTTCACATCCTGACGTGGGATCGCACGAAACAGCACCAGTTCAAGCAGTTCATAGTCCGGCATCGCATCGGCGCCGCCCTCGAGAAACCGCGCGCGCAGGCGCTTGCGGTGATCGCGGATGTAGGACGGCAGCGCCCGCCCACCGGGCACCGGCTGCACCGGTGCCTCGTCATGGGCGAAAAGCGAGGGCTGGCCGTCCGAAAAATGGCGCGGGCGAGTCATCGGCGCAGCATGGCGGCGGCGTGGTTAGAAAACCCTTAAACAGCGCGGGACCGGCTGGTGCCAAAACGAAAACGGCGCGGGAAACCCCGCGCCGTCTTTGATCTCGAAGAGGCCGAGTTTCAGCCCTTCATCGAGTCCCAGAAACCTTTGACCGAAGAGAAGAAGCTCTTCGATTCCGGGTTGTTGTCCTCGGACTGCCCTTCGAACTCGCGCAGCAGTTCCTTTTGCCGCGACGTGAGGTTTACCGGGGTCTCGACCGCCAGTTCGATGAACATGTCACCCGTGCCGCCGCCACGCAGCGAGGGCATGCCCTTGCCACGCAGGCGCATCTGCCGGCCCGACTGGCTTCCGGCGGGGATTTTCACCCGGCTGCGGCCACCGTCGATCGTCGGCACTTCGATGTCGCCGCCAAGCGCGGCGGCGATCATCGACACCGGCACACGGCAGTGCAATTCGGTGGCCTCGCGTTCGAAGATCTCGTGCTTTCTCACTTCGATGAAGATGTAGAGATCGCCCGCAGGACCGCCACGCATGCCCGCCTCGCCTTCGCCGGCAAGACGGATGCGGGTGCCGGTCTCGACACCTGCGGGAATGTTCACCGACAGGGCGCGCTCTTTCTGCACCCGGCCCTGACCGCCACAGGCATTACAGGGGTTCTTGATGATCTGGCCCAGCCCCGAACACGTGGGACAGGTGCGCTCGACGGTGAAGAAACCCTGCGTGGCGCGGACCTTACCCATGCCCGAACAGGTCGGGCAGGTCACCGGCTCGGCGCCGCCTTCGGCACCCGAGCCACTGCACTCATCGCATTGCACCGAGGTCGGCACGTTGATGGTCTTCTGCAGGCCGTTGTAGGCCTCTTCGAGCGTCACACGCAGATTGTAGCGCAGGTCGGCACCGCGCGCAGCGCGCGTGCGTCCGCCGCCGCCACCGCGGCCACCGCCCATGAAATCGCCGAAAAGATCGTCGAACACGTCGGAGAACGCCGAGGCGAAATCGCCCTGCTGGCCGAATCCGCCGCCTCCGCCGCCCGGACGGCCACCGCCGCCCATGCCGCCCTCAAAGGCCGCATGACCGAACCGGTCGTAGGCCGCCTTCTTGTCGGCGTCCTTGAGAACCTCATAGGCCTCGTTCACTTCTTTGAACTGAGCTTCTGCGTCAGGGTTGTCCGCGTTCCGGTCGGGGTGAAGTTCCTTCGCCTTCTTGCGATAGCCCTTCTTGATCTCGTCCGCGGAGGCCCCTTTGGCGACGCCGAGCAGCTCGTAATAGTCACGCTTGGACATCCATGCCCTCCTTGGCCCGGAACAGAAAAGGGCCGGTCCGGCATCCGGACCGGCCCCCGTCTGGTTCCGCTATGGCTTAGCTGCGCTTGCGGTCATCGAGGTCTTCGAAATCCGCGTCCACGATGTTGTCGTCATCCGACGTGCCCGACTTGTCGGCGTCGTCGGCATCGGCCTCGGGGGTGCTTTCACCCTGCTCGGCCTGCGCCTTGTAGATCGCCTCGCCCAGACGCATGGCCGCTTCGGTCACGTTCTGGATGCCAGCCTTCAGCTTCTCGCCGGTGACATCGTCCTTCTCGAGATCGTCCTTAAGCGCCGACAGCGCCAGTTCGATGGCCTCGATGGTGGACGGGTCGACCTTGTCGCCGTGGTCCTCGATCGATTTCTCGGTCGAGTGGATGAGGCTTTCCGCTTGGTTGCGGGCCTCGACCAGCTCTTTGCGCGCCTTGTCGGCCTCGGCGTTCTCTTCGGCGTCCTGAACCATCTTCTCGATGTCGGAGTCCGACAGACCGCCCGACGCCTGAATGGTGATCTTCTGCTCTTTGTTCGTGCCTTTGTCTTTGGCCGAAACAGAGACGATGCCGTTGGCGTCGATGTCGAAGGTCACCTCGATCTGCGGCAGGCCGCGCGGTGCCGGCGGGATGTCCTCTAGATTGAACTGGCCGAGCAGCTTGTTGTCAGAAGCCATCTCGCGCTCGCCCTGGAAGACGCGGATCGTCACGGCCGACTGGTTGTCTTCGGCGGTGGAGAAGATCTGCGACTTCTTGGTCGGGATCGTGGTGTTGCGGTCGATCAGGCGGGTGAACACGCCACCCAGCGTCTCGATGCCCAGCGACAGCGGGGTCACGTCGAGAAGAACAACGTCCTTCACGTCACCCTGCAGAACACCAGCCTGAATGGCGGCGCCCATGGCAACCACTTCGTCCGGGTTCACACCCTTGTGCGGCTCTTTGCCGAAGAACTTCGTCACTTCTTCGAAGACTTTCGGCATACGGGTCTGACCGCCAACCAGAACGACTTCGTCGATCTCGTCTTTGGTGAGGCCGGCATCCTTCAGCGCGGCCTGGCACGGCTTGATCGACGCTTTGATCAGGTCGGACACGAGGCTTTCCAGCTTCGCACGGGTCAGCTTCATGACCATGTGAAGCGGCTGGCCGTTCGAGCCCATCGAGATGAACGGCTGGTTGATCTCGGTCTGGCTGGAGCTGGACAGTTCGATTTTGGCTTTCTCGGCAGCTTCTTTCAGACGCTGCAGGGCCATCTTGTCCTTGGTCAGATCGACCTGGTGCTCTTTTTTGAACTCGTCCGCGAGGTAGTTGACGATGCGCATGTCGAAGTCTTCGCCACCGAGGAACGTGTCGCCGTTGGTGGATTTCACTTCGAACAGGCCATCGTCGATCTCGAGGATGGTCACGTCGAACGTACCGCCGCCAAGGTCATACACGGCAATCGTCTTCGACTCTTTCTTGTCGAGGCCATAGGCCAGAGCAGCCGCGGTCGGCTCGTTGATGATGCGCAGCACTTCGAGGCCAGCGATCTTGCCGGCGTCTTTGGTCGCCTGACGCTGCTGGTCGTTGAAGTAGGCGGGCACGGTGATGACCGCTTGGGTCACCTCTTCGCCGAGATAGCTCTCGGCGGTTTCCTTCATCTTGCCGAGGATGAAGGCGGAGATTTGCGACGGCGAGTATTTCTCGCCCTTGGCTTCAACCCAGGCATCGCCATTGCCGCCGTCCACGATGTTGTAGGGGACGATCTTCTGGTCCTTGGTCACTTCCGCATCGGTGGTGCGGCGACCGATCAGACGCTTCACGGCGAAGATGGTGGCTTCGGGGTTGGTGACGGCCTGCCGCTTTGCGGGCTGGCCGACAAGACGTTCGTCGTCGGCGAAGGCGACGATCGACGGGGTGGTACGTGCGCCTTCGGCGTTTTCGATCACACGTGCCTGGCTGCCGTCCATGATGGCGACGCAGGAGTTCGTGGTGCCGAGGTCGATACCGATCACTTTGCCCATGATTCGATCCCTTTCCAATTCAAGGCGATGACGCGAGGCGTCGGACCCGTTACGGCATCCAGCCCCGCTTGTTGAAGAAGCCGTCCGGCGGGGGCCTCGCGGCGTTCGAAGGGTATATAAGGAGGGGGTTTGAACGCTGCAAGCGGCTGTGGCGGGGCTTTGCCTGCATTTGGGGGGAATTTCTTTGCACGCCGTGGCGGAATGCCACAAAACGGGGCCATGACCTCCCCTCTCGACATCCGAGGCTTCAAGCTGTTCCAGGGATTTCTTGACCGTCCGGCTCAGGAAGCGCTCGTAGGCACGCTGCGCGAGCTGCTGCGGCAGGCGCCGCTTTACCAGCCGGTCACGCCGCGCGGGCAGAAGATGTCGGTCCGGATGAGCGCCGCGGGCCGGTTTGGCTGGGTCACCGACCGCCGCGGCTATCGCTACGAGCCGCGCCACCCCGAAGGCATCGACTGGCCGCCGATTCCCGCACAGGTGCTGGCGATCTGGCGTGCGGTCTCGAACAGCCCCCGCGATCCCGAGTGCTGCTTGATCAACTGGTACGGCGAAGGCGCGCGCATGGGGCTGCATCAGGACAAGGACGAGACGGATTTCGACTGCCCCGTGGTCTCGGTCTCGCTGGGCGACGAGGGGCTGTTTCGCATGGGAAATGAGGCGCGCGGCGGCAAGACCGAGTCGGTCTGGTTGAAATCCGGCGACGTGGTGGTGATGGGCGGCGCGGCGCGGCTCAAGTATCATGGCGTCGATCGCATCCGCTTCGGCTCGTCCAGCCTGCTGCCGCAGGGCGGGCGGATCAATCTGACGCTGCGCGTGGTGACCTAGGGCCGCCCTACCGCGACAGCTCGCAGCAGCCGCCAAACGTGCCCGCGATACGTCCGGTCAGCACCAGCGTGGCCGAAAGACCGTAGAGCCGGTCCGACATGCCATCGCTGCACTGCGCTTCGGGGCTGGCAACCAGCACCGCTTGCAGATTGTCGGCGCCCGCCACAGCCGAGAAGGGCCGCGTCATGCCACTGGCGGCTTCGATCGGCCCGGCCAGCAGCGTCTCACTGCCGTCGGGCGTCTGCCATGTGGCCGTATCGCCCTGCCGGACCTCATAGGACCAGAACGGCTCGGTGCCGAAACAGCGCAGCCCGGCCACCTGCGGCAAGGTCCCGTCTTGGGCCGGCGACAGGAAGGACATGGACACCCAGCCCACGCCCTCGCCGCTCACCACGCGCCCCCACGTCCCCGCATCATCGAGCGCGCTGACCTGCACATCGCTGGCATTGGGCGCGAGCGTCTCCAGAGTCTCGGCATCTACGGAAGGCGCTGCTCGGACATTGAGGATGTCATCTGCCGCCACGCCCGACACGTCATAGAAGCCCGGCAGATCTTGCGCCGTAACCTGAGTGGCGCTCAGCAGCGCCGCCGCAATGATAAGCTGTCGCACTCTTGCTTCCTCCGAAACGTCCCGCCCGCACCAGACTGCGCAAGATTGCGTCCCGCGTCCAGTCTCGCAGCCAGCGCCCGCTTCCGCACGCAGGACGCGCGAGCCCCCCGGATCCGCAGTTTCAGCGCCGCGCCGCCCAAGACGCCGAGGCGTGCTTGCGGGTGTAGAACTCGCCCATCAGCCCGATCATGATCAGCACGATCGACACCCACAGCGCATATTCCCAACTGGAGTTGCGCGGAAAGTAATTGGCAAAAGCATAGCCGCGGGACTGGTCGATAGTGTGGAACAGCGGGTTCCAGTCGAAGATCGCCAGCATGCCCGGCGTCAGCGAATTGGCCACGAACATCTTGCCCGAGGCGATCATATTGGCGCGCTGATAGACCGTGGTGAGGATCGACACCGGCGTCGGAAACCACGGCTTCGCCGCCAGCAGCACCATGCCGATCGCCGCGCCCGAGAACCATGACAGCAGCAGCATCGCCATCGCGCCGATGGGGTCGTGAATCTCTGACATGACGAAGGGATTGAACGCCACGTCGTAGACGAACAGGATGGCAAAAAGCGACAGCACCTGAATGTAGAGCGTCGACAGCATGGCAGAGGCGATGGAAATCGCCGTGTTCATCGGCGCGTGCTGCATCATCGGGCTGGCTGGCCCTTCTGACCCTGCCACTGCGCCCAGCGTCTTGGTGTGGGTCATGTAAAGAAAGACCCCGGTCATGATGTAGATCATGAAATCCCCACGGATCGCCGTGCCGCGCATCCCGAGGATCTGGAACATGAAGTAGAAGGCCAGCACGAAGATGATGGTCTGCAGCATGTTCATGAAGATCGCCATGAAGGCATTGCCGTGGCTCTTCCGGACAGCGCGAACCGAATTGTGGTAGATCAACTCGAAGATGTAGAGGGCCGATCCCAGCCGAGAGCGCGGCTTCGAGGTCTGAAACATGGCAACACTGCTCCGGTACTGGCAGAAAAGGACGGGTCTTCTTGCCCATCTCGATGCAGCGCAGCATAAGAGTCGCAGGCTTTCAAATCAATAAATCCGCGCCGCGGAAGGGAGTACCGCCTTGAATTACGAAAACCTTGTTGCCGTGATCCGTCGCCTTGCGCTCGAAGCGGGGGACAAGATCATGGAAATTTATAATTCTGATGATTTCGAAGTTAAGTCCAAGTCCGACGCCAGCCCCGTCACCGCAGCCGACGAGGCCGCAGACGCACTTATCTCGGCTGGCCTGCGCGAAGCCTTCCCCGACCTGCCGCTGGTGACCGAAGAGCAGGCCGACAGCCATGACATCGACGCGATGACCTTCCTGATCGTCGATCCGCTCGACGGCACCAAGGAATTCGTCAACCGGCGCGGCGATTTCACCGTGAACATCGCGCTGGTCGAAAACGGCGTACCGACCTTTGGCGTGGTCTACGCCCCGGCCCGCGACCGCATGTTCTACACCGACAGCGTCGGAAATTCGGTCGAGGAAATGGGACCGTTCGACAAGGAAACCCCCGGCGAGACCACGCCGATCAAGGTCAGCGCGCCCGACAATTCGGCGTTGCTCGTTGTCGCCTCGAAATCGCACCGCGATCAGGCCACCGACGACTATATCAACAAATACAGCACCGCCGACATGAAGAGCGCCGGCTCGTCGCTGAAGTTCTGCCTCGTGGCCACCGGCGAAGCCGACCTCTATCCGCGCCTTGGCCGCACGATGGAGTGGGACACCGCCGCAGGTCAGGCCGTGCTGCAGGGTGCCGGCGGCCGCGTGGTGCGCTTCGACGACCATACGCCGCTGTCCTATGGCAAACCGGGCTTCGCCAACCCGTTCTTCATCGCCTATTCGCCTGACGTCGCGCTGAAAGAGGCGTGATCCGGGCATGACCGCCCTGCCGGTCAGCGTGGTGATCGTCAGCCGCGGACGTCCCGCGGCCCTCGATCTTTGCCTGACCGGTGTTGCGCAGCTCGACCACCCGGCCTTCGAGGTCGTGGTGGTCGCCTGCCCCAAAGGCGCGGCGGCGGTCGCCGCACGGGCCGACCGCCCCCACATCAAGCTCGTTCCTTTCGACGAGCCCAACATTTCCGACGCACGCAATCTCGGACTCGCGCATGCGGCGGGAGAGATCGTTGCCTTCATCGACGATGATGCCGTGCCGGAGCCGCTGTGGCTGCACCATCTCTGCGCGCCCTTTGCCGATCCCAAGGTGGCCGCCGCGGGAGGTTTCGTGCGCGGTCGCAACGGCATCTCTTTCCAATGGCGCGGGCGCTCGATTGGCGCGGACTTGCGCGAGGAAGATCTGCGGCTGGCGGGCAGCGACCCGCATGTACCGGAAATGCAGCCGGGCCGAACGCTCAAGCTGCAGGGCACCAATATGGCCCACCGGCGAGAGACATTGGCAGACATGGGCGGCTTCGACCCGGCCTTTCGCTTCTACCTCGACGAAACCGACCTCGATTTGCGCCACGCCACCGCCGGGCATCGGGTCGCCGTGACACCGCGCGCCGAAGTACATCATGGCTACGCCGCCAGCAGCCACCGCGCCAGCGATCGAACACCGCTTGATCTTTCCGAAATCGGGGCCTCGATCCACGCCTTCCTCTTGCGGCATTCGCCGGTCGATCGGCACCGCGAAATCTGGGCAGACCAGCGCGCGGAGCAACGCAGGCGCTTACTGCGCCTGATGCAGCGCGGACCGCTCGGAGCCGATGATGTCGCGCGTTTGCTGAAGGGGCTCGACGCGGGCTTTCAAGCCGGCGCGCAGCGGACGCCATCGCCTTTGCCGCCCATCGAGAGCAGCGGCTCGGACTTCCGCCCCTACCCCGGCCTGCCGGGGGCACGGCGGGTTACACTTGCCGGGCCACCATACCGACGCGCCGCGCTCCGACAGGCGGCGCAGAGCCGCACAAAAAACGGCGACATCGTGACACTGCACCGCTTTTCGCACACAGCGCTTTATCACCGTGTCCGATTCCGCCCAGAGGGCTACTGGGAGCAGACCGGTGGCCTGTTCGGGCGCAGCGAAAGGACAGAAAAACTCTTTCGTTTCTGCCGGTTTTCCAACCGTATCGCCACCGAAAACGCCCGCGTTGAGACGGTGCGCGGGGCAAGCCGCGCTTTGCCCTTTCACAGGGCATAGATTTACTTTTACGCTGTCACAGCAATATGATTGTTATCAATTGATTCACGCTGGCTGCACTGTGCTCAGCACACGTCTAAGGAGCAAATTCCATGTCGCGCAAAGTTTCAAAAGCGATTTTTCCCGTGGCGGGTTTGGGGACCCGTTTCCTGCCCGCAACCAAGTCAGTCCCGAAAGAGATCATGACACTGGTTGACCGTCCGCTGGTACAATACGCGATCGATGAGGCCCGCGCCGCGGGCATCAAGGAGTTCATCTTCGTCACCTCGCGCGGCAAGGGCGCGCTCGAGGATTATTTCGACCACGCTCCGCAGCTCGAGCAGCAGCTTGAAGCCAAAGGTAAGGACAAGCTTCTGGAAACGCTGCGGTCCACCAACATGGACTCGGGCGAGATCGCCTACATCCGCCAGCACAAGGCGCTTGGCCTTGGCCACGCGATCTGGTGCGCGCGCCGCCTGATCGGCGACGAGCCGTTTGCCGTGATGCTGCCCGACGACGTGATCGCCGCCGACAAGCCCTGCCTGCAGCAGATGGTCGAAGCCTACGAGGAAGTGGGCGGCAACATGGTTGCGGCGATGGAAGTGCCCTCCGACAAGGCCTCGGCCTACGGTATCCTCGACGTCGAAGAAGACATGGGCTCGCTCGTCTCGGTGAAGGGCATGGTCGAAAAGCCGAAAGCTGGCGAAGCGCCGTCGAACCTCGCGGTGATCGGCCGTTACATCCTGTCGCCGCAGATCCTGCAGAACCTCGAAGACAAGCAAGTCGGCGCGGGCGGCGAGATCCAGTTGACCGATGCCATCGCCAAGCAGATCGGCAGCGAGGACGACGGCGTCTACGGCTTCCGCTTCAACGGCCAGCGGTTTGACTGCGGCTCGAAAGCCGGCTTTCTGCAGGCCACCGTTTCCTTCGGTCTCGAGCGCGACGAACTGCGCGACGATCTTGAGGCCTACCTGCATGAAGTGATCTCTGCGCGCAAAGCCGCGCAGTAAGGGCAGCGAAACCCCTTATGGCAAACGTTCTGGTGACGGGTGGCGCGGGCTATATCGGCTCGCACGCCTGTAAAGCTTTGAAAAAGGCGGGCTATACGCCCGTCACCTATGACAATCTGGTCACCGGCTGGGAACAGGCGGTGAAATTCGGGCCCTTCGAAAAAGGCAGCCTCTCGGACCGCGCGCGGCTCGACGAGGTCTTCGCGACGTACCAGCCGGTCGCAGTGATGCATTTCGCCGCGCTCAGTCAGGTTGGCGAGGCCATGTCCCAGCCCGGGCTCTACTGGCGCAACAACGTCGAGGGCTCGCTGACGCTGATCGAGGCCGCCTGTGCCGCGGGCTGCAAGAATTTCGTCTTCTCCTCGACCTGCGCCACCTACGGCGAGCATGACAACGTCGTGCTCGATGAAGACACCCCGCAGTTCCCTCTCAACGCCTACGGGGCCTCGAAGCGCGCGGTGGAGAACATCCTGCGCGACTTTGCCGCCTCAGACGGGCTGAACCACGTGATCTTCCGCTACTTCAACGTCGCGGGCGCCGATCCCGAGGGCGAGGTGGGCGAGCACCACCGCCCCGAGACTCACCTGATCCCGGTGATGCTCGAGGCGATTGACGGCAAGCGTCCGGCGCTGACCATCCATGGCACCGATTACGACACGCCGGATGGCACCTGCATCCGCGACTACGTGCATGTGATGGATCTGGTGGATGCGCATGTGCTCGGGCTGAAATGGCTCGAAGCTGGCAAGCCATCTTCTGTGTTCAACCTCGGCACCGGCAAAGGGTTCTCGGTGCGCGAAGTGATCGACGCATCGCGCGCAGTTACCAATCGCGAAGTGCCGCACTCCGAAGGGCCACGTCGCGCCGGGGATGCCACGAAGCTGGTCTCCGGCTCGACCCGCGCGCTGGCCGAGCTTGGCTGGGAGCCTGCTCGGTCCACCATGCCCAAGATGATCGAAGATGCGTGGAACTGGCACCTCAACGGGCACTACGATCGCTGAGAGCGGCTCGCCGCCAGCGCGCCTGCTGGATCTGACACGGCTCGCCAGCCGCGCGGGCCGGGTGATGACCGGCGTGGATCGTGTGGAATACGCCTATCTGGACCGGCTCCTATCGGAGCCGGTTCCGCTTTTTGCGCTAGTAAAAACCTCGCTGGGCTACCTGCTTCTGGATGGTGCAGGCTGCGCCGAGGTGAAATGGCGCCTCGACGCGCGGGATTGGCCCGCCCCCGATTTTCTGGCCCGCGCGGCGCGCCGAAACGATCCGGCCCGCGCAGGTGCTGAGAGCGCGCTGCGCCGCATCGCATGTGGCCGCGCCCTGCCCTCTCTGCTCGGGCCGATGCTGCGGCGGCAACTGCCCGAGGGGACGGTCTATCTCAACACCGGACACAGCAATTTCTCGGACCGGGTGATCGCCGCCGTCAGGCAAATGCCCGCTGCCCGGATCGCGGTGCTGCTGCACGACACCATTCCGCTCGACTGGCCACAGTTCCAGCGCGACGGCAGCGTCGAGAACTTTGGTGCTTTCCTGCGCCGGGTGGGCAAAAGCGCCGATCTGGTGATCTGCAATTCCGAGGTGACCCGCGCCGACATGGCCCGGCATCTCGCAGGCGAGCGCGTTCCCGACAGCATCGTCGCACATCTGGGGGTGCCGCGCCCAAGTCCCGCCACCGCACCAAAGGGCGCATGGACCGGGCAGCCGTATTTCGTCGCACTCGGCACAATCGAGCCGCGCAAGAACCACGCGTTGTTGCTCGACATCTGGCGCGATCTGACACCGCCTGCGCATCTGCTGATCTGCGGCCAGCGCGGCTGGCAGAACGAAGAGGTCTTCGCCGCCCTCGACGCAGGCATCCCCCGCGTCCACGAACTGCCCGGCCTTGACGATGGCGCAACCGCCGCCCTGCTGCAGCACAGCGCCGGCCTGCTGTTTCCCAGTCATGCCGAAGGTTACGGCCTGCCGCCGGTCGAAGCGGCAGCCTTGGGCGTGCCCGTGCTCAGCGCGCCACTGCCGGTGGTGCACGAAGTGCTGGGCGACAATCCGGTTTACGCAGACGAATCGGACCGATATCTTTGGGCCGCAAGAATAAGGCAAATGGCCAAAGGGTATCGGGAGCAACCGGACGGGATGAACCGGGTGCGGGCGGCGTTCGCCCCGCCAACGTGGGACGCCCATTTCAAAGCCGTGTTAACCCTGATCTGATAGCTGGCGCCAAGCCGGCCGCGGGGCCTCGCCCCGAACGAGGGATAGTGAGTGGGTGCATGGCAATCATACAGGCTCCGGCTGCAGCGCAAGCGCTGGCTGATCCGGGCCCTGCGCAAACGGCGCGAACTGAGCCCTGTGGCCAACCGCACCGACCGCATCCGCCCCTCCGATCTGATCGTGTTCTGCACCGCCCGCAACGAAGGGGTGCGCCTGCCGTGGTTCCTCCAATACTACCGCGACATGGGCGTGAACCACTTCGTCATGGTCGACAACGACAGCACCGATGGCTCGCTCGACTACCTCAGGGCGCAAGAGGATGTCTCTGTCTGGCACACCCGCGCCAGCTACAAGCGCGCACGCTTCGGCATGGACTGGATCAACTGGCTGCTGCGCAAATACGGCGACGGGCACTGGGTGCTTGTCGTCGATCCTGACGAGCTGTTCCTCTACCCGTTCTGCGACACCCGCCCGCTGCGCGCGCTGACCGACTGGCTCGACGCCTCGTCGATCAAAAGCTTCTCGGCCATGCTTCTCGACATGTACCCCAAGGGCCGGCTCGACGCGCAGCCCTATAAGGCCGGGCAGGACCCGCTGGAGATCGCCGCGTGGTTCGATGCCGGCAACTACTCGGTCAAACGGAACAAGCGCTTTGGCAACCTCTGGATCCAAGGCGGGCCGCGGGCGCGCATGTTCTTTGGCGACCGGCCCGAGCGCGCGCCTGCGCTCAACAAGGTGCCGCTGGTCAAATGGGACAGGCGCTACGCCTATGTCAGTTCGACGCATATGCTCCTGCCGCGGGGGCTCAACCTCGTCTACGATGAATGGGGGGGCGAAAAGGCCTCGGGGCTGCTGCTGCACACCAAGTTCCTCGACACATTCAACGCCAAGGCCGAGGAGGAACTGAACCGCAAGCAGCACTATGCCGGGTCCACCGAGTATATCGCCTATGCTGAAGCGGTCCGCGACAACCCCGATCTGTGGTGCAAGTGGTCCGAGAAATACATCAACTGGCGGCAGTTGGAGATTCTGGGCCTGATGTCCAAAGGCAATTGGGCATGACCGGGGCGCAGCGATGAGCGTGGGGATCCTCATGCTGGTGCACACCGCCTTTGATCGCGCCGAGCAGGTGGCGCGGCACTGGGCACGGGCGGGCTGCCCGGTGGTGATCCATGTCGACGGCAAAGTGCCGCAGCAAACCTATGACGCTTTCACGACGGCTCTGGCAGACCTGCCGGACGTGCTGTTTTCCCCCCGCCACCGCTGCGAATGGGGCACATGGGGGCTGGTCGCCGCCAGTCAGGACGCCGCAGAGCTGATGCTGGACCGTTTCGCGGGGGTGCGTCACGTCTATCTCACGTCCGGCTCCTGTCTGCCGCTGCGCCCGGTAGAGGAGTTAATCTCCTACCTCGACGCCCGCCCGCAGACCGATTTCATCGAAAGCGCCACCACCGCCGACGTGCCATGGACGGTGGGCGGGCTTGATGACGAGCGGTTCACGCTCTTCTTTCCATTCTCTTGGCGGCGCAACCGCTACCTCTTCGACCGGCTGGTCGAGGCGCAGCGCGCGCTGCGCATAAGCCGGCGCATCCCAAAAGGGATCGTGCCGCATATGGGCAGCCAATGGTGGTGTCTGACCCGTCAGACCCTCTCGGCGATCCTCGAAGCCCCGCAGCGCCGCCGTCGCGAACGCTATTTCAAACGGGTCTGGATCCCCGACGAGAGCTATTTCCAGTCTCTCGCGCGGCTCTATTCGCGCAACATCGAGAGCCGCTCGCTGACGCTGTCGAAGTTCGATTTTCAGGGCAAGCCGCACATCTTCTACGACGATCATCTGCAGCTGCTGCGCCGGTCGGACTGTTTCGTTGCACGTAAGATCTGGCCGCATGCAGAGCGGCTCTATCAGGCCTTCCTGACCCATGCGGAAAGCGCCGAGAACCGGCAGGAGCCGAACCCCGGCAAGATCGACCGCATCTTCGCCAAGGCGGTCGACCGCCGGACCCGCGGGCGCGTGGGGCTCTACATGCAGTCCCGCTTTCCCAATTTTGGCTGGGAGAACGGGATGACTGCCGCCCGCTATTCGGTCTTCCAAGGCTTTGCCGAGCTCTTCGAGGACTTCGAACACTGGCTCGGGCGCACCACCGGGGCGCAGGTGCACGGGCACCTCTTCGCGCCCGAGCGCGCCGAGTTCGCGGGCGGGCAAAGCCTGCTGAATGGCGCACTGCCAGACACCCCCGCCTATCGCGACTGGAACCCACGGGCCTTTCTCACCAACCTGATCTGGAGCACGCGCGGCGAACGGCAGTGCTTTCAGTTCGGCCCGCATGACACGCCCGACATCATGTGGGACATGGCCCGCGACCCCAACGCCCAGATCAGCGTGATCTCGGGCGCATGGGCGGTGCCGCTGTTCCGATCAGGCGAGGCTTTCCCGGTGCTGCGCGCCGAGGCCGCCGCCCTGCAAAAGGCCGAGCATGCGCTGCTCGATCAGTTGCGCTCGCCCGACGCCAAGGCGCGGATCCGCATCTGGACCATGGCCGAGTTCATCGAGGCGCCGATGGAGCCGCTGCAGATGATCATCGACGAGATCGGCCAGAAAACCCCGCGCCGACTGGCCGAGGCGCCGGTGATGCGCGATCTCGATGGCTTCGGGCGGTTCCTGCAGCAACTGAAGAACCAGGGCATGCATCCCTACCTCATGGGGGACTTCCCGGTCGAACCGGCCCCCCGCCCCAGCGCCTCGCCGGCGCGCAAACCCTACCTCGTGAAGAACTGAGCTTTCATGTCCGACCGCTTCGACTGTTTCGTCGTCTTTGCCGAGATGCGCACCGGCTCGAATTTCCTCGAGACCAACCTCAACGCGATGGACGGGCTGACCTGCCACGGCGAAGCGTTCAACCCGCATTTCATCGGCTACCCAAACTCCGGCGATATCCTCGGGATAAGCCAAGCCGAGCGTGACGCCGACCCGATGCGCCTGTTGCGGGCGATCCGGCACGACACCCCCGGCGGGATGGGCGGCTTCCGTTTCTTCCACGACCACGACGCCCGTATGCTGCAGCCGCTGCTTGAGGACGCGCGCGTGGCCAAGATCGTGCTGACCCGCAACCCCGTGGAAAGCTACGTCAGCTGGAAGATCGCGCAGGCCACCGGCCAGTGGAAGCTGACCAACGTCAAGAAACGCAAGGATGCGCAGGCGCAGTTCGACGGGCCAGAGTTCGAGGCGCATCTGGCGCGGCTGCAGGACTTTCAGGTGCATCTGATGCAGAGCCTGCAAGTGACCGGGCAAACCGCCTTTTACGTCGCCTACGAGGACCTTCAGAACGTCGCGGTGATGAACGGGCTGGCAAAGTGGCTGGGGATCCCGGCGCGGCTCGATGCGCTGGATGCCTCACTCAAGCGGCAGAACCCGCAGCCGGTGGCCGAGAAGGTCGCCAATCCCGCCGAGATGGAGCGCGCGCTCGCCCGGCTCGACCGCTTCAACCTCGCGCGCACGCCAAGCTTCGAGCCGCGCCGCGGACCCGTCGTGCCCTCTTACGTCGCTGGGGCCGAAACGCCGCTGATCTACATGCCGATCCACTCGGGCCCCACAGACACCGTGCGACGCTGGCTTGGCGAACTCGATAACGTCTCCGACGCCGCGCTGACCACCCGGTTCACCCAGAAGACCCTGCGCCAATGGAAACGCGCCCGTCCGGGCCATCGCGGCTTTACCGTGGTGCGCCACCCGCTGTCGCGCGCGCATGAGGCCTTCTGCAGCAAGATTCTCGACACCGGCCCGGGTGGGTTCGCCCGTATCCGCAAGACGCTGCGCCGCGCCCACGGGCTGCCCCTGCCCGAAGGCGCTCCCGGCCCCGACTATTCCGCAGAGCAGCACCGCGCTTGCTTCGAGGCGTTCCTGCGCTTTGTGAAGGCGAACCTCGCTGGTCAGACCGCGCTACGGATCGACGGGCATTGGGCCTCGCAGAGCCAATGCCTGCAAGGCATGGCCGAGTTCACCCTGCCCGACATGATCGTGCGCGAGGATGAGATGGCCGTCTATCTGCCCGCCTTGGCCATGCAGGTCGGCCACCCGGCGCCGCCGGAACCGCAGACAGAGGTGGCGACCACACCCTACGCGCTCGCCGACATCTACGACCCAGACCTCGAGGCGCTGGCCCGCGATGTTTATCAGCGCGACTATCTGATGTTCGGCTTCCGCGACTGGGGCTGAGGGCGGCCCGCCGCCCCAACCGACACCGCAAAAGAAAAGAGCGGACATTTCTGCCCGCTCCCCCAATGGTGTACCGCCGGCTCAGGCCGCTTGCGACGAGCGGTCCTCTGTCAGCACCGCGTAGAGCGTTGCCGGATCCGGGTTCGCCCGCAGCTTGGTGCAAAGCGCCGCGTCACGCAGCGAGCGCGAGACCAGCGCTAGCGCCTTGAGGTGCTCGACCCCGGCGTCTTCGGGCGCGAAGAGCGCAAAGACCACATCCACCGGCTGCCGGTCCACCGCTTCGAACTCGACCGGCTTTTCCAGCAGGATGAATACCCCGTGGACCTGATCGATGCCCGGAATGCGCGCGTGCGGCAGCGCGACGCCATGGCCCACACCAGTGGGGCCAAGGCTCTCGCGTTCCATCAGCGCCTCGACGGCCGAGGCCGCATGGATGCCGTAGGCGGATTCGGCCAGCTCGGCGATGTCATGCATCAGCCGCTTCTTGCTGCTTGCCGCCGCGACGACCTTCACGGCCTGCGGTTTCAGGAGTTCAAGAAAGGTCATGGACCGCCCTTTACTGTCTGCTCGAAGGCGCCGATTCCACCGGCCAGTGTGCGACCCTTACGGATCGATCCAGCCGATGTTGCCGTCGTCACGCCGATACACGACGTTCACGCCATCCTTTTTCTCGTTGCGGAAGACCAGCACGGGAGCCCCGGCCAATTCCATCTGCATCACGGCTTCGCCCACGGTCAGCGACGGGATGGAGGTTTCCATCTCCGCCACAATAATGGGCTGCAGCGTATCGGGCTCGTTATCGTCGTGCGAGTCCTCTTCGCGCGCGAGGATATACGAGGCGGCGTTCTGGAGTTCAACGGGCTCCACGCGATCCTTGTGATGGTCTTTCAGGCGTCGCTTGTATCTGCGCAACTGCTTGTCGATCTTCTCGCAGCAGCCATCGAAGGCCGAATAGATCTCGGTGGCCTTATCCTTGGCCGAGGTTGTCAGCCCCGTCGAAAGGTGGACCGAGACCTCGCAGACGTATTCATGCGCGCTTTTGGAAAAGGTGATACTCGCATCGGTCGGACGGCCGGAATACTTCCCAAATACTCCATCAAGCTCTTGTTTTGTATGAGTTTGGAGCGCGTCGCCGATGTCGATCTGCTTACCCGTGATCTGATAGCGCATCTTTGTTCCTTCTCTCTTTGGATCCGTATCGCATCCAGCCCGGAGGCTGCCTCAGATGTGGTGCGGATCAGGGGTGACGCAAGGCCGCTGCAGAATGGATCCGGCGGCCCCTCTCCTCGGGGGACGCGTGTGCCGGATCTGCAGAAAAACGGTGCGTCATATCCTCATTTGAGGTCAGCACCCCCCGTTTTGTCAATGATCTGTCGCAAACTCGAGAGGGAAGAATAGGCGGAATTCCTCAAGGAATCGCTTTAGCTGATGCGGAAATTCTCGCCCAGATAAACCCGGCGCACGTTCTCGTTCTGCACCACTTCGGTCGGCGTGCCCGACATCAGAACCTGCCCGTCGTGCAGGATGTACGCCCGGTCGACGATCTCCAGCGTCTCGCGAACGTTATGGTCGGTGATCAGCACGCCAATGCCGCGCTTCTTAAGGTCGGCAACGAGGTGGCGGATATCGCCCACGCTGATCGGATCGACCCCGGCAAAGGGCTCGTCGAGCAGCAGGTACTTGGGGTTGGCGGCAAGGCAGCGGGCAATCTCGACCCGGCGCCGCTCGCCGCCCGACAGCGCCAGTGCGGGCGCGCGGCGCAGGTGTTCGATGGAAAAGCCGCCAAGCAGTTCTTCGAGCCTCTCGCGGCGGCGGTGGCGATCGCTCTCGGCGATGTCGAGCACCGCAGCGATATTGTCCTCGACCGACAGCCCTCGGAAGATCGACTTCTCCTGCGGCAGATAGCCGATACCCATGCGCGCGCGGCGGTACATCGGCAGATAGGTCACCTCGCGCCCGTCGATGCTGACTTGCCCGCCTTCGGGGTTCACCAGACCGGCGATCGAATAGAACGTCGTCGTCTTGCCGCAGCCATTCGGCCCGAGCAGCGCAACCACCTCACCGCGGTCGAGTTTCAGCGTCACGTCCTGAATCACAGTGCGCTTGCGGTAGCTTTTGCGCAGATGATCGACCCGCAGGCCATGACTGCCTTCGGTCACGGTAAGTTCGGGACGGACCATCAGTTCTGACCTTGCCCGCTGCCATCTTGGTTGATCACCGTCTGCACCCGCCCGGCCATCTGGGCGGTCCCATCCTCAAGGTTCACCACCATGCGTTCAGAGGTCAGCGCGTTCCCGCCTTGGGTCAGCAGTACGTCGCCGGTCATCACCACGGTGCCGGCGTCGATGTCGTAATCGGCGCGCTCGGCCTCGGCGGCTTCGTCGCCGTTCACCAGCGTGACGCCGCCAGTGGCTTCCATGCGCTGAATCCGCCCCGCGCCGCTTTCGCCCTCGGCGTAGACCACCAGCACGCGCGGTGCCGCCAAGCGCATCTCGCCCTGCCCGATGATCACATTGCCGGTGTAGAGCGCGGTGCCGTCGCTCTGGTTCACCTCCAACTGGTCCGCCGTCACCTCGACAGGGGCGCTGGTGTCCTGCTGCATTCCGCCGAACGCCACGCTGGTGCCCTGAGCAGACAGGGGGCTGACCAGCATGAGCAGCGCAATCATCGAGGCGGCAATGCGAAGCATAATGAACTCACTCAGTTTTCGGATCGTATATCAGCTTCACACCGTCCGTGAAAAGCAGATGCACGTCATCCTCTTTGCCCGAGGAGGTAATTTTCATCCTCCCGGCGGTCAAACGGCCCGCCGGCCCCTCGCCGCGGACCGGCGCCAGCGTCTCTGCCTCGATCCGGTCCAACGCGGTGCGCATCTCATCGGTGGTGATCACATAGCCGGTCGAACTGGTGATCCGCACGCCCTGCTGCAGCAGCGCCGCCTGCGTGCCGTCGCTCATCGTCGCGAGGTTCGCATCGAGCGTGATCCGGCTGCCGTCGGTCAGGTCCATCGTGGCAAAAAAGCCGTCCGCCTCCAGTTCGCCCCCCGCCCCGCCGGTGGGGCGCGCGCGCTCTGCGGTCATTGTCACCGAGTCGCCGCGGGTGGTCGTGCCCGAGTACTGCGGCGCCGCCACCTGCTCAGACTCGGGCATGTTCCCTTCGGCAAAGGGGATGTCCTGCGAGGTCTGCGAGCCGCGCGACAGCAGGAACAGCGTGGAAAGCGACGCCAGCGCCACCAGCGGCAGCAGGATCTTCAGCCACGCGATGAAGCTGGAATATGAGTCGCGGCGCTGTGCCATGAGTCAGGAATGCGCAAAGATGTCGGTGTCGGCCCATCCCAGCAAATCAAGCTTCGCCCGCGTCGGCAGGAAGTCGAAGCACGATTGCGCCAGCTCGCTCCGGCCTTCGCGGGCCAGCATGCCGTCCAGCGCATCGCGCAGGCGGTGCAGATGCAAGACGTCCGAGGCCGCATAGTCGATCTGCGCCTGCTTCAGCTCGGGCGCGCCCCAGTCGCTGGACTGCTGCTGCTTGGAGATATCGACGCCGAGAAGTTCCTGCGCGATGTTCCGCAGCCCATGGCGATCAGTGTAGGTGCGCACCAGACGGCTGGCGATCTTGGTGCAATAGACCGGTGCGGCCAGCGCGCCGAACGTGTTGTACATCGCGGCAATGTCGAACCGGCCGAAATGGAACAGTTTGAGCACCTCCGGGTTCTCTAGCAGACGGCACAGGTTCGGCGCTTCGGTCTGCCCGCGCGCCACCTGAACCAGATGCGCATCCCCGTCGCCAGCCGACAGCTGCACAACACAGAGCCGGTCGCGATGCGGGTTGAGCCCCATGGTCTCGCAATCGATGGCCACCACGGGACCAAGGTCCAGCCCGTCCGGCAGATCGCCCTGATAGAGATGGTTCGCCATACTGATCCCTTTGACTTCGCCCGCCCGCGCGTACGCGCGTTTGCTCGCACATAGGCCTCTGCCGCGCGCCATGCAACTGCGGCGGACGCGGCAAGATCGCCACATTCACCCCAACTCTGACCGCACATTGTGACGAGATTCGTACGTATTACGACCAAAACCGGGCGAAACGACGCGATGATTCGGGCACGCTCATCGCCAACCACATCAAACTGTAACATTCCGTGATCTGACGAAATCGCCTCTTGCGTGTCCTCCCTGCAAACGCCCGCACCTCGCCGCCTGTCCGCGCCGCGACCGAGAGATTTCGGCTAAACCCACCGCTACTGTTTCCACAGCAGCGCTCTCCGAACGGCGAGATCGAGGCGAAAGCCGGTCCATTCACCACGATCTAGAAACCATTCTCGAAATGCCTACATTTTGACCACCCGCTTGCAACAGATCGCCCGACAAGGCGCCAAGCACCGTTTCCATTTCGCGCGCATTCGACGCCATCGAAAGCACGGCTTCCCCATCCCCCAAGCCCCCTTCCCGGCCCCGAAAGATGCTTATTCACAGGGGCTTGCAGTAAGCCCCCAAGGCCCACCGGATCACCTCAAGATTGCGTTCCAAAGCTTGAGTTGACGATGTCTCGCCTCAGGCTCATAACCATTCTTGTCGGGCGGATGCCTTGTTTCCGCCACATAACGGCACTTGGGGGTTGGTGCTTCCACTTTGGGAGTGTTTGTGAGTCTGCTGAACGTCGCTGAGGACTGAACATCTGAAACATTGATGCGCCTGCCGGGCAGGTCTCTATCGCGATGCCGCGTGGCACCGCGCCAAGATCCTGCATCCTGAGGTGATCCTTGGCACAAGTGCCGTCTTGCATAGCTTCCGTCGATGAACCTCGGGGAGGTCGAATTGACGATGCATGCCCACCAACCGCCCCACGCAGCGGTGGACTTTGAAAACCTGATCGACGAGGCGCTGACCCGCGCCCCGTATCACGCTGCATATCGCAACGCTTTCAAGCGGGTCCTCGATATCGCTTTGGTTCTAATCGTGGCTCTGCCTGTGCTTCCGATCGTGCTGCTCTGCGCCGCGCTCGTGGCGCGCGACGGTCACGCGCCGCTCTACCTGCAGCGCCGTGTCGGGCGCAACGGGCGGGTCTTCCGCATGTGGAAACTGCGCACGATGGTGCCGAACGCAGACTGCCTGCTCGCCGCGCATCTGCGCAGCAACCCGCACGCTCGCGCCGAATGGAACAGAAACCAGAAGCTGCGCCACGATCCCCGCATCACCCCCATCGGCCGCGTGCTGCGCAAGACCTCGGTGGATGAGCTGCCGCAACTGTGGAACGTGCTGCGCGGCGAGATGTCACTGGTTGGACCGCGCCCGATTATGGTCGAGCAAACCTCGATCTACCCCGGCACCGCCTATTACGCGCTGCGCCCGGGCATCACCGGTTTCTGGCAAACGTCGGTGCGCAACGAAGCCAGCTTTGCCGAGCGCGCGCAGTTCGACACCGCCTATCTCTCCGAAATGTCCTTCGGCACCGACATCAAAGTGCTGCTGCGGACGCTCAAGGTGGTCTGTCGCGGCACTGGCTGCTAATCGCCCGCCCTTGGGATCAACGGCCCCCGCTTCGGCGGGGGCATTTTTTTGCGCGCAGGACAGCAGCAAGCCCCAAAGCAAAGGGCGCCCGAGTTTCCCCGGACGCCCCCTGAAATGTCTCTGCGGCGACCCGAAATCAGGCGTTCGGCAGGATGACGATCTCGACGCGGCGGTTCTGCTGCTTGCCTTCCGGCGTCAGGTTCGACGCGATCGGCTGGTCTTCGCCACGACCGATCGACTGGATGCGCGAGGAAGAGACGCCCTGCTGCATCAGCAGCGACGCCACCGAAGCCGCGCGGCGCTGCGACAGCGACTGGTTGTAAGCGGCGGCGCCGTCGCTGTCGGTGTGGCCGACGACCTGAACGGTGGTGTTCGGGTATTCCAGCAGGCTGCGGCCGACGGTGGAAATATCGCCCTGCAGGTCCGGGCGCAGCGAGGCGCTGTCGGTGGCGAACAGGATGTCCTGCGGCATGGTGACGATCAGGCGGTCACCGGTGTTGGTGATGCCGACGTTGTTGCCCAGTTGCTGGCGCAGCGCCGCTTCTTGCTTGTCGAGGTTGTTGCCGATCAGGCCACCCGCGATGGCACCGGCGGCGGCACCGGCCAGCGCGTTCTTGGTGGCGTCGGAGTTGTTGCCGCCGATCGCGCGGCCCGCGACGGCGCCGCCAAGCGCACCGATCAGAGCGCCGTTCTTTGCCTGACGGTTGGGATCGCTCACGTCGGTACAGGCGGTCAGCGCCAACGCGCCGGCGAGAGTGAGAATGACAGAAGTCTTTGCCCGGAACATGTAATGCCTCGTTTCGTTGGCCCAATCTTGGGTGTGCCCCAGTTATAGTGTGCAACGCGCCTGAGCCAATGGCGGCCTGCACACATTGTCGGCAGATCCCCGCCCATGCATGTCATAGTATTTCGGCGTTTTCAGGCCGGCAGTTCTGTCTCGGCAGCCTCCAGCCGCGCCGCCTCCCACGCTAGGATGGCGCGCTTCACCGGCAGCCCCCAGTGATAGCCCCCGAGCCCGCCCGACTTACGCAATGCGCGGTGGCAGGGGATCAGCAGCGAGACCGGGTTGCGCCCCACCGCCGTGCCCACGGCGCGTACCGCGCGGGGGCTGCCGATGGCCTCGGCGATCTCGGAATAACTGGTGACATGGCCGGTCGGGATGCGCATCAGCGCCTCCCAGACCTTGATCTGGAATGGCGCCCCTATGAGGTAGATCGGCACCTCCCCCTCCTGCTGCACGCCAAAGGCCGTCAGCACCCAAGGCCGCAGGAACATCGGGTCCTCAACGAACTCCGCCTGCGGCCACCGCGAGAGCAGGTCGCGGAAGGTTTCCTCCTCGCCTGCCTCGGCGGCGAAGCCCATGCCACAGATGCCCTTCTCGGTGCCCATGACCAGCGCCGGGCCGAAGGGGCTCTCGAACCAGCCCCAGAAGATCGTCAGCCCCGCCCCGCCCTTGGCAAACTCGCCGGGGCTCATCGCCTCCCAGCGCAGGAAGAGGTCGTGCAACCGCCCGCCCCCCGACAGCCCCGCCGCATGCGCCGTCTCGAGCGTCGAGAAGCGCTCGGACAGCAGTGCCTTGGCATGGCCAAGCGCGAGATACTGCTGGAAGCGCTTCGGCGAGACCCCGGCCCAGCGGGAGAAGACCCGCTGGAAATGCGCCGGGCTCATGTCCATCTCGGCGGCCAGCCGCTCCAGCGTCATCTGCGGCCCGCCCGCATCGATCAGTTCGATCGCCCGGCGCATGACGTTGAAGTGGTACCCCTGCTGTGCAAGCTCGCCCATTGCGGCCTCCCGATGCTCTTGGCCATTGGAATAGCGGGAAACGGGTATCGCGCGCGACCCGAATGTTGCGCAAGCGGCGCGGGACGGCCGTGCGTATTTGCCAAAGAGAAGAAGCCGGACTTGCGGCACAGGGCCCGGCGTTGCATAGCTCTGGCATGGCCAAGCAGCTTGATTATCATACGATCCGCGAGATCTTCACCCGCTTCCACGCCTCAGAGCCGGAGCCGAAAGGGGAGCTTGATCACGTCAACGCCTATACGCTGGTGGTGGCCGTCGCCCTGTCGGCGCAGGCCACCGACGCCGGGGTGAACCGCGCCACGCATGAGCTGTTCAAGATCGCCGACACGCCCGAGAAGATGCTCGCCCTTGGCGAAGAGGGCGTGACCCAACACATCAAGACCATCGGCCTTTACCGCAACAAGGCCAAGAACGTCATCAAGCTGTCGAAGATCCTCGTCGAGGACTACGGCGGCGAGGTGCCCTGTTCACGCGCCGCGCTGGAGAGCCTGCCCGGCGTCGGGCGCAAGACCGCCAACGTGGTGCTGAACATGTGGTGGCACTACCCGGCGCAGGCGGTGGACACACATATCTTCCGCTTCGGCAATCGCTCGGGCGTCTGCCCCGGCAAAGACGTGGTCGCCGTCGAGCGCGCCATCGAAGACAATATCCCTGTGGATTTCCAGCAGCACGCGCATCACTGGATGATCCTGCACGGACGCTACACCTGCGTCGCGCGCAAGCCCAAATGCGGGGCCTGCCTGATCCGCGACCTCTGCCAATTCGAGGAAAAGACCCTATGAAAAAGTATCAGGTTGTCGGCATCGGCAACGCCATCGTCGACGTGCTGACCCGGGCGGACGACTCGTTCCTCGAGCACATGGGCATCACCAAGGGCATCATGCAACTGGTCGAGCGCGACCGCGCCGAACTGCTTTACGGGGCCATGGACGGCCGCGTGCAGGCCCCCGGTGGCTCTGTGGCCAATACGCTCGCGGGGCTGGGCAACCTCGGGCTGCGCACCGCCTTCATCGGCCGGGTGCATGACGACGCGCTGGGGCGGTTCTACGCCGAGGCGATGGAGAAGGACGGCACCGCTTTCGTCAACCCGCCGGTGCCCGGTGGCGAACTGCCGACCTCGCGCTCGATGATCTTCGTCTCGCCCGATGGCG
Organism: Salipiger sp. ABF4_146; assembly: GCF_056161345.1. Taxonomy (NCBI): domain Bacteria; kingdom Pseudomonadati; phylum Pseudomonadota; class Alphaproteobacteria; order Rhodobacterales; family Roseobacteraceae; genus Salipiger; species Salipiger sp. ABF4_146. Next base: position 25,812 of record NZ_JBSWYX010000004.1, on the reverse strand, counting down.
AGCGCTCGATGAACACCTACCTTGGCATCTCCGCCGAGCTTGGGCCCGATGATGTCGACGAGGCAGTGGCAGCCGAGGCCGAGATCGTCTTTCTCGAGGGCTACCTCTTCGACAAGGACAAGGGCAAGGACGCCTTCATCCGCCTCGCCCGCGCCTGCCGCGCCGCCGGAGGCAAGGCCGGGATCGCCATCTCCGACCCGTTCTGCGTCGAGCGCCACCGCGAGGACTTCCTGCAACTCATCGAGCACGAGATGGACTATGTGATCGGCAATGAGGCCGAGATCCGCTCGCTCTATCAGGATGACTCACTGGAGGCCGACCTCGCCCGCGTCGCGGCGATCTGCCCGCTGGTGATCTGCACCCGCTCGGGCGACGGGGTGACGATCATGCGCGACGGCGTGCGCACCGATGTGCCGGTGACCAAGATCGTGCCCGTCGATGCCACCGGCGCGGGCGACCAGTTCGCCGCCGGCTTCCTCTACGGTCTTGCCAGCGGCACCGACATGGAGACCGCGGGCCGCATGGGCACCGTGGCCGCCACCGAGGTGATCAGCCACATGGGTCCGCGCCCCGAGGCCAGCCTGCCCGAGCTGTTCAAGCAAGCCGGGCTGCTCTGAAGCCGCTGTGCCCCAGACGCGACCGCTGAAACAAGAAACGGCGTCCCCGCGGGGACGCCGTTTTTCTTTGCCGGACCGCCCCCGGTTCAGTGCGCCTCGGCCCAGTTCGCCCCCTGCCCGGCATCCACGACCAGCGGCACGTCGAGCTTCACCACCGGCTCGGCGGCACCCTCCATCACCTCGCGCGCGGTGGCGATGAGCTTGTCGACGCCGTCTTCTTCAACTTCGAAGATCAGTTCGTCGTGAACCTGCAGCAGCATCTTGGCGGGCAGCCCCTCGATGGCGGCGGGCATGCGGATCATTGCGCGGCGGATGATGTCCGCCGCCGTGCCCTGGATCGGCGCGTTGATCGCGGCGCGACGGGCAAAGCCCGAGCGTGGGCCCTTGGCGTTGATCTCGGGCGTGTGGATCACCCGCCCGAACAGCGTCTCGACCCGGTCGTGTTCCTTGGCGAAGGCGATGGTGTCATCCATGTAAGTCTTGATGCCCGGGAAACGCTCGAAGTAGCGGTCGATGAAGGCCTGCGCCTCGCCGCGCGGGATGCGCAGGTTGCGCGCAAGGCCAAATCCCGAGATGCCGTAGATGACGCCGAAGTTGATCGCCTTGGCGCGGCGCCGCACTTCCGAGGTCATCTCGTCCATCGGCACGCCGAACATCTCCGACGCGGTCATCGCGTGAATGTCCTGCCCGTCGCGGAAGGCCTGCTTGAGCGCGTCGATATCGGCCATATGGGCAAGGATGCGCAGTTCGATCTGACTGTAGTCAAGCGCCACCATCACCTTGCCCTCGGGCGCGACGAAGGCCTCGCGAATGCGCCGCCCCTCTTCCGAGCGCACCGGGATGTTCTGCAGGTTCGGCTCGGTCGAGGCGAGCCGCCCGGTGTTGGCCCCGGCGATCGAATAGGAGGTGTGCACCCGCCCGGTCTCGGCGTTGATGTGCTCCTGCAGTGCGTCGGTATAGGTCGACTTCAGCTTCTGCAGCTGGCGGTAGTCCAGTACGCGCGCGGCGAAGTCATGCTCGGTGGCCAGATCCTCCAGCACCTCGGCGGGGGTCGACCATGCGCCGGTCTTGGTCTTCTTGCCGCCCTCGAGCCCCATCTCGGCAAAGAGAATCTCGCCCACCTGCGCCGGCGAGTTGACGTTGAACGAATGGCCCGCCAGTTCGTGCAGTTCGGCCTCAAGCCCTGCCATCTTCTGCGCGAAAGCGGTCGACATGCGCGACAGCGTACCGCGATCCACCTGCACCCCGGCCAGTTCCATTTGCGCCAGCACCGGCACCAGCGGGCGCTCGGTGCCCTCGTAGACGCGGGTGACGCGCGCCTGATGCAGCCGCGGCTTCAGCAGCTTCCACAGGCGCAGGGTGATGTCGGCGTCTTCGGCGGCGTATTTCACCGCCTCCGCCACCGGTACCCGGTCGAAGGTGATCATCTTCTTGCCCGAGCCCAGCAGGTCCTTGATCGGGATCGGCGTGTGGCCAAGGTAGCGTTCCGACAGCGTGTCCATGCCGTGGCCATGCAGACCGGCGTGCAGCGCGTAAGAGATCAGCATGGTGTCGTCGATCGGCGCGACGCCGATGCCGTAGCGCGACAGCACCTTGGCATCGTACTTCATGTTCTGGCCGATCTTCATCACCGCCGGGTCTTCGAGCAGCGGCTTGAGCAGGTCCAGCGCGGCATTCATCGCCATCTGCCCCTCGGCCAGATCGTCCGAACCGAAAAGATCGCTTTCGCCGCCCGCCGCGCGATGCGCCAGCGGGATGTAGCAGGCCTGTCCCGGCTCGATCGCCAGCGACACGCCGACCAGGTCGCAGGTCATCTCGTTGAGGCCGGTGGTCTCGGTGTCCACTGCCACCCAGCCGCGCTGCCGCGCCTGCGCGATCCACGGCGCGAGGTCCTCGGCGGTCTTCACCCATGTGTAGGCCTCAGGGTCGATCGGCGGCATCTCGGGCGCGTCGCCGGATGCGGGGGTGTCCGCCGCCGGGGCCTTGGCCTCGGTGATCACCGGTGCCTCGGCGCCAAGCGCATTGGCAATTCGCTTGGTCAGTGTGCTGAACTCCATCTCCGCAAGGAAGGCGAGCAACTTATCGGGATCGGGATCCTGCACTTCCAGATCGTCGAGGGTGAAATCCAGCGGCGTCTCGCAGTCGAGCTGCACCAGTTTCTTCGACAGCTCGATCTGGTCGCGCTTGTCGATCAGCGTCTGGCGCCGCTTGGGCTGCTTGATCTCTTCAGCCCGATCGAGAAGCTCTTCGAGCGAGCCATACTCGTTGATCAGCAGCGCCGCGGTCTTGATGCCGATGCCCGGCGCGCCCGGTACGTTGTCGACCGAGTCGCCGGCCAGCGCCTGCACATCGACCACCCGCTCGGGCGCGACGCCGAATTTCTCCATCACCCCGTCACGGTCGATGCGGCGGTTCTTCATCGCGTCGAGCATCTCGACGCCGTCGCCGACCAGTTGCATCAGGTCCTTGTCCGACGAGATGATCGTGACGCGCCCGCCCGCCTCGCGCGCCTGACACGACAGCGTGGCGATGATGTCGTCGGCCTCGTACCCCTCAAGCTCCTTGCAGGCGATGTTGAAGGCGATGGTGGCCTCGCGGGTGAGCGGGATCTGCGGACGCAGGTCCTCCGGCATCGCCTCGCGGTTGGCCTTGTACTGATCGTAGAGATCGTTGCGGAAGGTGTGGCTGCCCTTGTCGAAGATCACCGCCACATGGGTCGGTGCATCGGGGCCAGAGCTGTCCTCGACGTATTTCTGCAGCATGTTGCAAAAGCCGCTGACCGCACCGATGGGCAGCCCGTCGGACTTGCGGGTGAGCGGCGGCAGCGCGTGGTAGGCGCGGAAGATGAAGGCCGATCCGTCGATCAGATGCAGATGGCAGCCCTTGCCGAACTGGGTCATGGTGCGTCTCCTTGGCGTCCGCGCTTTTGCACGGGTGGTTTGCCATGACCGGGCGCAGGGTGCCAGAGGCGATCGCGGGGCATCGGCGGTTCCGGGGGCGCTGCCCCCGCCGCGCTGCGCGCGGCTCCCCCGGGATATTTCCGTCTAGACGAAGGCCCGAGCCCGCCTGCGGCTTCGTCTAGACCCAAATATCCCCGCCGGAGGCAGGCCGGGCGGCGCAGCCGAGATGCGTCTGCGGCATGGGCTCAGCCGCTGCCGATGAGCACCCCTGCCGCCAGAACCAGTGCACCGCCAAGGACCACCTGCGTCGCGGCGCGCAGGAAGGGAGTCTGCATGTAGCGCTTCTGAATCCACGCAATGGCCCAGAGTTCGAAGAACACGATGACCCACGCGAGGATCGTCGCCGTCCAGAAATGCGGGATGAGATAGGGCAGCGCATGGCCAAGCCCGCCTAGCGTGGTCATCACGCCAGAGGCGATGCCGCGCTTGACCGGCGAGCCACGCCCCGACAGTTCGCCGTCGTCCGACGCAGCCTCGGTGAACCCCATGGAAATGCCCGCCCCGACCGAGGCGGCGAGGCCGACCAGAAAGGTCGTCCACGTGTCCTGCGTGGCGAAGGCCGTGGCGAAAATCGGCGCCAGCGTCGAAACCGAGCCATCCATCAGCCCCGCCAGCCCCGGCTGCACCCACGTCAGCACGAACTGGCGGTGCGCCATGCGGTCCTCGCTCTCGCGCGCGTCACCGCCCAGATGCGCCGTGGCAAGCTCTCCGGCCCGCTCCTCGTGGCCGGCCTCCGCCGCCGCCAGATCCCCCAGAAGTTTGCGCGTTGCCGCGTCGCTGCTGCGCTTGGCAGCCTCGACGTAGAAACGTTCGGCGTCGCGCTCCATCGCCTCGGCCTCGTCGCGGATGCGTTCGAGCGACAGGTTTTGCACCAGCCACACCGGGCGCCGGGCGTAGAAGCCCGCCACATGCTCGCGGCGGATCAGCGGAATCACCTCGCCAAACCGCATGCGATGCAGGTTGATCAACGCCCGGCGGTGGCCATCCTCCTCCTCGGCCATACCGTCGAAGACCGCGGCCGTGTCGGGATAATCGGTGCGCAGCCTGTCTGCATAGGAGCGGTAGATACGGGCATCGTCCTCTTCGGAGGAGATTGCCAGCGCGAGCACCTCCTGCTCGCTCAGGTCGCGGAAATGACGCCGCTGGGTGAAGAAACGCATGGGAGAACTCCGGGACTCAGCAGTTTAGAATAATTCTAATCTAGAGAAATACGGCTTCGGAGCAAGGCGGCAGACTGTCACGTCTTCAGGCATCTTGCTTGCCCGAACTGAACCGCGCAGTTTATGCTGCTGTGCACAAAGGAGCAGCCCGATGAGGACCGAAACAGCCGGTGTGCGCCGCGGGCGGAAGTTCGAGCAAGTGCTGGACGGCGCGCGGGCGATCTTTCTCCGAGACGGGTTCGAGGGGGCGAATGTCGACGAGATCGCGCGCACGGCGGGGGTCTCCAAGGCCACCCTCTACAGCTATTTCCCCGACAAGCGACTTCTGTTCATGGAGGTGGCCAGCCGGCAGTGCGCGATGCAGGCCGAGCGCGCCACCACCACCATCGACCCGGCGCAGCCGCCCGAGCGGGTGTTGCCACCTGTCGCGCGCGCCTTCCTCGAATTCGTGCTGTCGGACACCGGGCAGCGCATCTTTCGCATCTGCATCGCCGAGGCCGACCGCTTCCCCGATCTAGGGCAGCAGTTTTACCAAAGCGGCCCGATGACCATGCGCAGCAAGCTGACCGATTATCTGGAATTGTCGGCGGCCCGCGGTGAGCTGCGCATCGACGATCTGGAATTCGCCGCCGACCAATTCATCGAGCTGTGCAAGGCCGGCATCTGGACACGCACCATCTTTGGCGTCGGCGCCCGCCCCGGCGCCGCCGAGGTCGACCGAACGGTGCAGGGCGCGGTGACCACCTTCCTTGCCCGTTACGGCGTCTGAGCGCCGGGCTCAGTCGAGCCGCCGCACCAGCAACTGGTTGCCGGGCCCGCGCTTGGTCTCAAAAACCTTCAGTTCGTCCACCAGATCCGACAGCTTGCGCTTGCCATAGCTGCGGGTGTCGAAATCGGGATTGGCCGCGGTTATGAACTGCCCCAGCTGGCCCAGCGTGTACCAATCATCCTCTTGCTCGATGGCGTCCATCGCGGTGAAGATGAGGTTGCGCGCATCCTCGAGGCTGCCGCTTTTCTGCGGCTTGATGCCCGCCGCCTTCTCCGGCGCGCTGTCGAGGTTTTCAAGGAAGATGAACCGCTTGCAGGCTTTGCGGAAGGCATCCGGCGTCTTTTGCATGCCCATGCCGTAAACATCGAGACCCTGCTCGCGGATGCGGCTGGCAAGCCGGGTGAAATCGCTGTCGGAACTGACCAGCACAAAGCCGTCGAAACGACCCGAGTGCATCAGGTCCATCGCGTCGATCACCAACGCGATGTCGCTGGCGTTCTTGCCCACGGTGTTGGCCGGCTGGTGGTGCGGCACGAGGCCGAACTCGGCGGTGACCTTCGACCAGCCCGCCATTTGCTGGCTGGAAAAATCGCCGTAGCAGCGGCGCACGCTGGCCTCGCCCAGACTGGCCAGTTCGTCGAAGATCGCCTTGGCGTATTTCGGTGAGGTGTTGTCGGCGTCGATCAGGACCGCCAGCAGGCGGGTGTCGTCTCGCATTTCTGTCTCCTTCGCGGGCTCAACTGCCCGCAAGCGTCTTGTACATGACCAGCGCATCCACGTCGCCCTGCGCGGGGTGATGAAAGGCACCGGGGAGGCGGCCAACGATATCGAAGCCCGCCTTCTGCCAGGTCTCGACCGCACGCGTGTTGGTCGAGACCACGAAATTGAACTGCATCGCCCGGAAGCCCAGCTGCAGCGCGATCTGAAGCGAATGCGCGAGCATCTTGCGCGCGATCCCCTTGCCCCGCGCATCTGCCGCAGTGACATAGCCACAGTTGCACACATGCGACCCGCCACCCTTCTGGTTGCGCACGATATAATAGGTGCCCAGCAGGCGCGCCCCGTCGGTCATCACAAAGACCCGGCGTTCCGGGCCCGTCCAATAGGCGATCGCCGCCTCGCGCGTGATATCGGGATCGATGGCATAGGTGTCACCGGCGCGAAACACCGGCTCCAGCATCTGCCAAAGCGCCTCGGCGTCTTCGGTCGCGTAGGGGCGCACCTCCAGCGTCTCGCTCATCAATTCTGCCCTTCGGTCTCGATATGGATGACCTCACCGCAATGCTTGCAGTGGATCGCGTCGGCGTCATGCAGGCGCAGCCCGCAGGTTGTACAGGTCTTCTTCACCTTGATCGGGCGGAACAGAACCTGCGCGAGCCGCAGGAACAGGGTGACACCGCAGATCATCACCACCACCGAGATCACCCGCCCCCACGAGCCGTCGAGCGTGATGTCGCCATAGCCGGTGGTGGTCAGCGTCGTCACAGTGAAATAGAGCGCGTCGGCGTAATTGTTGATGTCGTCATTGCTGCGGTACTGCAGCGCATAAACCAGCCCGGTCATAACGAAGAGGAAGACCGTCAGGTTCACCACGGCGACAAGCACGTCCTCGTTTTGGCGGAAGAACTTGAAGTCCTCACGCAACCGCTTGCTGAGCTGATAGGTGTGCAGCAGCCGCAAGGTGCGCAGCACCCGCAAGAAGCCAAGCCCTTCGCCCGCCAGCGGCGCAAGGAACGACACCATCGACACAAGGTCAGCGACCGTCGCGGGGCTGAACAGAAACGGGGTCTTGCGTGGCGCGATCCAAAGCCGCGCGAGAAAATCCGTCAGGATCACCACGCCAAAGGCGACGTCTATGGTCTCTACAATCCGCCCGTGGTCGGTGAAGGACGTGCCGATGACGAAGATGACGGTAAAGATATCGAAGGCCAGAAGCGCGTAGCGAAACCGGTGCGCCCGGTCACTGCCGCCCTCGTAGAGTTCCTTCAGCTTGTCGCGCAGGCTCATCACCGCCGTCCCCTGTCTGGCATCTTGCAGCTATAGGGTGGCGCGGGACTCCCGGCAAGCCAAGCGCCTGCCGGAAGAATTTTCGTCTCGGCCCAAGGGCCGGCGGCGCAGTGCCGGTCTCAGAACTCGACGACCGCGCGGATCGATTTGCCCTCGTGCATCAGATCAAAGCCGTGGTTGATCTCGTCGAGGGTCAGCTTGTGGGTGATCATCGGGTCGATCTCGATCTTGCCGTCCATGTACCAGTCGACGAACTTCGGCACATCGGTGCGGCCCTTGGCGCCGCCAAACGCCGTGCCCTTCCAGACTCGGCCCGTCACCAGCTGGAACGGACGGGTGCTGATTTCGGCCCCGGCCGGCGCCACGCCGATGATCACCGACACGCCCCAGCCGCGGTGCGAGCATTCCAGCGCGTCGCGCATCACCTGCACGTTGCCGGTGGCGTCGAAGCTGTAATCCACCCCGCCGATCTGGTCGCGCTCGGTCTTGGTCAGATCGATGATCGCCTGCTTGGTGTCCTCGACCTTCGACGGGTTCACGAAATGGGTCATGCCGAACTTGCGGGCCATCTCGGCCTTGTCGTCATTGAGATCAACGCCGATGATCATGTCGGCACCGGCCATGCGCAGCCCCTGGATCACGTTGAGGCCAATGCCGCCCAGACCGAACACCGCCGCCGTGGAGCCGATCTCGACGCCCGCGGTGTTGATCACCGCGCCGATGCCGGTGGTGACGCCGCAGCCGATGTAGCAGATCTTGTCGAAGGGCGCGTCGTCGCGCACCTTGGCCAGCGCGATCTCCGGCATCACCGTGTGGTTGGCGAAGGTGGAGCAGCCCATGTAGTGATGGATCGGCGTGCCATCGAGCATCTTGAAGCGGGTGGTGCCATCGGGCATCAGCCCCTGCCCTTGGGTATTGCGGATCGCGGTGCAGAGGTTGGTCTTGCCCGACAGGCACGACGGACACTCGCGGCACTCGGGGGTATAAAGCGGGATGACGTGATCGCCGGGCTGCAACGTGGTGACGCCCTCGCCCACCTCCAGCACCACCCCGGCGCCCTCATGGCCAAGGATGGCCGGGAAGATGCCCTCGGGGTCGGCGCCCGACCGGGTGAACTCGTCAGTGTGGCACAGGCCGGTGGCCTTCACCTCCACCAGCACCTCGCCAGCCTTCGGGCCATCAAGCTCCACGTCCATAATCTCGAGCGGTTTGCCGGCTTCCAGCGCCACGGCTGCACGGGTTCTCATGATCTTTGTCCTTCCAGCAGGGAATGCAATGGGCCGCAGCTAGCTTCGGCTTTCCTGCGGCTGCAAGCGGTTATGCGCCCCCAGCCCGAAATTTCACGCCACACCCCGGTTTTCGTTGTTCAACGAATACGCAGCCCGCCACTGGGACCGCGCTTTCATCTTTCCCAAAATACTCACCGCCACGCTCCACCAAAGGCGCGGCGCAAAAGAAAAGGGCCCCACCGTTGCCGGCAGCGCCCAGGTCTCTCGAAGAGAGAAAATCTTATTCGGCGTCAGCCAGGGCCTCTTCGGCTTCGAGGCGGGCCTTGTCGGCAGCGCCTTTGGCATCGACGTCGCGGTCGACGAACTCGATGATCGCCATCGGCGCCATGTCACCATAGCGGAAGCCGGCTTTCAGGATGCGGATGTAGCCGCCCTGACGCTCTGCGTAGCGCGGGCCAAGCACGTCAAAAAGCTTTGCAACGTGCATGTCCTGCTTGAGCTGCGCGGCAGCCTGACGGCGGGCGTGGACGTCGCCGCGCTTGCCGAGGGTGACGAGCTTTTCCACCACGCGGCGCAGTTCTTTCGCCTTGGGCAGGGTGGTTTTGATCTGCTCATGCTCGATGAGCGAGCCGGCCATGTTTGCCCACAGCGCCTTGCGGTGCTCGTGGGTACGGTTCAGGCGGCGGTAACCTTTTGCGTGACGCATTTTCTATCTCCAGATACGTGTTTTGCTTTGTCCGGAACCCCATGCGTGCGGGGCTCTCTCCTTGGGGCGGAATGCCCTTGTGTGAAAGGCGGGGTCTCCCCCGCCCTTCGGTTGGCTCAGAACTGGTCTTCCAGCTTCTTCGCCAGATCTTCGATGTTGTCCGGCGGCCAGTCCTCGACGTCCATGCCAAGGTGCAGACCCATGCCCGACAGCACTTCTTTGATCTCGTTCAGCGACTTGCGGCCGAAGTTCGGGGTGCGGAGCATCTCGGCTTCGGTCTTCTGGATGAGATCGCCGATGTAGACGATGTTGTCGTTCTTCAGGCAGTTCGCCGAACGCACGGACAGTTCCAGTTCGTCCACTTTCTTCAGCAGAAGCGGGTTGAACTCGAGACCATCGTCGTCGTCCTGACGGCCAGCGGATTCGGGCTCTTCGAAGTTCACGAAGATCGACAGCTGATCCTGCAGGATGCGGGCGGCAAATGCGATCGCGTCCTCGGGCGTGACCGAACCGTCGGTCTCGACCTTCATGGTCAGCTTGTCATAGTCCAGAACCTGACCTTCACGGGTCGGCTGCACGTCGTAGGCGACCTTCTTGACCGGCGAGTAGATCGCATCGATCGGGATCAGGCCGATGGGGGCGTCTTCGGGCTTGTTCTTGTCAGCCGAGACGTAGCCCTTGCCGGTGTTGACGGTCAGTTCCACGTAGAAGTCCGCGCCCTCGTCGAGGTGGCAGATCACGTGATCCTTGTTCAGCACGTCGATGCCCGCGGTTTCGGCGATGTCCGCCGCGGTTACCACGCCCGGACCTTTTGCGGTCAGGCTAAGACGCTTCGGGCCTTCGACTTCCATGCGGAGAGCCACACCCTTGAGGTTCAGGATGATGTCGGTGACATCTTCCCGCACGCCGGCAACCGACGAGAACTCGTGCAGCACGTTGTCGATCTGCACAGAGGTGATTGCCGCGCCCTGAAGGCTCGACAACAGGACCCGACGCAGCGCGTTGCCGAGGGTCAGGCCGAAGCCACGCTCGAGCGGTTCTGCGACGAGGGTCGCAACGCGGGTAGGATCGGCGCCGGGGCGAACCTCCAGCTGGGTCGGCTTGATAAGTTCAGCCCAGTTCTTGTGGATCATGCGTCCCTCCATTCCAGTCCGTGCCCCATGTCCAAAGGCGCGGACGCCCGAGGTTGAAATGACGAAGGCAGGGCCCCGCGCACAAGGCGAGGCCCCACCTCATAAGTAAGTCCGATCAGACGCGACGACGCTTCGGCGGACGGCAACCGTTGTGAGCAATCGGCGTCACGTCGCGGATCGACGTGATGTTGAAGCCCGCGGCAGCCAGAGCGCGCAGAGCCGATTCACGACCCGAACCGGGGCCCTGAACTTCGACTTCCAGCGTCTTCACACCATGTTCCTGCGCCTTGCGGCCAGCATCTTCGGCGGCGAGCTGAGCAGCATAAGGGGTCGACTTACGCGAGCCCTTGAAGCCCATGGTGCCAGCGGACGACCAGGAGATCGCATTGCCTTGCACGTCCGAGATCAGGATCTTGGTGTTGTTGAACGAGGAGTTAACATGCGCCACGCCTGCGGCGATGTTCTTGGAGACCTTCTTCTTGCCTCCGCGACGGGTATCACGTGCCATTGGTCAGCCTCCCTTATTTCTTCTTGCCAGCGATGGGCTTTGCGGGGCCCTTACGCGTGCGAGCGTTGGTGTGGGTCCGCTGACCGCGGACGGGGAGGTTGCGACGGTGCCGCAGGCCACGGTAGCAGCCAAGGTCCATCAGGCGCTTGACGTTCATCTGCGTCTCACGGCGGAGGTCGCCTTCGACGGTGAAGTTTGCGTCGATGTGCTCGCGGATCGCCAGAACTTCGGCGTCCGACAGCTCGTTCACGCGACGGGTCACGTCGATGTTCACGGCGTCACAGATGGCTTTGGCGGAGGTGTCGCCGATACCGGTGATGTAGGTCAGGGCGATCGGCACCCGTTTGTGGGTCGGGATGTTAACGCCGGCAATACGTGCCAAGTGTCTATTCCTTTCGTTGCGGTTCCGTAGCTCCAGAACCTTTTTTCACAACATCAGCCCGAGGCACGCAGGCGCCGCCGGGCTTTCCGCTGATGAGGTGATCTGCAAGACAGGCGCGGCCCGGCTCGCAAACTGAGTCTCGATTAGAGATGGGAGTGGGTATGAGGATTCGTAAGGAGCGTCAAGCCCCATTCGGGAACCATTCTCGATCCCCATCGTTTACAGTCTCATGCAGGTCACGACAACCCTTCCCCAAACCCTCGGTAGGCACCCTGCCCTCTCGATTTGCGTCGCGCAACCCTGCGCAGGACTGGGAGATCAATGATTTACCAATTGCTCTACACGAGCCGCTCACTGTTTCCGCAGCGTCACACATCCGATGTGGACATCATGACCAAGGCGATCGACCGCAATCTGCTGCTTGGGGTGACCGGCTGTCTGCTGCGCGAGGAAGATGGGTTTTGCCAAGTGCTCGAAGGGGCGCGCAGCACCGTGCGGGGCCTGTTCGAGGAGATTCGCGAGGACCACCGCCACTTTTCGGTGGTCGAACGGATCAACAGGCACATCCCTACCCGCATGTTCCCGGACTGGTCGATGGCCTACGGCGCGATGTCGGCGCAGGATCGCAGGTACTTGTCGAGGCTTTACGCGGGCGAAGGGCGAAACCTGTCGGTTGCCTTCAGCCGTGTCCGAGAGATCGCCGGAGCCGCCTGAGGCGGTGGACACATTGGGGGCGCTTGCGCCCTTTTCGGCGGGACTCCCCGGGCCGCCTTCGTCAGAGCGAAGTGCCGGCCCGGAGAAGAAACGGCTCAGTCGAGCTTGGACGCGATCGCGGCTTTGACGTCGCCGATCTCGCCCAGACCATCCACACGGGTGTGCTGACCCTTGGCGTAGTAATAGCCGATCAGCGGCGAGGTCTGCTTGTAGTATTCCATCAGTCGCTTCTGCAGCGCCTGCGCATTGTCGTCGGCCCGACGCTTGAACTCGGTGCCCCCGCAGTTGGAACACTTGCCATCCGCCGGGATTGGCTTGGTGAGGTCGTTGTATACCTCACCGCAGGAGCCGCAGGTCGAGCGGGCGGTGATCCGCTCCACCAGCGCATCGTCGTTCACCCGCAGTTCGACCACACGGTCCAGCGTCTGCCCTTGCTCTTCAAGAAGCTCTGCCAGCGCATCCGCCTGCTTCAGCGTGCGCGGGAAACCGTCGAAGATATAGCCGGCGGTCGGGTTCGCCTCGAGCTTTTCGCGGATCAGGCCAATGACGATCTCGTCGGTGACGAGTTCGCCACGTGCCATCACGTCAGCGACCTTCTTGCCCATCTCGGTGCCACTGTCCTTGGCCTCGCGCAGCATGTCGCCAGTCGACAGCTGGATCATGCCACGCTCGTCCACGAGGATTCTGGCCTGAGTGCCTTTGCCTGCGCCGGGCGGTCCAAGAAGAATGATGTTCATCGCCGTGCGGGTCCCTTCCGTTTGCGTGCCTTACCCTTACCACGCAGCTGCGATTTCTGGATAAGACCTTCGTATTGATGTGCGAGCAGGTGGCTTTGGACCTGCTGGATCGTGTCCATCGTCACCGACACAACGATCAGCACAGAGGTGCCGCCGAAGTAGAACGGGATGGCGAACTGCGAGCGCAGGACCTCGGGCAGCAGGCAGACGGCCGTGAGATAGGCAGCGCCCAGCACCAGCACGCGGTTGACCACGTATTCGAGGTGGTCTGCGGTCTTCTTGCCCGGGCGGATACCCGGAATGAAACCGTTCTGGTTCTTGAGGTTGTCGGCCACTTCGTCGGGTTTGAACGACACGTTGAACGTGTAGAAATACGCGAAGAAGATGATCATGGCCGCGAAGAACAGCAGGTACAGCGGCTGACCCGGGCCAAAGTAGGCGAGGATCGTCGACATGACCGGGCCAGTGGAGCCCGTCTGGCTGAAGGTCGCGATCGTGGTCGGCAGAAGCAGCAGCGAGCTGGCGAAGATCGCCGGGATCACGCCCGCCGGGTTCACCTTGACCGGCAGGTGCGACTGCTGCGCCTCGGTCATCCGCATCCCGACCTGACGGCGCGGGTACTGGATGGTGATCTTGCGCAGGGCGCGTTCCATGAACACCACGAACATGATCACCGCGACGACCATGACCATCACCCCGATTATCAGCGCGGGCGAAATGGCACCCGAGCGGCCCGAGGCGAAGAACTGCGCCAGCGCGGCGGGGATCTCGGCGATGATGCCGACGAAAATGATGAGAGAGATACCGTTGCCGATGCCGCGGGCGGTGATCTGCTCGCCCAGCCACATCAGGAACATGGTGCCGCCCACGAGGGTGATCACCACGGCTGTGCGGAAGTACCAGCCCGGATCATGAGCGAGATCGCCCGCCTCGAGACTCACCGCAAGGCCGTAGGCCTGGAACAGCGCCAGAGCGACCGTACCGTAGCGGGTGTACTGGTTGATCTTCTTGCGGCCCTGCTCGCCCTCTTTCTTCAGCTGTTCAAGCGCCGGCACCATGGCCGTCAGCAGCTGAACGATAATCGAGGCAGAGATATAGGGCATGATGCCGAGGGCGAAGATGCCCATCCGTCCCAGCGCGCCGCCGGTGAACATGGAAACCATGCCGCCGATGCCCTGTCCGGCCTGTTCCATGAACTGGCGCAGCGCTGCGCCGTCAATGCCCGGAACGGGGATATAGGTGCCGAGACGATAGACGATCAGCAGCCCCAACGTGAAGAAGATGCGGTTGCGAAGGTCCGTCGCCTTGCCAAGCGCCGCCCAGCTGGTGTTGGCGGCCATTTGTTCCACAGCGGATGCCATGAGGGTCCTCTCTCAGACGAAACGCCGCCGGGGCGCTTTCCGGCTCCGGCGGCGTTCGTGGAAAACGTGGGGCCTTATGTAAGCGGCACAACGGCCGCTCACAACCCGCTTATTCAGCCGCGGCTGCGGTCTTGAGCGCGCCACCTGCCTTCTCGACCGCCTCGACAGCGGCTTTCGAAGCACCGGTGACGTCGATGGTCAGGGCCGAGGTGACCTCACCCTTCGCCAGAACGCGGATGCCGTCGAGCTTGCGGCGCACGAGGCCGGAGGTCACCAGCGTGTCTTCGTTGATCGAGCCCGCTTCGAGTTTGCCGGCTTCGACGAATTTCTGGATCAGGCCGAGGTTGACCACGGCGTAGGACTTCCGGTTCGGCTTGTTGAAGCCACGCTTGGGAAGACGCTGGTAGAGCGGCATCTGGCCGCCTTCGTAGCCGTTGATGGCCACACCCGAACGCGATTTCTGGCCTTTGATACCACGGCCACCCATCTTGCCTTTGCCCGAACCCGGGCCACGGCCGATGCGCTTTTTCGAGCGTGCTGCGCCTTCGTTGTCGCGAAGTTCATTCAGTTTCATTGTCGCTTCTCCTTGCCGGATGTGCCCCCCAGCGACGGATGGAGCAAACGCGGCATGCATGTTTTCGGAATCAGTGGATCGGATTCAAAGAACCCGGCCACCGTGGGCGTATAGCGCCCGAGCTTGTGCGGTGCAAGAGTGCAGACCGGCGCGCGCTGGTCCCCGGTCGAAGTGTCGCTTGGGAAGTGTTGCGATTTGGTTACCGCCAGCAGCCTTCGAAGGTCCTCGCGATGCTGTTTGAAGGCCGGAGGCCCCTGCCCCACAAGGCAGGCGCCCAAAAGAAAACGCCCCGGCATGAGGTCCGGGGCGCTTCCGAGATTGGCAAAGAGAGACGGCTCAGCCGCGCTCTTCGATGATCTCAACCAGGTGCGGGATCTTGCGGACCATGCCGCGCACGGCGGGGGTGTCCTCAAGCTCGCGGGTTTTGTTCATCTTGTTCAGGCCCAGGCCGATCAGCGTCTGGCGCTGCACGGCGGGGCGACGGATCGGCGAGCCGATCTGCTTCACAACGATGGTTTTCGCCATTGGTCTCAGGCCTCCTCAGCCACTTGCGACGATTCCGCGGGGGCTTCGTCACGCTTCGGGAGGATGTCGGCGACCTTCTTGCCACGACGCTGTGCGACGTTGCGAGGCGAGTTCACCCGCTCCAGCGCGTTCAGAGTGGCGCGGATCATGTTGTAGGGGTTCTGCGAACCGATCGACTTGGCGACCACGTCGTGCACGCCGAGCATCTCGAACACGGCACGCATCGGACCACCAGCGATGATCCCGGTACCGGTCGGTGCGGTGCGCATCACCACACGGCCAGCGCCGTGACGGCCTTCGATGTCGTGGTGCAGCGTGCGGCCTTCGCGCAGCGGCACACGAATCATCTTGCGCTTGGCTTGCTCGGTGGCCTTACGGATGGCCTCGGGGACCTCCTTGGCCTTACCCTTGCCAAAGCCAACGCGGCCCTTCTGGTCGCCGACGACGACGAGCGCGGCAAAGCCGAAACGCTTACCGCCTTTAACGGTCTTCGACACACGGTTGATCGCAACAAGGCGATCGGCGAATTCCGGAGCTTCGTCGCGGTCGCGACGGTTCCGGCGGTTCTCACGTTCTGCCATCTGGCATCCTTTTCTCAGGTTGGCGCGTGGCGGTGCAGGCCGGGGCCCGTGCCGCATCGGCACCGATTTGTCCAATCCAGGTGATCGCTGCGCCGAAGGGCGGGCGATCCCGGATCATCGAGGTGTTTCCACCTGCAAAAGCGCAAGGCGGGACAGGCCCGCCTTGCCACTGTCGATCCTGCGGCGGGCGAGCCCGCCGCGCTGATCAGATTTTCAGGCCTGCTTCGCGGGCTGCGTCGGCCAGAGCCTTGACGCGACCGTGATACAGGAAGCCACCGCGGTCGAAGTAAGCTTCTTCGATGCCGGCCTTCTTGGCGCGCTCGGCGATAGCCGCGCCCACCTTCTGAGCCGCATCGACGTTTGCGCCGTTGCCGGTCACGCCCAGGTCTTTCTCCATGGTGGAGGCCGACGCCAGGGTCACGCCGCGAATGTCGTCGATCAGCTGAACGCTGATGTTCTTGTTCGAGCGGTGAACCGTAAGACGCACGCGACCTGCGTTCGTCTTGCGAAGCTTGTTCCGGACGCGCAGGCGGCGCTTGAGGAACAGTTCCCGTTTGCTGAGTGCCATTTTCTGCGTCCTTACTTCTTCTTGCCTTCCTTGGCGAAGATGTATTCGCCTTTGTAGCGAATACCCTTGCCTTTGTAGGGCTCGGGGCGGCGCCAGTCGCGGATGTTCGCCGCAACCTGACCAACCTGCTGTGCGTCATGACCTTCGATCACGATCTCGGTCGGCTTCGGCGTGGTGACCGTGATGCCTTGCGGGATGTCGAAGTTCACATCGTGGCTGTAGCCGAGGTTCAGCTTCAGAACCGAGCCCTGAACCGCGGCGCGGTAACCCACACCTTGGATTTCAAGCTCTTTCTTGAAGCTGTCCTGAACGCCGTGAACCATGTTCGCGACCACGGTGCGGGACATGCCCCACTGCTGACGCGCGCGCTTCGAGTTGCCGCGCGGCGCAACGGTGATGGTGGCGTCCTCGACGGTGATCGTCACATCGTCGGTGGCGTTGAAGGTCTGGGTCCCTTTCGGGCCCTTCACTTCCACGGTCTGGCCAGTGACGGATGCGGAGACACCCGACGGCAGCTCGACCGGCTTTTTCCCAATACGAGACATGAGTCCCTCCTTAGAATACCGTGCAGAGCACCTCGCCGCCGACATTGGCAGCGCGGGCGTTTGCGTCCGACATCACGCCTTTGGGCGTGCTGACAATGGAGACACCCAGGCCCTGACGGACCTGCGGGATGTCGCTCACGCCCATGTACACACGGCGGCCCGGCTTCGACACCCGCTTCAGTTCGCGGATGACGGGGGTGCCGTCGAAGTACTTCAGGCTGATCTCGAGCGTCGGGTGACCGCTTGCGTCGGTGCCCTTCTCGTAGCCGCGGATGAAACCTTCGTCCGCCAGCACGTCGAGAACCCAAGCGCGCAGTTTAGAAGCCGGGGTCGAAACGACCGACTTGCCGCGCATCTGGGAGTTACGGATACGGGTGAGCATATCGCCGATAGGATCGTTCATCTCATACCCTCCTTACCAGCTCGATTTCACGAGACCGGGGGCCAGGCCGTTCGAGCCGAGTTCGCGCAGGGCGATACGGCTGACCTTGAGCTTCCGGTAATACGCGTGCGGACGACCGGTCAGCTGACAACGGTTGTGCAGACGGGTCGGCGAGGAGTTGCGCGGCAGTTTTGCCAGATCAAGGCGGGCCTTGAAACGCTCTTCCATCGGCTTGGTTTCGTCGTTCGCGATCTCTTTCAGAGCGGCACGCTTGGCGGCATACTGTTCCACCAGCTTCTGACGCTTCTTTTCGCGTTCGATCATGGATTTTTTAGCCATGTGTCTCGCTCCTCAGGCGTTGAAGGGCATGTTGAAATGCTTCAACAGCGCCTTGGCTTCCGCGTCGGTTGCGGCGGTGGTGGTGATGATCACGTCCAGACCCCAAACCTCATCGACCTTGTCGAATTCGATCTCGGGGAAAACGATGTGCTCCTTGACGCCCATGGCAAAGTTGCCACGACCGTCGAACGACGGCTTCACACCACGGAAGTCGCGGATACGCGGCATCGCAATGTTGATCAGGCGATCGAGGAAGTCGTACATCCGGTCACCACGCAGCGTGACCTTGGCGCCAAGCGGCATGTCTTCACGGACGCGGAAGCCGGCGATCGACTTCTTTGCCTTGGTGGTGACGGCCAGCTGACCGGCGATCTTGGTCAGGTCTTCCTGAGCCGATTTCGCCTTCTTGGAGTCGCGCACGGCTTCTGCACCGCAGCCGATGTTCAGCACGATCTTGTCGACAGCAGGGATCTGCATGTCGTTTTTGTAGCCGAACTCTTCTTTCAGAGCAGCTTTGATCGTGTCGCGGTACTGCGTCTTGAGACGCGGCATGTAGGTCGCGGTATCAAGCATCGATCACGTCTCCCGTGGTCTTGGCGAAGCGGACCTTCTTGTCACCTTCCATGCGGAAGCCGACGCGGGTTGCCTTGCCGTTGGCATCGACGATCGCCAGGTTCGACAGGTCGATCGGCATCGCCTTCGGCGTGCGGCCGCCCTGCTCGGTCTGGCTCTGACGCTGGTGACGGACGGCCATGTTCACGCCGCCGACAACTGCCTTGCCAGCCTTGGGATCAACGGACTCGATGGTGCCGGTCTTGCCCTTGTCCTTGCCGGACAGGACGATGACGTTGTCACCTTTGCGGAGTTTAGCAGCCATTACAGCACCTCCGGAGCGAGCGAGATGATCTTCATGAAGTTCTTCGCACGCAGTTCGCGAACCACCGGCCCGAAAATACGGGTGCCGACCGGCTCGCCCGAGTTGTTCAGGATGACAGCTGCGTTGCGGTCGAAGCGGATCGACGTGCCATCTTCACGACGAACTTCCTTGGCGGTGCGCACGACGACGGCCTTGCGGACGTCACCCTTTTTCACGCGACCGCGCGGAATGGCCTCTTTCACCGAGACGACGATGATGTCGCCGACCGATGCGTAGCGGCGATGCGAGCCGCCGAGGACCTTGATGCACTGAACTTTCCGGGCACCGGAATTGTCAGCGACATCCAGATTGGTCTGCATCTGGATCATTTGGTTTCTCCCGACCTTTGGGGGTTGTTCTTGGTCTACCCCCCAGGGTTTCGATGATGCTGGGCACCATCGCAGGAAAAGCGCAGGCCCCGACCGTTAGGCCGAGGCGAGACGCTTATTCCGCGATGACTTCCCAGCGCTTCGTCTTCGACTTGGGCGCGCATTCGATGATGCGGACCGTATCGCCAACGGCGAATTTCCCGGCCTCGTCATGGGCACGGTATTTCTTCGACTTACGAACGGTCTTTTGCATGACCGGGTGCTTGAAGCGACGCTCGACCGAAACGGTGACGGTCTGTGCGTTTGCCGTGGAGGTCACGGTGCCTTGCAGGATACGCTTGGGCATTACTTAGCCTCCCTTACTCGGTTGCGGCCGCGCCAGCGGCTTTTTGGTTCAGCACGGTGTTGACGCGGGCAACGTCGCGGCGCACCTGACGGATGCGTGCGGTGTTCTCGAGAGCGCCGGTGGCTTTCTGGAAGCGCAGGTTGAACGCTTCCTTCTTCAGCGCGACGAGCTCGTCCCGGAGCTGATCCGGGGTCTTGTTCGCAAGTTCTTTGGCGTCCATATGGTCGCTCCTTCGTTTCAACATCACCGGAGAGCCCCGTCGTTATGCGGGTCACCCTGATTCCCGGTGGAGGTGGATGAGCGCGCGATATAGGCCAGAATCTCGATCGTGACAACCCTGTAAAACAAGGGCCCGCGCGCATGGCTGGGTTGTCATTTCCCGGGGCCGACGCACCGGCCCCAGCAGTGGTGGAGGTGCCGGTTCAGGTCACTCCCACTTGTAGTTGAAGCTCACCGAGATGCGTTCGTCTTCGGACATGTTCATCGGCACCTCGTGCCGCAGCCAACTTTCCCAGAGCAGCACATCGCCCACCACCGGTGCCTCGTAGACAAAGCTCTCGAGTTCCTCGCGGCAGCCTTTGCGGCGGGTCGGTGCGGCCATCATCATCGGCAGCCGCGGGTCTTCCAGCTTCAGCGCGCTGGCGCCGTCGGGCATCGCCACATAGGTCGTGCCCGAGATCACCGAGTGCGGGTGGATGTGCGAGCCGTGGGTGCCGCCCTCGGGCAGAATGTTGATCCACAGATCCTCCAGCACGAGCTGCTTGTCCCCAAGGTCGAACTCGAGATCCTCGGCAAAGGCCGCCACATGCGCGTCCAGCGCCTTCACCAGATCACCGAAGATCGGAAAGCGCCACGGCAGGTCGGTCAGCGAGGCATAGGACGTGTAGCCCGGATAGCCGTTGTTCTCGCACCACTCCTGCCCTGCCTCGTCGTCTTCGGCGATGGAATAACACGAGCCCTCAAGCTCATCGGCGTCGACCGCCGGATCGAACTCCGACAGGCGGGCGCGGTAGAGACGGGTCGCAAAGAGGGAACGGATCTGGGCCATGGCGCGGTCCTCTGTCGAGCGGCGCGACGCAGGCCCTCCTGCCCCGCGCGGGAATGAAACGGAAAGCCCCCGCCGATCGCTCGGCGGGGGCCTTTGTCATGCGGTCATCCCGAAGGGATTACCAGTCCTCGCGAACCACGACGCGCGACTTGATCGGCAGTTTCATCGCCGCCAGACGCAGCGCTTCGCGCGCCACTTCCTCGGAGACGCCATCGATCTCGAACATCACGCGGCCCGGCTTCACTTTGCAGGCCCAGAAATCCACGGAACCTTTACCCTTACCCATCCGGACTTCGGTGGGTTTGGAGGTCACGGGGGTGTCCGGGAAGATACGGATCCAGACCCGGCCCTGACGCTTCATGTGACGCGTCATCGCGCGGCGAGCCGCTTCGATCTGACGAGCCGTCACACGCTCGGGCTGAAGTGCCTTCAGGCCGTAGTGGCCGAAGTTCAGGTCGGAACCGCCTTTGGCCTCACCTTTGATGCGGCCTTTGAACATCTTCCGGAATTTAGTGCGTTTCGGTTGAAGCATTTCTCAAACCTCCTCAGCGACGGCCGCCCATGGCGCCGCGCGGAGCCGGACCATCTTGCAGTTCCTGCGACTTACGATCGCGGGCTGCGGGGTCATGCTCCATGATCTCGCCTTTGAAGATCCAGACCTTGATCCCGATGATACCATAGGGGGTCGTTGCTTCGACGTGCGAGTAATCGATGTCGGCGCGCAGGGTGTGCAGGGGCACACGGCCTTCGCGATACCACTCGGTACGTGCGATCTCGGCACCACCCAGACGACCAGCGACGTTCACCCGGATACCCAGGGCGCCCATACGCATGGCGTTCTGCACGGCACGCTTCATCGCACGACGGAACGACACACGACGCTCAAGCTGCTGCGCGATGCTCTCACCCACGAGGCGGGCGTCGAGCTCGGGCTTGCGCACTTCAACGATGTTGAGGTGCAGCTCGCTGTCGGTCATCTTCGCCAGCTTCTTGCGCAGAACTTCGATGTCCGCGCCTTTCTTGCCGATGATGACGCCGGGGCGTGCGGTGTGGATCGTGACGCGGCACTTTTTGTGCGGACGCTCGATGATGATGCGGGCAACACCCGCCTGCTTGCACTCTTCGTGGAGGAATTCGCGGATCGCGATGTCTTCCAGAAGCAGATCACCATAGTCCTTGGTGTCGGCGTACCAGCGGCTGTCCCAGGTGCGGTTGACCTGGAGGCGCATGCCGATCGGATTGGTCTTGTTACCCATTAGGCTTGCTCCTCGACCTGACGCACCTTGATGGTGAGTTCCGAGAACGGCTTGTTGATGCGACCAAAGCGGCCACGTGCACGCGGACGACCGCGCTTCATCACAAGGTTCTTGCCCACATAGGCCTCGGCGACGACGAGCTCGTCAACGTCCAGACCGTGGTTGTTCTCGGCGTTCGCGATAGCGGACTGAAGGCATTTCTTCACGTCCACGGCGATCCGCTTTTTCGAGAAGGTGAGGTCCGTGAGAGCACGGTCGACCTTCTTACCGCGGATCAGCGCGGCTACCAGGTTCAGCTTCTGGGGCGAAGTGCGCAGCATGCGCAGCTTTGCCATCGCCTCGTTGTCCGCCACGCGGCGGGGATTCTTATCCTTGCCCATGGCTTACTTCCTCTTGGCTTTCTTGTCAGCCGCGTGACCGTAATAGGTCCGAGTCGGCGAGTACTCACCGAACTTCTGACCGATCATGTCTTCGGAGACGTTCACGGGAACATGCTTCTGGCCGTTGTAGACGCCAAACGTCAGACCCACGAATTGGGGCAGGATCGTCGAGCGGCGCGACCAGATTTTGATGACTTCGTTCTTGCCAGATTCGCGGACTTTCTCGGCCTTTTTCAGGACGTAGGCGTCGACGAACGGGCCTTTCCAAACAGAGCGCGTCATGGATTACCGCCCCTTCTTCTTGGCGTGGCGCGAGCGGATGATCAGCTTTTGCGACGCCTTGTTGGTGTTGCGGGTACGCTTGCCCTTGGTCGGCTTGCCCCACGGGGTCACCGGGTGACGACCACCCGAGGTACGACCCTCACCACCACCGTGCGGGTGGTCGATCGGGTTCATCACGACGCCGCGGACGGACGGACGCTTGCCGTAGTGGCGGTTACGACCGGCTTTACCAAGGTTCTGGTTCGAGTTGTCGGGGTTCGACACGGCACCGATGGTGGCCATGCATTCCTGACGAACCATGCGCAGTTCACCCGAGGAGAGGCGGATCTGTGCGTAGCCACCGTCACGGCCGACGAACTGAGCGTAGGTGCCCGCGGCGCGTGCGATCTGACCGCCCTTACCGGGCTTCAGTTCGATGTTGTGGACGATGGTACCAATCGGCATGCCCGAGAAGGGCATTGCGTTGCCGGGCTTGATGTCGGCCTTTGCCGACGCCACGACGCGGTCGCCGATGGCGAGGCGCTGCGGGGCCAGGATGTAGGCCTGCTCGCCGTCGTCATACTGGACGAGCGCGATGAACGCAGTCCGGTTCGGGTCATATTCGATGCGGGCCACGGTGGCCGACACGTCGAATTTGTTCCGCTTGAAATCGACGATGCGATAGAGACGCTTTGCGCCACCGCCGCGGCGGCGTGCAGTGATCCGTCCGGTGTTGTTCCGGCCGCCCGACTTCGTCAGGCCCTCGGTGAGGGCTTTGACGGGACGTCCTTTATACAGCTCCGAACGGTCGATCAGCACCAGCCCGCGCTGGCCCGGCGTCGTCGGCTTGTACGACTTAAGTGCCATGCTTTCTGTCTTCCGTTGTAATGCGACAGCACCCGCGTATCGGGTGTGCCGGAGTTTAGCCCCCCGAAGGTGGCCGATTTAGAGGGCCCCGAAGGTCCCAGACGATCTGTTCTTTCGAACAAAAGCGAAGCCCCGGACGAATCCGGGGCTCAGCGGATGGCCTGCTCTAGTCAAAGAGTCGATCAAGGTCAAGCGCAACCGCCGCCGCAAAGGGCCTTGAGGCCCTTATTTACCGGGGTTTGGGGCGATTTCCGCCCTCCCCCGCCCGGCCGAGAAATGCAGCCGGGAATTGGAAAAGCCCCCGCAGACGCGAGGGCTTTCCCGAATGTGCCGAAGGCGACGATCAGAGACCGGTGGTCACGTCGATCGTGTTGCCCTCTTCGAGGGTCACATAGGCCTTCTTGACGTCGTTCCGCTTGCCGATCTGGCCGCGGAAACGCTTGACCTTACCTTTGGTGATGGTGGTGTTCACCGATCTCACCTTCACGCCGAAGAGCGCCTCGACGGCCTCTTTGACTTGCGGTTTGGTCGAGTCGATCGCCACTTCGAAAACCACGGTGCCGTTCTCGCCGGCCATGGTGGATTTCTCGGTGATGATCGGCTTGCGGATCACGTCGTAGTGTTGTGCCTTAGCGGTCATTTCAGTCGAGCCTCCAGAGCTTCGACACCCGCCTTGGTGAGCACGAGAGTGTCACGCTTGAGGATGTCATACACGTTGGCGCCGACGGAGGGCAGCACGTCCAGACCGTCGATGTTCGCGGCGGCGCGGGCAAAGCCCTCGTTCACCGATGCACCGTCGATCACCAGAGCGCGCTTCCAGCCCAGGCTCTTGACCTGTGCCGCCAGCGTCTTGGTCTTGCCATCGGTCTCCGCGGTGTCGATCACCACGAGCGAGCCGGTCTTGGCTTTCGCCGACAGAGCCAGCTTCAGGCCGAGTGCGCGGACCTTCTTGGGAAGATCATGGCCGTGGCTGCGCGGGGTCGGACCCTTGTAGATACCACCCTTGCGGAAGATCGGCGCCTTGCGGGAGCCGTGGCGTGCGCCGCCGGTGCCCTTCTGGCGATAAATCTTCTTGGTCGAGTAGCTGACTTCCGAGCGGGTCTTGACCTTGTGCGTACCGGCCTGCGCCTTGTTACGCTGCCAGCGAACCACACGGTGCAGAATGTCGGCGCGCGGCTCGAGATCAAAGATCGCGTCCGTCAGCTCGACTTCGCCCGCGGCACCGCCGTCGAGTTTGATCACGTCGAGTTTCATTCGTCGCCTTCCTTCTTCTCGGCTTCGGCTTCAGCCGGAGCAGCGGCGGATTTCAGGGCAGCCGGCAGAGCAGCGTTCTCGGGGAACGGCTTCTTCACGGCGTCCTTGATGGTGACCCAGCCGCCTTTGGAGCCCGGCACCGCGCCCTTGATCATGATGATGCCGCGGTCGGCATCGGTCTTCACGACCTGCAGGTTCTGCGTGGTGACACGGACGGCGCCCATGTGGCCGGCCATCTTCTTGCCTTTGAAGACCTTGCCCGGGTCCTGACACTGACCGGTCGAACCGTGCGAACGGTGCGAGATCGACACGCCGTGCGATGCACGAAGACCACCGAAGTTGTGGCGCTTCATTGCACCAGCAAAGCCCTTACCGATGGTCGTGCCGGCAACGTCGACAAACTGACCTTCGAAGTAATGCTCTGCCGAGATCTCTTCGCCAACGGCGATGAGATTCTCTGCGTCGACGCGGAATTCGGCGATCTTCCGCTTCGGTTCAACCTTGGCCGCGGCGAAGTGACCACGCATGGCCTTCGACACGTTCTTGGCCTTTGCCGCACCGGCGCCGAGCTGAACGGCGCTGTAGCCGTCCTTGTCAGCGGTCCGCTGTGCGACGACCTGGCAACCTTCGAGTTGGAGGACGGTGACAGGGATCTGCTTGCCGTCTTCCATGAACAGCCGGGTCATGCCGACTTTCTTTGCGATAACTCCAGAGCGCAACATGATCTGCCCCCTTACACCTTGATCTCGACATCCACGCCGGCCGCGAGGTCGAGCTTCATCAGCGCGTCCACGGTCTGCGGGGTCGGATCGACGATGTCGAGAAGACGCTTGTGCGTACGAATCTCGAACTGATCGCGGGATTTCTTGTTCACGTGCGGGCCACGCAGAACGGTGAATTTCTCAATCTTGTTCGGCAGCGGAATCGGGCCGCGAACCGTAGCGCCGGTGCGCTTGGCGGTGTTCACGATTTCCTGCGTCGATGCATCGAGGACGCGGTAATCGAACGCCTTGAGCCGGATACGGATGTTCTGGTTCATCGAACAGTCCTATTTTGGCGTTAAGGTTGAGAGGAGGATGGACGCG
The DNA here is from genome assembly GCF_056161345.1 of Salipiger sp. ABF4_146. NCBI lineage: Bacteria > Pseudomonadati > Pseudomonadota > Alphaproteobacteria > Rhodobacterales > Roseobacteraceae > Salipiger > Salipiger sp. ABF4_146. Next base: position 273 of record NZ_JBSWYX010000004.1, on the reverse strand, counting down.
CATCGCCGCACCCTCATCGAACCTAAAAGGCGGGGAATCACCCCGCCCTTCACGACCCACGGGCCGTTGCGCGCATATACGGCTGAGCGCCCTGTTTGGCAAGCCCCTCACGATGGGTCCGCAGCGGCAAATTGCGTCGTCCAGACGCGATCCGAGCGCGCGCGCGTCGCGGGTGCCGCGGTCAACGAAAAAGGGCCGCCCAATGGGCGGCCCTTTCGCGATCAGCTGCCCGGCGCGGGCGCCGGGCATGCGATCATCACTCGAGGATTTTCG